>NZ_NKRF01000034.1:0-21698 GCF_003408955.1 Pseudomonas sp. GL93
CGTTCGGGTGAATAGTACGTCACAACCTGCCTCTTTCCGCCCTCGGTATGCTCTTTGGGGGTAAATCAGGAGAGGCGACAACTATCCTGACACCGGGGGCCACCACTCGGCACCTCGCCTAGGCTCGGTGTGCCCGTAATCCGCCAGTAATTTGGGGGGCCGCCGCCACGCGCCATCCATGGCGCGGGGCGGCTAAACCGGCATCCCTGCCGGTTTACCCCCCAAATCCCTGTCGAATTCCGGCCAGCGTGGTTTAACGGGGCGCCTGAGATCAAAAGCAGAGCAAGATCAAGAGCGACTCGCTTCGCATCATGGTTACCGTTGACGGCTACAACCTAAAAAGTTGTGTAGATACCTATGCTGCGATAGCGGTGGGTCAGCGACAGAGTGGGCATAGATAAATCGCCATCGCAGGCAAGCCAGCTCCCACATTTAAGCCTATCGCGTATCCGAACTCGGTGACTTGCCCCTAGAATGCCTGCTCCACTTCCTCTGGCATCTGGGGCACTCATGCACATCTCTTCCGGCCGCTGGGTCTACGGTTTCTTCCTGACCCTGCTGACCGCGTTTCTGTGGGGCATTCTTCCGATCAAGCTCAAGCAAGTGTTGCAGGTGATGGATCCGATCACCGTGACGTGGTTTCGCCTCATGGTAGCGGGCACTTGCCTGTTCGTTTACCTGGCCGCCACCAAGCGCCTGCCCAGCCGCAAGGTGCTTGGCCCCAAAGGTGGCTGGCTGGTGGGCATGGCGGTGTGTGGCCTGGTGGGCAACTACGTGCTGTACCTGGTGGGCCTGAAATTGCTCAGCCCAGGCACGGCGCAGTTGGTGGTGCAGATGGGCCCGATCTTTCTGATGGTAGCCAGTGTGTTTGTGTTCAAGGAGCGCTTCAGCCTGGGGCAGGGGGTGGGGCTGATGGTGCTGATCGCAGGCTTTGGCTTGTTCTTCAACCAACGCCTGGTGGAGTTGCTGACGTCCATGGGCACTTACACCGCCGGTGTGCTGACGATCCTGCTCGCCACCACCATCTGGGTGTTCTATGCCCTGGGGCAGAAGCAGTTGCTGACGGTGTGGAATTCATTGCAGGTGATGATGGTGATCTACCTGTCGTGCGCGCTGTTGCTCACGCCCTGGGCGCACCCGCTGGAGGCGTTGCAGTTGAGCCCGTTGCAAGGGTGGCTGCTGCTGGCGTGCTGCATGAATACGCTGGTGGCCTACGGCGCATTTGCCGAAGCCCTGGCGCATTGGGAAGCCTCGCGGGTCAGTGCGACGCTGGCGTTGACGCCGTTGGTGACCTTTGTGGCGGTGGCAGTGGCGGCCTGGCTGTGGCCTGACTATGTGCAAGCCGAACAGATCAATGCCTTGGGGTATGTGGGGGCGTTGGTGGTGGTGACGGGCTCGGCGATGGTGGCGCTGGCGCCGTCGCTGCTCGCCGGGCTCAGGGCCCGGCGGCTGCGGATGTCGGTTTAAGCGCCGAGCATGTTTTCCGGACGCACCCACTGGTCAAACTCGGCATCGGTAAGGTAGCCCAGCTCCAGTGCAGCCTCACGCAGTGTCAGCCCTTCGGTGTAGGCCTTCTTGGCGATTTCGGCCGACTTGTCGTAGCCGATATGCGGGTTGAGTGCAGTGACCAGCATCAGCCCACGCTCCAGGTGCTGGGCCATTTGCTCGGCGTCAGGTTCGAGGCCGGCAATGCAATGCTCCTGGAAGTTGTTGCAGCCATCGGCCAGCAGGCGGATCGACTCCAGCAGGTTGTGGATGATCACCGGTTTGTACACGTTCAACTGCAAGTGCCCCTGGCTGGCGGCCATGCCGATGGTCACGTCGTTGCCCAGCACCTGGCAGGCCAGCATCGACAGCGCTTCGCATTGGGTGGGGTTGACCTTGCCCGGCATGATCGAACTGCCCGGTTCGTTGGCCGGCAACTTGACTTCGGCCAACCCGGCGCGAGGGCCGGAACCCAGCAGGCGCAGGTCGTTGGCGATTTTCATCAATGCCACGGCCAGGGTTTTCAGCGCACCGTGCAGGGTAACCAGCGGCTCATGGCCGGAGAGGGCGGCGAATTTGTTCGGCGCGGTCACAAAAGGCAAGCCTGACAATGCGGCCAGTTCGGAGGCAATCGCCTCGCCAAAACCATGGGGCGCATTGAGGCCAGTGCCGACGGCGGTACCGCCCTGGGCCAGTTCGCATACGGCGGGCAGGGCGCTGCGGATCGCACGCTCGGCGTAATCGAGCTGGGCGATAAACGCCGACAGCTCCTGGCCGAAGGTGATCGGCGTGGCGTCCATCATGTGGGTACGGCCGGTCTTGACCAGCTTCATATGCCGTGCGGCCAATTCCGCCAGGCCCCCGGACAAGGTGGCGATCGCCGGCAGCAGTTGCTTGTTCACGGCTTGCACCGCGGCAATGCTCATGGCGGTGGGGAAGCAGTCGTTGGAACTCTGGGAACGGTTGACGTGATCGTTAGGGTGCACCGGGCTCTTGCCGCCGCGGTTGTTGCCGGCCAACTCGTTGGCACGGCCGGCGATCACTTCGTTGGCGTTCATGTTGCTCTGGGTGCCACTGCCGGTCTGCCAGACCACCAGCGGGAACTGGTCGTCGTGCTGGCCGTCCAGGACCTCGTCGGCAGCCTGCTCGATCAGGCGGGCGATGTCGGCGGGCAGGTCGCCGTTGCGGTCGTTGACCCGCGCCGCAGCCTTCTTGATCAAGGCCAGGGCATGCAATACCGCCAGCGGCATGCGCTGCTCGCCAATCGCGAAATTGACCAGCGAACGTTGGGTTTGCGCGCCCCAATAGGCGTCATCAGGGACCTGTACTTCCCCCAGGCTGTCGGTTTCGATACGGCTCATCGGTCACCCTCCTTATCCAGTCGTGATTGGTCAGTTTAGGCCCTGGCGGCCAGCGTGGGTTCCCTAAATGCGCATCTGTGCCCTCGCGCCCCGTGAAACCGGGGCTTACCAAGGGGTGGGGTTGAGCCGCGAGGTTTTTTAGGCGCAGAATGGTCGCCCTTGGGGTCTTACCTCGCCTGCTAGAAAAGGAAACTCGATGACTCGTCTTCGTGCCATCTGTACCGCGGTTGCTCTGGTTTGCGCCAGCGGCCAGGTTCTTGCCGATACCGCCAGCCACAACGCCAGTGCCGAAGCCTTCCTTACCCTGGCCCATGCTGACAAGCTGGGGACCCCGGTGTACATGCAAGTGCAGCAAATGTTCGCCCAGCGTTTCGAACAGACCAAGGCGCCTGCCGCCAAGCAGTCCGTACTGGACAGCTACCAGGCCAAGGCCAACGCCGCTCTGGACCAGGCCATCGGCTGGCCGAAGCTCAAGCCAGACATGGTCAAGCTCTACACCACCAACTTCAGCGAATCGGAGCTCAAGGACCTGGTAGCGTTCTACCAGTCGCCACTTGGCAAGAAGGTCCTGGAAAAAATGCCCCAGCTGACCCAGCAATCGGCCCAGATGACCCAGGCCAAGCTGGAAAGCGCCGTACCGGTGGTGAACAAGCTGTTGGAAGACATGACCAACGAGCTGGCGCCAAAAGCCGCCGCACCGGCCAAAAAGAAGTAAGCAGGAATGACCATGCAACAGCGTATCGAAACGGCCCTTGCCGCCCTGGCCCCGGAACATTTGAGCGTGCTGGATGAAAGCCACATGCACAGCCGTGGGTTGCAGACCCACTTCAAGGCCGTGCTGGTCAGCCAGCAGTTCGAGGGGCTTAACCGCGTCAAGCGCCACCAGAAGGTCTACGCCACCCTGGGTGACCTGATGAGCGAATTTCATGCGCTGGCGCTGCATACCTATACGCCCGAAGAATGGGCGACAATCGACGCAGCCCCGGCCTCGCCGACCTGCGCCGGCGGACATTGATGGGGTAACCCTGATAGAATCCGCAACGCGCCGCTTAGCCGGCGCGTTTTTTTTGCATCCGGTTCACCCCTTACGAGGGTAGCCACCTGGAGAGAACACCCATGACTCAACCGATTGTCGTGGCGGCACTGTATAAGTTCGTCACCCTCGAAGATTACGTTGCCCTGCGCGAGCCCCTGTTGCAGGCGATGGTCGATAACGGTATCAAAGGCACCTTGCTGATCGCCGAAGAAGGCATCAACGGCACCGTTTCCGGCAGCCGCGAAGGCATTGACGGCCTGATGGCCTGGCTGAAAAAAGACCCACGCATGGTCGACATCGACCACAAGGAATCCTACTGCGACGACCAGCCGTTCTATCGCACCAAGGTCAAGCTCAAGAAAGAGATCGTGACCCTGGGCGTTGAAGGCGTCGACCCGAACAAAAAGGTCGGTACCTACGTCGATCCGCAGGATTGGAACGCGTTGATCAGCGACCCGGAAGTGTTGTTGATCGACACCCGTAACGACTACGAAGTGTCAATTGGCACGTTCGAAGGCGCAATCGACCCGAAAACCACCAGTTTTCGCGAATTTCCCGACTACATCAAAGCCAACTTCGACCCGGCCAAGCACAAGAAGGTCGCCATGTTCTGCACCGGCGGCATTCGCTGTGAGAAAGCGTCGAGCTACATGCTCAGCGAAGGCTTCAATGAGGTCTACCACCTCAAGGGCGGTATCCTGAAGTACCTCGAAGAGGTGCCCCAGGAAGAAACCAAATGGCAGGGCGACTGCTTTGTGTTCGACAATCGCGTGACCGTGCGCCACGACTTGAGCGAAGGCGACTACGATCAATGTCATGCCTGCCGCACACCGGTGAGCGTAGAAGACCGCGCCTCCGAGCATTATGTGGCCGGCATCAGTTGCCCCCATTGTTGGGATAAGCTGCCGGAGAAGACCCGTCGCAGTGCGATCGACCGCCAGAAACAGATCGAACTGGCCAAGGCCCGCAACATGCCGCACCCGATTGGTTACAACTACAAGCAAACCCCTTCCGAGGCCTGAGCCATGTCTGCGCGCCTGCTCTATGTAATGGACCCGATGTGTTCCTGGTGCTGGGGCTTTGCCCCGGTGGCACAAGCGCTGGTTGAGCAGGCCCAGGCGGCCGGCGTGGACGTGCATCTGGTGGTGGGCGGCTTGCGCACCGGTAGCGGCGCGGCGCTGGAGCCGACTACCCGGCGTTACATCCTTGAGCACTGGCAGGCCGTCACCGATGCCACCGGCCAGCCGTTCAAGCGTGAAGGCGCGCTGCCCGACGGTTTTGTCTACGACACGGAGCCGGCGTGCCGCGCTATCGTCACCGCACGCAGCCTGGCGCCGGACTGCGCCTGGAAGCTGCTGGGGCTGATCCAGCGTGCGTTCTATGTCGAGGGACGGGATGTGACCCTCGCCCCTGTGCTGGTGGAGCTGGCCGAACAGGCCGGCATTCCACGTATCGAGTTTGCCGGCGAGTTCGACCGTGCCGATCAGCACGCGGCCACGGCGGCTGATTTCACCTGGGTGCAGGATCTGGGGATCGCCGGTTTCCCGACGTTGCTCGCAGAGCGCAATGGCCAGTTGGCCTTGCTGACCAATGGTTACCAGCCGCTGTCCGAGCTGTCGCCGTTATTGGGTCGATGGCTGGAGCGAGCTGCCTGTGTATGAGCAACCTCAACGCACTGACCGCCTGACCTGGGCAGAGATTCGCCGTCTGGCGCTGCGTCACAAGAAAGCCCTGTGGATCGCCAATGGCGTGGCCGTGCTGGCGACGCTGTGCAGTGTGCCGATCCCGCTGCTGTTGCCATTGCTGGTGGACGAAGTGCTGCTGGGCCACGGCGATGCCGCGCTCAAGGTGATGAACCACGCGTTGCCCCTGGGTTGGCAGAAAGCCGCCGGCTACATCGGCCTGATGCTATTGGTAACGCTGGCCCTGCGCTGCGGCGCGCTGGTGTTCAACGTGGTGCAGGCGCGGCTGTTTGCGCGCTTGGCCAAGGACATCGTGTACCGCATCCGCGTGCGCCTGATCGAGCGTCTCAAGCGTATCTCCCTGGGTGAGTACGAAAGCCTGGGCAGCGGTACGGTCACCACCCACCTGGTGACCGACCTGGACACCCTGGACAAATTCGTCGGCGAAACCCTCAGCCGCTTCCTGGTGGCGATGCTGACCCTGGTCGGCACCTCGGCGATCCTGGTGTGGATGCATTGGCAACTGGCGTTGTTGATCCTGTTGTTCAACCCTTTGGTGATCTACGCCACGGTGCAGTTGGGCAAGCGCGTCAAGCACCTCAAGAAGCTGGAAAACGACAGCACCTCACGCTTTACCCAGGCGCTGACCGAAACCCTGGATGCCATCCAGGAAGTGCGCGCCGGCAACCGCCAGGGCTTTTTCCTCGGGCGCTTGGGCTTGCGTGCTCAGGAAGTGCGTGACTACGCCATTCATTCCCAGTGGAAAACCGACGCTTCGAGCCGCGCCAGTGGCTTGCTGTTCCAGTTCGGTATCGACATCTTCCGCGCTGCGGCCATGCTCACCGTGCTGTTTTCCGACCTGTCCATCGGCCAGATGCTCGCGGTGTTCAGTTACCTGTGGTTCATGATCGGCCCGGTGGAACAACTGCTGAACCTGCAATACGCCTATTACGCGGCGGGCGGCGCGCTGTCGCGCATCAACGAGCTGCTGGCGCGTGCCGATGAGCCGCAATACCCCGGCGGCGCAGACCCGTTCAGCGGGCGCGAGACCGTAGGCATCGAAGTGCGTGGTCTCGACTTTGGCTACGGCGAAGACCTGGTGCTCAACCAGTTGAACCTGGCCATCGCACCGGGTGAGAAGGTGGCGATTGTCGGCGCCAGCGGCGGCGGTAAAAGCACCCTGGTGCAACTGTTGCTGGGGCTCTATACGCCGCAGGCCGGCAGTATACGTTTTGGCGCTGCCACCCAGCAGGAGATCGGCCTGGAGACCATCCGCGAGAACGTCGCGGTGGTGCTGCAACACCCGGCGCTGTTCAACGACACTGTGCGCGCCAACCTGACCATGGGCCGTACCCGCACCGATCAAGCCTGCTGGCAGGCGCTGGAAATCGCCCAGCTGGATGCTACCGTCAAAGCACTGCCTTTGGGCCTGGACAGCGTGGTTGGGCGTTCGGGCGTGCGCTTTTCCGGTGGTCAGCGGCAACGCCTGGCCATTGCCCGCATGGTGCTTGCCGAGCCTAAAGTGGTGATTCTGGACGAGGCCACCTCCGCATTGGATGCGGCGACCGAGTACAACCTGCACCAGGCACTGGCGCGGTTTCTCAGCGGGCGTACTACACTGATCATCGCCCACCGGCTGTCTGCGGTGAAGCAGGCTGACCGAGTGTTGGTGTTCGATGGCGGGCACATTGCCGAGGATGGCGACCACCAGCAGTTGATTGCCGATGGTGGGTTGTACGCCAAACTGTACGGACACTTGCAACAAGTGCGTTGATTTAGCTTAGGCTGTGCTATCGGGAGCGGATTTTCGCGTGCGTATCAAGCTGTGCATGTGTAAGGGACTTCATGAAGCAAAAGCGGACTCTCGGAACGCCACGCCTGCTGGGTATTGTCTGGCCCTTTATCGCCGTCGTGTTGTTCCAGGCATTGTTAGGCTGCGTCAGTCTCTACGTGCTTTCGGCAGTGCGGGGCTATGTGGCGGGCGAAAGCCTGTGGTCCAAGGGCCAGAAAGACGCCATTTACTACCTGACCCTCTACGCCGATAACCGCAACGACGCCACCTACCTCAAATACCAGCAGGCCATTGCCGTGCCCCAGGGTGGGCATGAGTTGCGCATTGCCCTGGACCGTCCCACCCCCGATACGGACGCCGCACGCCTGGGCATTCTCAAGGGCGGCAATCATCCGGACGACGTTTCCAGCCTGATCTGGCTGTACCTCAACTTCCGTCATTTCAGCTACCTGGAAAAAGCCATTGAGCTGTGGACGGTGGGCGACGGCTACCTGGTGCAGCTGGATGAGCTGGCTCAGGAGATGCACGGCGCCATTACCTCCGGCCACGTCAGCAGTGACGATGTGCATAGTTGGAAGGCGCGCATCACTGCCATCAATGAGGGGGTGACGCCCGCCGCCAAGGCGTTCAGCGATGCCCTGGGCGAAGGTTCGCGGATGATCCTGCGCCTGTTGTTGATCACCAACCTGGCGACCGCCCTAGGCCTGATCGTGTTGGCGCTGCTGCGCACCCACAAGCTGCTGGCCCAGCGTCATGCCTTTGCCGATGCGCTGCAAGCGGAGAAGGAGCGGGCGCAGATCACATTGGAGTCGATTGGCGACGGGGTGATTACCACCGACGTCGACGGGGCCATTGCCTATATGAACCCTGCAGCCGAAGCTTTGACCCACTGGCGCTCGGAGCAAGCCCAGGGCCTGCCGCTGGCGGCGCTGTTCAAGCTTTTGGATGAAAACGCCGAGCCCGACGGCTTCACCCTGATTGAACACATCGTCAAAGGCCAGTTCAGCGGCGGCAGCGAGCATTCCAAGCTGATCCAGCGCCTGGACGGCAGTACCGTCTCGGTGACCCTGGTGGGCGCGCCGATCCGCAGCGCCGGCAAGATCAGCGGTGCGGTGCTGGTGTTGCACGACATGACCCAGGAACGCCAGTACATCGCCAACCTTTCCTGGCAGGCCACCCACGACGCGTTGACCGGCCTGGCTAACCGTCGCGAGTTCGAGTTCCGCCTTGAACAAGTGCTGCAACAGGTCGCGCGCCAGCAGAGTGGGCGACATGCCTTGATGTTCCTCGATCTCGACCAGTTCAAGCTGGTCAATGACACCTGTGGCCACGCGGCGGGCGATGAATTGCTGCGTCACATCTGCGCGCTGCTGCAGTCGGACCTGCGTGAAGGCGACACCCTGGCTCGGTTGGGCGGCGACGAGTTTGGCATCCTGCTGGAAAACTGCCCGGCGCCGGTGGCGGAAAAAATCGCCGAGAGCCTGCGCCATACCGTGCAGAGCTTGCACTTCGTGTGGAAGGGGCGGCCCTTCATGACCACTGTCAGCATTGGCCTGGTGCATATCTCGCAAACCCCGACCACCCTGGAAACCTCCCTGCGCGCCGCCGACATGGCGTGCTACATGGCCAAGGAAAAAGGGCGGAATCGGGTGCAGGTCTACCATGTCGACGACTCGGAGTTGTCTCTGCGGTTTGGCGAGATGGCCTGGGTACAGCGGCTGCATATCGCTCTTGAGGAAGACCGCTTTTGCCTCTACGCCCAGGAAATTGCGCCTTTGGGCTCTACCGACGCCGGCAATGGGCACATCGAAATTCTCTTGCGCCTGCATGACGAAGCGGGGCGGATCATTTTGCCCAACAGTTTTATTCCGGCGGCCGAACGTTACGGGTTGATGACGTCCCTGGATCGTTGGGTAGTGGAAAACGTATTCAAGATTATCGCCCGTTGCATGCTTGAACGTCCGGGCCGACCCATGGCCATGTGTGCGATTAATCTGTCAGGCATAACCATTGGCGACGATGACTTTTTAGGATTTTTACGTCAGAAATTCGATACTTACAACATTCCACCGGAAATGATTTGTTTTGAAATAACTGAAACCAGCGCTATAGCCAATTTGGGCAGCGCGATTCGATTTATTAATGAACTCAAAGCGTTAGGGTGCCATTTTTCACTCGATGACTTTTGCGCCGGAATGTCCTCATTCGCATATTTGAAACATTTACCTGTAGACTTCCTGAAGATCGATGGAAGTTTCGTAAAGGATATGCTGGACGACCCGATTAACCGCGCCATGGTCGAAGTGATCAACCACATCGGCCACGTCATGGGTAAGCGCACAATTGCCGAGTTTGTTGAAACACCCCAGATCGAACAGGCTTTACTTGAGATAGGTGTGGATTACGCTCAGGGCTACCTGATTGAACGCCCGCAATTGTTTACCTTTGATAGCTTGCAGTGCCGACCTGAGCGGCCGCAGCCACTGTTATTCAAGGCGCCCGGCACTTTCCGCTGAAACATTTGCTGGTCTGTACAATCACACTTGAAAAGGAGCCCCACAGTGATCGACACATTCAACAGAACCGGCCCGCTTATGGAAGCCTCGAGTTACCCCGCCTGGGCGCAGCAATTGATCCGGGACTGTAGCGAGAGCAAGCGTCGGGTTGTCGAGCACGAACTGTACCAGCGCATGCGCGACAACGCCCTCAGCGCCAAGACCATGCGCCACTACCTGATTGGTGGTTGGCCGGTGGTGGAACAGTTTGCCTTGTACATGGCGCAGAACCTGACCAAGACCAAGTTTGCCCGCCATCCTGGGGAGGATATGGCGCGCCGTTGGCTGATGCGCAACATTCGCGTGGAGCTCAACCATGCCGACTATTGGGTCAATTGGGCGCGGGCTCACGGCGTCAGCCTTGAAGAACTGCAAGCGCAGGAGGTGCCGCCCGAGTTGCACGCACTGAGCCATTGGTGCTGGCATACCAGCTCGGCGGATGCGTTGATCGTCGCGATTGCCGCCACCAACTACGCGATCGAGGGAGCGACGGGGGAGTGGTCCGCCGTGGTCTGCTCTACCGGTGTGTATGCCGCCGCCTTCCCGGAGGAAGATCGCAAGCGGGCGATGAAGTGGCTGAAGATGCACGCCCAGTACGACGACGCCCACCCTTGGGAAGCCCTGGAAATCATCTGCACTTTGGCCGGGACCAACCCGAGCAAGGCCCTGCAGGAAGAGTTGCGCCAGGCGGTATGCAAGAGCTACGACTACATGCACTTGTTCCTGGAAAGCTGCATGCGTCTAGAGAATACGGAGAAAGACAAGGCACCAGCCGTTCGCGAGCGCCCTGTGCGCATCGCCAGCGAGGCGTGATGTAACTGTTCTGATGGTACTTGTGGCGAGGGAGCAAGCTCCCTCGCCACAACTGACCTTACCCCGCCATCGCCAAGCGGTTACGACCTTCGCGCTTAGCCACATACAACGCATTGTCGGCCCGGCGCAGCAGGCTTTCAGCCGACTCGGCCGCCAGCAGCGTCGAGCAACCGAGGCTCACGGTCAGTTCGATTCGCGTGCCCTCCACCCAGTAATCCTGGGCTTGTGCCGCCTGGCGCAGGCGCTCTCCCACCATCCTCGCGGCATCGCGACCGGTGTTGGACAGCAGGATCAAAAACTCTTCCCCGCCAAACCGGAACACCATGTCTACGTTGCGCAGCTGGCGTTTGATCGCCCCGGCCACGGCGCGCAGCACGCTGTCGCCTGCGGCATGCCCATGGGTGTCGTTGATTTTCTTGAAGTGGTCGATGTCCAGCATTAACAACGACAGCGGATGCAGGTGCCGGCGTGCCATGTCGATTTCTCGCTGCAGCGTCTGGTCCATGGCCACACGGTTGCCGGTTTCGGTCAACGGGTCACGCAGGGCGCTGCGGGTGGCGGCGCGGTAGAGCAGGGCGTTGCGCATCGGATAAAGCAAGGTCACCAGCAGCAGTTCAAGCTGGCTCAGTTCCTCTTCAAGTAACCGCTGGTTGCGACGAAAGACCAGTTCCCCCAGGTGCTCGCCTTCATGGCTCAGGGTGTAGCTGACGGAGTGATGACCTCGGTGGCCAAACTCCAGGCGCAGGTCGCTGGCGGCGTGGCGGTATTGCAGCGCGTCCAGCGGCACCAGGCGCTGAACCTCACGAAAGAACAGACCCAGGATGCGCTCCGGCTCCAGGCTGGTCTGCAACTGCTGGTTCAGTTGCTGGCGAAGTTCGGCGAGGGTGGCGGGGCGGCGTGGGCGTAAGGATGGCTGGCCAAATCCCAGGCGTTGCAATTTGGCACTGTCAAAGTCAATTGCGTTGGTCTGGGTGGGGGTTTTCATAAGCGGGTGGCCTCTAAGCACTGGGCTGTCTTACAGGCGGGATGAGAGTGGCAAGTGCCAAGCGTCTTACTGATCCGTCAGTTCCGTAAAACATTGGAAACAGTTTAAACCGCTTTTCCGTGGGTTATAACCCCGGGGCACTGCCGCACGTCTTGTCATCGCCGAACCTGCTTGAACAGTACTAGAGCGAGATTCATGCCAAGTAGGTTTAGTTAGCAAAACTGCTTATGAATCAATTAACTGTTTTAGATGTAAGAAAAATCCGTTAACGCATGGCGCCAGTTATTTGGCTGATTTAGGCCAGCGTTGCCGCCGGCCCGGTTGACGTTACTGTTTCAGTGGGGCGAGTTGTTTGTCGCAAATAAACCACGCATCGGTTATTCGCAAACAAAGTACACCGCACCTATCAGCATTAGACTAGGGTGGTACGGTCGATCTGCGCGATGGAGGTGACCCCGGTCAGGGTCATGGCCACGCGCATTTCCTTGGCGAAGATGTCCAGCAGGTTCTCCACCCCATGCTGGCCCTCGGCGGCCAGCGCATAGGCGGTGGCACGCCCCAGCAGGCACGCCTTGGCGCCCAGGGCGAGCATACGCACCACGTCGAGCCCCGAGCGAATGCCGGAGTCCACCAGCACGGTCAGGTCATCGCCCACCGCTTCGGCAATCGGCGGCAACGCCTTGGCCGTGGAGAGCACCCCGTCGAGCTGGCGGCCGCCATGGTTCGAGACCACGATGCCGTCGGCACCGAAACTCACCGCGTCCTTGGCATCCTGCGGGTCGAGGATGCCCTTGATGATCATCGGGCCTTTCCAGAACTCGCGGATCCACTCCAGGTCTTTCCAACTGATCGACGGGTCGAAGTTGTTGGCCAGCCAACCAATGTAGTCCTCCAAGTGGGTAGGTTTGCCCAGGTATTTGGAGATATTGCCCAGGTCGTGAGGGCGACCCATCAAGCCCACATCGAAGGCCCACTGCGGCTTGGTCACCGCCTGCAACATGCGCCGCTGCGCCGCGTAGGGGCCGGACATGCCCGAGTGAGCGTCACGGTAGCGTGCGCCCGGTGTCGGCATGTCAACGGTGAACACCAAGGTGGTCACCCCGGCGGCCTGCGCCCGCTCCAGGGCGTTGCGCATGAAGCCGCGATCCTTGAGCACATACAGCTGGAACCAGATCGACTGCGGGCTTTGCGAGGCCACTTCCTCAATCGAACACACCGACACCGTCGACAGGCAAAAGGGGATGTGTTTGTTGGCCGCCGCCTTGGCCGCTTGCACTTCACCGCGTCGCGCATACATACCGGTCAGGCCGACCGGGCTAAGGATGACCGGCATCGCCAGTTCCGTGCCGAACAAGTGGGTGCTCAGGCTCAGGTTGTCGACATTGCGCAGGATGCGTTGGCGCAGGCTGATCTCGGCCAGGTCCGAACTGTTGGCCCGCAGCGTGTGCTCCGTGTAGGCGCCGCCGTCGATGTAATCGAACAGAAAGCGCGGCAACTTGCGCTTGGCCGCAGCGCGGTAGTCGGAAGCGGACGAGATGATCATCGACGGTGTCTCCACAAGGCAAAGTGCTACACCATAAGCAAAGTTGTGACATGATAAAAACAACTTTTATCACTGCCATCCAGTCGCCAAAGGAATACTGATGAACCTGCGAACCTTGCGTGCGTTTGTCGAAGTGGTGCGCCAGGGCGGGTTCTCTCAGGCGGCCGAAGTGGTTGCCCTGACCCAGTCCACCGTCAGCAAGGCGGTCAAGACCCTTGAGGACGAATTGGGCATGCCCCTGCTTAATCGTCTCGGCCACAGGAATGAACTCACCGCAGCCGGCGAAATTGCCTACCGCCGCGCCCTGGTAATGCTCGCCGAACGTACCGACCTGATGGCTGAAATCAACGACCTGCGCGGCCTCAAGCGCGGCGTGCTGCGTATCGGCCTGCCGCCGGTAGGGTGCGGCGTGTTGTTTGCGGCGATGTTCGCCACTTACCGCAGCCGTTACCCGGGCATCGACATCGAACTGACCGAGTACGGCAGCAAAAGGCTGCGCGAATGCCTGGAAGCGGGGGAGGTTGACCTCGCCGCCTTGCTGCTGCCGGTTGATGAAGGCTTTGACTACCAACCGGTGCGCAACGAGCCGTTGATCGCCGTGTTACCCATGGGCCACCCACTGGCCCAGCGCGAGCGCATCGACTTCACTGACCTGGCCGACTCCCCCTTCATCCTGTTCGAGGCCGGCTTTGCCCTCAATGCCAAGATCCTCAGTGCCTGCGAACGCAAAGGCGTAACCCCCAAAGTCACTGCTCGCAGCGGGCAGATCGACTTTATCGTCGATCTGGTCACCGCCGGCCTGGGCGTCGCCTTCCTGCCGCGGATGCTGGCGCACAAGCACCAACACCCCGGCATCGCCCTGATCCCCCTGGACGAACCCCACACCGACTGGCACATTGCCCTGGCCTGGCGCGCTAGCGCCCACCTGCCACCGGCAGCGCGGGCCTGGTTGGATCTGGCCAGGGAATCGTCGTATTCAAGCGAGCAGGGGGGTGATTTGCGGAAAATTTCTGAGGACGCTTGACTTCTTCTTTTTAATCAGTAACATACGGCGCATTCCGCGATAGCTCAGTTGGTAGAGCAAATGACTGTTAATCATTGGGTCCCTGGTTCGAGTCCAGGTCGTGGAGCCAGATAGAGAAAAGCCTGTAGAGATACAGGCTTTTTTTTGCCTTGGATTTGGCCCGTCAGCCCAAAGCGGGCCGGAAGAAATCAAAAACCTGGACGTGCATCAGCTAGCAGCGTTCTCACGGGCAGCAGGCTCCCGACGCGGCAACCGCCCATTAAGCACGACGTACGCCGCCAACCCAATCAGCAGCCCCCAAAACGCCCCGCCAATCCCGAACAACGTGATGTTGGCGGCCGCTGCCAAAAAGGTAATCAGCGAAGCCTCACGGGAGCTGGCATCGGCCATGGCGCCGGCCAGGCTGCCGCCGATAGTGCCGAGCAGGGCGAGCCCGGCCAGGGTGGTGATGAAGGTGGCCGGAAAGGCCATGAACAGCGCGGCGAGGGTCACGCCGAAGACCCCGACGAGGATGTAAAAGACGCCTGCGGCAATCCCGGCGATCCAGCGCTTGGAGGGCTCTTCGTGGGCTTGCTTGCCGGTGCAGATGGCGGCGGTGATCGCCGCGATATTGAACGCGTGCGAACCAAAGGGCGCCATAAGCAAGGAGCCCAACCCGGTGATGGTCACGATCGGGTTGGCACTGGTGTTGAACCCATCGTTGCGCAGCACCAGCATGCCGGGCATGTACTGGCCGGTCAGGGTGATCAGAAACAGCGGCAGCGCGACGCTGAGCAAGGCGTTGAGCGAAAACTCAGGCCGGGTGAATATGGGCGCCGCCAGTTGCAGTTCCAGGCCCGACAAGTCGACCCGTCCCTGAGCCAGCAAGAAGGCCAGTCCCAACGCCAGAATACCCACAACCGCGTAGCGTGCGGTCAGGCGTTTGAGCACGAGGTAGGCAACAATCAGCAAGCCGACCAGCATCGGGTCAAGGCTCATGCCGCCGAAAGCACCGATGCCGAACTGCAACAGAATACCGGCGAGCAACCCGGCGGCCACGCCTGGCGGGATCAGCCGGATGACTTTTTCGAAATAGCCGGATAAGCCCAGCAGCACGAAGGCTACGGCCGAGATCATGTAGGCGCCCACCGCCTCGGCATAAGGGATAGTGGACAGGGCCACCACCAGAAAGGCTGCCGCCGGTGTCGACCAGGCGGTGATGATGGGGGTGCGGGAAACCCAACTGAGAAACAGCCCGGTAACCCCCACGCCGATCGATACCGACCACACCCAGGAAGCCGTCAACGCAGGGCTCAGCCCGGCGACCTTCGCGGCCTGGAACACCAGAATGAAGGTGCCGCCATAGTTGACGATGACCGAGATCAGGCCGGCCATAATCGGGGGGATGAAGTCGCTGAGGCGAACTGATGAGTGGGATGTTGACGAAGGCATGGCGTTACGGTGCTCCTTGCAAATGGCGATGCGCAGAGTCTACGGATAAACTGGCCTGCTACTTCCAGCCAATTTATTCATGTAGAGCAGACCGCATGGCGCAAACCTTCGAGCTCGAAACACTGAAAATCCGGCTCAACGATGCCGAGTTTCAGCGGCTGGATCTGCATCAGCGCATCCAGCGCGCCCTGCGTGCATTGATTCTGGAGGGCGCCCTCGATGCAGGCCTGAAGCTGCCGGCGACCAGGGTGCTGGCCAAGACGCTCGGCGTTGCCCGCGACACGGTCGAGAACGCCTACGTGCATTTGCACCGGGATGGCTTCATTGTGCGGCGCGAAGGCTCGGGCAGCTATGTATCGGAGGCTGTGGGCACAGAGTTGCGCGGGGCTGCGCGCCGGCGCATGAAAAGGCAAGACACCCAGCGCAGCGATGCAGCGCCAGGATCGGGCTTGAGCCGGCGCGGCCGGATGATGTTCGACACCGGTGGCGTGACTGATCAACAGGCGGTCAAGGCCTTTGCCACAGGGCTGCCGGAAACCCGTACCTTTCCTGTCGATATATGGGAACGCCTGCAACGCCAGGCCATGAAGGACTACCGGGGTAACGTCCTGCTGCATGGCGACCCGCAAGGCGCCGAGCCTTTGCGCAAGGCGATCGCCACCTACTTGAACCTCGAACGCGGCGCCAAATGCTCGCCTAGCCAGGTTCTGGTATTGAGCAGCACTCGCCAGGCCCTGTACCTGTGTGCCCAACTATTAGTGGACGCCGGCAAGCCCATCCTCCTGGAAAACCCCGGTTACTACGGTGCCAAGAAGGCTTTTGAAGCGGCCGAGACCCAGGTGGTGCCCATTGACGTCGATGCCGCGGGCATACGCACCGACCTGCTGCGGGCAGACCGCAGCGGTGCCAATTGCGTCTATGTCACGCCTTCGCATCAATACCCCACCGGCGCCACGTTAGCGCTGGAGCGCCGGTTGGAGCTGATCAACTGGGCAGCCGAGCAGGGCAAGTGGATCATCGAAGACGACTATGACAGCGAGTTCCACTACGACGGACCGCCGATTGCCTGCGTCCAGGGCCTGGACCCGTACCAGCGCACGATCTACCTCGGTACCTTCAGCAAAACGCTCTACCCTGGATTGCGGATGGGCTACATGGTGCTGCCTGCCGAGCTGGTCAACGCCTTCACCTACGCGCGAAGCATCATGGACGGCCACACGCCACAGATCCTTCAACTGACACTGGCGCGCTTCATGGAGGACGGTCACTATCACGGCCATGTCCGGGCCATGCGCAAACTGTACGCCGCACGCCGTGCCGTCATGCTTACCGCCATCGGCAAACACATGAAGGGAATTGCCACAGCCTTGTGCCCCCATGGCGGGCTGCAGATACCCTGCCTTTTGGCCGATGGCTGGTCGGAGGAAAACACCATCCGCCAAGCTGCCAGCGCAGGCGTGCAGTTGCCCGGCCTCAGTCGGCTGTATGCCGGCGAGGAGAAGAAACAAGGTTGGCTATTGGGGTATTCATCCTTGACCGCCCATGAAATCGAAACAGCCATGCGGCGGCTGGCTACTGCGCTGCGCAAGCAATAGGCCCGTGCCGTTCAGTCAAGACTTTGTAGGCGCGAGCAAGCTCGCTCCTACAGAGGTAACTGAACGGCATTACGTGCAGTGTGCGAGGTATCTAAAGCCTGCTCGGAGTTTGAACCGCAGGCAGGACGTAGTCGAACCATTGCGCAAGGTTCGAGCCTGATAGCCGCTGCAGCTCATCGACATCCATCAACTCATCCTCACCGGCGTTGTAGCACTGATCACCACTGCGCCTGTCATCGGGATAGACCATAAAACCACCGCGCCCGTCAGGGCAGTCGGGCAGATACACCGAGGACAGGTCGCGTTGCTCATCCAGTTGCGCATTCAAGCGCGCGATATAGATACCCATCGAAACGGCCACACCAATAACCAGCACCACGCAGGCGACCAACTGGCTGGCATAACTGGCGCCTATCTCATCACGACGCACGGGCGACATCACACGACCCTGTCTGCTCAACATTCTGGCCAACCAGAAACCAGCCATTGCCTCCCATGCGTACCAACTGAGTTTGCTGTGGAAGGATGCCCACCATCAGCGCGAGGAAAATCACGGCTAACAGCACCCCTTTGATCATCGAATACAGGTTCATGACGGTGACGAGCTCTGGATAAGAAGAGCCTTAGCCTAAGCCGCACGGGGTTAACGTCAGGTAAACATCACGGGAAACCGCCCGACTTCCGCTATCCTTCACACCGCTGCGTACTGCCTGCCCGAGGGGTTTTTCCGTGCATATTCATCTGCTGCTGGTCGAGGACAACCTGGACCTGGCCACCACCGTCATCGAGTACCTGGAGATCAGCGGCATCGTCTGCGATCACGCCAGCCATGGCCAGGCCGGGCTGAACCTGGCACTCAACCAGCATTACGACGTCATTCTGCTGGACATCATGCTGCCGCGCCTGGACGGCCAGCAGGTGTGCGCACGGTTGCGGCAGCAAGGCATCCAGACCCCCATCCTGATGCTGACCTCGCTGGATGCGTTGCCGGACAAGCTCGCCAGTTTTGCTGCGGGAGCCGACGATTATCTGGTCAAGCCGTTCGAGCTTGCCGAGCTGGTGGCGCGGATTCGCGCCTTGAGCCTGCGGCGCAGCGGCCAAACCAGCCGCCTGCAAGTGGATGACCTGGTCATGGAGCTGAGCACCCGCAAAGTCAGCCGGGCAGGGCAGGAGCTGCACCTGTCACCCATCTGCTGGGCCTTGCTGGAGCACTTGATGCGTGCCAGTCCCGAGCCTGTTCCCAGGGAGCGTTTGGAAAGCAAAATCTGGGGCGATGAGCCGCCCGACAGCAATACGCTCAAAGTGCACATGCATCGGTTGCGCAAGGCGGTAGACAAACCGTTTGGCCGGCCATTGATCCACACCCTGGCGGGTGTCGGCATTCAGGTAAAACCCCATGCGTAATGGCCTGAGCTTGAAGTGGGTGATCAGCGGCAGCTTCCTGTTACTGATTGCCGTGGTGCTGGTGATCTACAGCAAGCTGCTGCCTGAATTCACCGTGCGCGGACTGTTCTATACCGCCAGCGCGATGATGGAGGAGGAGGCCCAATATTTTGTCAGGCACTACAAGCAAAATCCGGCCACGCCGACGCCGCACAATTACTTCTATACCAGCGTCATCGGCAAGGAGGCGTTGCCGCAGGATGTGCGCGAGTTGCTGAATGCACCGCCCAACCTGTCTTTCGGCGCGGTGAATATCTTCGGCGATCTCTACTCCGATGATGACGACGCGCCGTTCCATATAATCCTCGAACAGCCTCTGGGCGACGGCAAAACCCTCTACATGTATGACATCGACCACGATAAGGAAGTAGGGGGGGAGGTCGAGACGCCATTGTCCGACGCCTACTTTGACCAGGTACTGGAAAGCGTCCAGCTCATCAGCCTGGCAGTATTCGTGCCGGCGCTGATCATCATCGCGCTGTTGGTGTGGTGGTTGGTGCGTCCGCTGGGACGCCTGATCCAATGGTCCAGTACCTTGAACAATCCTGACGCCCTGGCCAGCGAGCGGCCGGGGTTCAACTTCAAGGAGTTCAATCTGCTGGCTGACGCCCTGGCCAAAAGTGTTGAGCAGGTGCAGGCCGCCAGCCAGCGCGAAGGCCGCCTGTTGCGCTACACCAGCCATGAACTGCGCACGCCGCTGGCGGTGCTCAAGGCCACTATCGAATTGTTGGCCCTGCAGTCGGGCGGTGTGCTGCCACCCTCATTGCAGCGCATAGAACGCTCGGTGCTGAACATGCAGCTGATCGCCGAGACATTGCTGTGGATGAGCCGCGAACGTCCAGAGCCGCTGCCGGAAGAAGACGTTGACCTGAGCGAACTGGTGGGCGACCTGATTGAAAAACACCGCTACCTGATCGGTAACCGGGATATCGAGTTGAGCATCGACATCCAGGACGGACCTTGCCGATTGCCTCCTACCGCCTGCCGCATCGTGATCGGCAACTTCCTGCGCAATGCGCTGCAATACGCGGAAGAAGGCACCGTAGAAATCAGCTTCAAATACCCCCGGCTGATGATCGCCAATCACATCAGGGAGACGGGGCCGCAGCAGGAGTCGGATGATTTTGGCTATGGTCTTGGGCTGCAGTTGATGCGCGAGTTATGCGCAAAGCTGGGCTGGCAGATTGAGGTGATTCGTGAGCAGCAGCGGTTTACGGTCATTCTTGATGTGGTGAAGCCGCGGGCCTTGGAGTCGGTAGGGTAACGGCAGGCTGTGCATTTCACCGGGTGAGTTAGCTGGCCTGCCTGCGCGGCGGTGGGGGGCTGAACGACCGAGTGCCTAAGCGAGTTTCACATTCATGGTGATGTGGGCGGTGAAGACCTTGACGCCACCCGCATCGAAGACCTCGACCGGCACGATCTTGTCCCCTGCGGTCTGCCAATCGATCGCGCTGCCATCGGCCACGGCGCGGATATCGGTTTTCGCCTTGGCCAGGTATTCCACAGTCATGCCCTTGGGAATCCAGCGTGCGCCCGCGGGGATCGACGCGTCGGTCATCATGCCGCCCGCGAGTTCGGCGGCGTTGCACAACGCAATGGCATGCACCGAAGCCAGGTGGTTGGTGATTTCCTTGCGAAACGGCACGGTAACCACCGCATGGTTGGGCTTCAGTTCCGTGATCTGGGGAGTGATGGTGCTGAAGTAGGGCGCCATCTGGCACGCCAGGTTGCTGAATGCGGCGGGGCCTACGCTATTGAACATGCTCAGTGCTTGGCTCATACGAATATCCTCAAGGTCGAATTACAGAGTATTATTCTGTTACGGAACAATATTCTGTAAAATCCATGCCTGTCAAGCCGAGCTTTCTCTAGCGGTTGCTCAGCCTATAAACTGTTTTGATTTGGCGTTCCCCCATGCACTCCATCGATCTCATCGAACGCACCTTCCCTGGCAGGCGCAGCGACCTCAAGCGCATCATCCTGCGCGAAGCACTGGCGTGTTTTAACGAGGTGGGCATCGAGGCGACTTCTATCGAAACCATTCGCGCGCGCTGCGACACCAGCGTGGGCGCTATCTATCACCACTTCGGCAATAAAGAGGGGCTGGTCGCTGCGCTGTTCTTTGCGGCGCTGGAGGACCAGGCCAGCCTGCGTGACCACTATCTGCAAGCGGCGGACACCGCCCACGCAGGCGTCGTCGGGCTGGTGTATAGCTACGTTGAATGGGTGACCGCACAGCCGGATTGGGCACGGTTCGTGTTCCAAAGCCGCTTTGCCGTCTCCAGCGGCCCGTTCAAGGACGAGCTGCTTGCACGCAACAAACAGCGCAACCAACAGTTGAAGGAATGGATGAGCGGGGAAGGGCGCAAGGAGCATTTCAGTCACTTGCCTGCCGAGCTGATCCCTTCGCTGATCATTGGTGCGGCGGAAAGTTACTCGCGTGCGTGGTTGTCGGCGAAGGTCAAAAAGAGTCCATTTGAATACCGCGAACTGCTGGCTGAAGCCGCGTGGAAGTCGATCAGCCCGGGTTAGTCAGTCCCCTCATCCTCCTGTGGGAGCTGTCGAGCCCCGGCGAGGCTGCGAAAGCGGTGGTTCAGGCGAGGAAGAGGTTGGCTGTGCCGCCGCCTTCGCAGCCTCGCCGGGGCTCGACAGCTCCCACATTTGGGCAGTGTTGCTGTCGAGAGTTGTGCTTGTCGCGATGGTCCTGCAAAGCGGTATTCCACATACACCGCCGATCCCCTGTGGGAGCTGTCGAGCTTTAGCGAGGCTGCGAAAGTGGTGCCTCAGGCGATGAAGAGGGTGCCTGTACCGCCGTCATCGCAGCCTCGCTGGGGCTCGACAGCTCCCACTTTTTGGCGGTGTTGCTGTCGAGAGTTGTGCTTGGCGCGATGGTCCTGCAAAGCGATATTTCACATACACCGCCGATCCCCTGTGGGAGCTGTCGAGCTTTAGC
>NZ_NKRF01000098.1:0-21081 GCF_003408955.1 Pseudomonas sp. GL93
GTGGTCGCGCTCGTAGCGGGTGATTAGCTGACTGTTATCGTCGCCGTATTCGGTCTTCTCCAGCAGGTTGCCGTTGAGGTCGTAGGCGTAGGCGGTGCGCTGGCCGTCGAAGCCGGTTTCCTGGCGGATCAGGCCGTTGGGGTGGTAGTCGAGTTGGTAGGTTTCGCCGGCTTCGTTTTCGATCTCGGTGAGCAGCAGACGCGTGTTGTCGTAGCGGTACTTGACTTGGGTACCGTCGGCGTTGAAGCGGCGGCTGATCAGGTGCAGGCCACCTTCGTATTCGTAGCGGGTGACGTGGCCCAGTTCGTCGCGTTCGGCGATGATTTTGCCGTAGGGGTTGTAGCTGAATTCCCTACATCCACCGCCTGGCAATACAAGGCGAATCAGCCTACCGACGCTGTCCCATTCATAGACTGTCTGTGCGCCGTGTGCATCCTCACGGGCAATCTGTCGGCCTAAATCGTCATAGCGATAACGCTTGATTCCACCATTGGGCAATTGCTCTTCCAGCAACTGCCCCCGCTCATTCCACCCCAGCCGATGGCAACTATGATCCGGGTACCAAACCCCGGTCAGTTGCCCGTGTTTGTTGTAGCTGTAATCGGTAACCTCGCCGTCAGGATCGATCCTGCGCGTAACATCGCCTTGCTCATTACGCTCGTATTTCCAGACCGCCTCCCCACGCCTTATAACCCGAACAAAACCGTTGTCATGTTCGTAGGAAGTCGGCTCATCATCCCCGGGAAACAACGCCACCAAGCGTCCGGCGTCGTCGTACTGATAGGCCGTTACCGCGCCCATCGGGTCTTGCTCTACCGTCAGCCGCCCCTGGTCATCGTAGGACTTAAAGTGGGTGGCGCCGTCTGGATCGATGCGCTGCACCAGCCGCGCCCGCTGATCATGGACATACACCTCCTGGCTTCCATCGGCGTTATGCACCGTGACACGCCCGTCATCGCCCCAGGCATAGCGCGTGTCCATCTGGGAAAAACTTGCCCAATGCCGGACGCAACGCGCCGCTTTGCCAGCGTGTTCCCATTCCCAAAAGAAACTCGCGCCACCGGCCAGTTGGCGTTCAAGAATGACGTGCTGATCGTCGTAGCGATAACGCTCGCTTTCCCCGACAGCATTGGTCGCGCAAACCAGTCGTCCGTCTTCGTCATAGGCGTAGGAAACAAGGTTCTGTTCGGTCTCCCACACGTAGGGCTCACGCCCTTTGGCGCGATGCACCTGGTAGTCCACCGCAACGATGCGCCCCAACTCATAACGCAACAGCAACGAACGACCCGCACCGTTATCCAGCCGCTCAATCCGCCCAGAACGATCCCGACAAAGGCGCAGGCGGTTGTCATACGCATCGCTGATGGTTGTCAGCACACCGTCGCGAAAGTGGTAGAAACGCGACGCCTGGGCCAGCACCAGCTCATCCGGCACAGCGCCCAAATAGATCGCCGCTTCCGCCAGGCTATTGGTGATCGCGGGCCGAGAATCGGTGGGCAAGGGCAGGGTAGTCGAGCGGTTCTCATGGTCAGTCCACACCACCAAATCGCCGGACACCACCAGCCGATGAGCCAGCGCATGACTCCAGCCAAACCCCAACCCGCAATCCACATCCACAGCACTGGTGCGATACAGCCGCGCCCACTCAAACGGCAAGATCCCATCCAGCGCGCCATCGGTGAGGGTCAGCAACTCCTCGCCGGTAACCATCGACACCGGGCAGCCGTTGGTAACGGTCTTGTCCGCTGACGCCGCCGCATCTCCCTTTGGATTAGAAGCCACAGCCGGCACATCATCGACAGGTTCCTGACGGACCAACGTCGTGCGCTGGGTCTTGCCGCGCACCATCGACACCGGGTTCGAAACCAGCGTGTCGCCCGCCTTCAACGGCACAGCCGGCACCGCCTTGACCGGCGTCGCCGCACTGCTCAGCAACACCGGCTTGGCGGTCTCGGCATGGGTCTCCAGCCTAGGCCCCGCCACCTGCTTGGCCAGCAATTCCAACAACGCCCGCGCCCGCCCGGACTTGACGCCACTAAGCACCTGAGCACCCAGGCGCAGCTGTACTCCAATACCCCGTGTGGCCCAGATCAGCAGCAGATTGATCAACACTTCGCCGGTGATTTCACCCAGCAGTTCGTACATGTCGGGCGGCGGCAGCATGCGTATCCAGGCCACCAGTGCCGACAGGTAGATAAACAACAGCGGCTCATCACTGAGTACCAGCAACCCCTTGGCCAGCGTGTCTCTGCCCAGTTTGAGCAGCGCATTCAGCTCGGCCTCGGACAGGTATTTCAGCAACGTTTCGCTGTTGGACTTGAGGTTCGCGAGCAGGTCGTACAGCTCGGTGATGTTGTCCCACAGGTTATAAAGCGCGTTGCCCAGCCCGGTAGCAAAGGCCACGCCCTGTAAGGCACTGCGCTTGTAAGCCGGCGCTTTGGCAAAGTCTGCCCATCGAGGCTTGAAGTGCTCGGCCCATGCCGTGCGCAAATCCGCTTCCAGCCCGGCGATCACAGACTCATAGGACGCATACAGCGCCTGGACGTGAGCCTTGGAAACAGTGGGGTAAAAGGTGATTTCGTACTGTTGGTCGCGGGTACAGTCGCTGACTTCAAGGATGCCGCTTGGACCAATGGTCCGATGCAGTGGCGCGCCGACCGGGCTGCCGTCCCGTGCAACGGCTTGCAGCATCACAGGCGTGTTGCCGATAGGCACGAACTGCGTACTTTCGAACAGATGCACCAGCGTCAGCCCACCCTGGGCTTTGCATTGAGCGACGGTGCGGCTGGGCTTGTCGGAAGAGATCGGCGCGACCAGTGCGACGTCTTCCCCAACCTTGAACACCTGCTCCACGCTAAGCGCCGAACCACTTAAAAAGCTGTCGGCCCACGTATCAAAGGTATTCAGGCAGGTACGGAAATCCGCGAATACGCGCTCAACCTTCGGCGCTTCGGGATCCATGGGCACCAGCACCAGGTTGGCCAGTACCGAGATCAAGAGACAGCCCCATTCATCAGGGCTCTAACGAACACCACCATCTGCAATCCCTCGCACTGTTTGATCAGGCGAGGGACTTTGCAGCGGTTGAAAGAGGAGGGGAGTAGAGCTTATCCGGCAGTTACGTGGGACGTTTCAGCAACCCTGTCGCGCAGCACCAGGCTGCACAGCGCCGGCAAAAACAACAGCGTCAACACCGTGCCCACCAGCACACCGCCAATCAGCACATAGGCCAGGGACGACCAGAACACCGACAGTGTCAGTGGAATAAACGCCAGCGCCGCCGCCAGTGCGGTCAGGATCACCGGGCGGGCACGCCGCACCGTGGCTTCGATAATGGCCTCGCGAATCGCCATGCCGTGGTCCTGGTTCTGGCGGATCTGGTCGGTAAAGATCAGCGTGTTGCGCATCAGAATGCCGCCGATGCCAATCAGGCCCAGGATCGCGTTAAAACCGAACGGCTGGTTGAACAGCAACAAGGTCGGCACTGCACCAATCAGGCCCAAAGGCGCGGTAGCGAACACCATGAACATCACGCCGAACGAGCGCACCTGGAACATGATTACTGTGGGGGTCAGCAGGATCATGATCGGGAACAGCGCCGCCAGGGCCACGTTTGCCTTGGCGCTTTCCTCAACCGGGCCGCCGATGTCGATTTTGTAACCGCTGGGCAGCTTGGCGATCAGCGGTTGCAGGTCTTTGTACACGGCCATTTCCACATCGGGCGGTTGTACGCCGTCGATGATGTCGGCGCGTACCTCCACGGTGGTG
The DNA here is from genome assembly GCF_003408955.1 of Pseudomonas sp. GL93. Lineage (NCBI taxonomy): Bacteria > Pseudomonadati > Pseudomonadota > Gammaproteobacteria > Pseudomonadales > Pseudomonadaceae > Pseudomonas > Pseudomonas sp. GL93. The sequence continues at coordinate 3,769 of NZ_NKRF01000098.1, forward strand.
GCGCGGTCACGGCGCTTGAGGATCGGTTCTTCCATCACCGCCTGGAAATGCCCGACCTGGGCCAACGGCACTGACGTACCGGCGCTGTTGGTCAGCGTCATGTTGTTGAGGTTGGCCAGGTCTTCGCGTTGGCTGCCTTGGGCGCGGGCCACCACTGAGACGGTACGGTTGCCTTCGCGGACTTCGGTGATCGGGTTGCCGCTTAGCAGGGCGTTGAGTTGGGACTTGACCTCATCCGGCGTGAACCCCAGTAGACGCAAGCGATCCTGATCCAGCACCAGGCGATAAGCGCTGGCGCGTTCGCCCCATTCGAGAAAGGCGTCGCGGGTCAAGGGGTTGCTGGCCACCACCTGGCGCACCTCCTCGGAGAGCCCGCGCAACACGTCCAGGTCTGGCCCGGACACACGGAACACCACCGGGAACGGCACCGGCGGGCCGAACACCAGTTGCGTCACCCGCACCCGCGCCGCTGGAAACTCTCCGGCGGTAATACGCTCGCGCATGCGCTGTTTCAAGGCATCGCGGGCATGGGAGTCCGGGGTTTGCACGATCAGCTTGGCAAACGCAGGGTCGGGCATTTCAGGGTTCAACGACAGGAAAAACCGCGGTGCACCGCCGCCCACATAGGTGTCGACCATGCGGGTCTGCGGCTCTTGCAACAGCGCCTTCTCCACCTGCGCCGCCACGGCTTCGGTGCTTTTGAAGGCGCTGCCGGGTGGCATATACACTTCCAGAATCAGCTCCGAGCGGTCGGAGTCCGGGAAGAACTGTTTCTTCACCACCGCCATACTCAGGCCGCACACCACGAATGCGGCCACCACCAGCCCGGTCACCAGCCAGCGCCCGCGCACGCAGGCTTCCACCAGGCTGCGCAGTTTCTGGTAGTAGCGCCCGGCATAAATCGCATCATGCCCGCCGGGCACTGGCTTGATCTGCGGCAACAACTTCACGCCCAGGTAGGGCGTAAACACTACGGCTACCAGCCAGGATGAAATCAGCGCGAAACCCACGATCCAGAAGATATTGCCGGCGTATTCGCCTGCCCCGGAGCGCGCAAACCCAACCGGCAGAAAACCGATGATGGTGACCAGGGTGCCGGTCAGCATCGGCGCCGCCGTGGAGCTCCAGGCATAGGTGGCCGCGTGGATGCGGTCAAAGCCTTCTTCGAGTTTGACCACCATCATCTCGATGGCAATGATCGCGTCGTCCACCAACAGGCCCAGGGAGATGATCAATGCACCGAGGGTCACACGGTCGAATTCACGGCCCGTGACCAGCATGATCACGAACACGATCGACAGCGTCAGCGGCACGGCCGCCGCAACCACCAGCCCCACGCGAAAGCCCAGGGCCAATAGGCTGATCAGCATCACCACGGCCAGGGCGACGAAGAATTTGAGCATGAACTCATTCACCGCCAGGCTGATGTTTTTCGCCTGGTCGGAAACTTTGGCGAAGTTCACGCCCAAGGGCAGGTCAGCCTGGATTTTGGCTTCCTGGGCCTGCAGGCTCTTGTCCAGTTCCAGGCCGTTCCAGTGCTTCTCCATGATCACGCCCAGCATCAACGCCGGGTCGCCCTGATGGCGGATGCGGTAACTGGGCGGGTCTTCATAACCCCGGCTCACGGTGGCCACATCGGCGATGCGCAATACGCGGCCATTGACTTGCAGGGGCACGTTCTCGATCAAGGCCAGGCTGTCGAACGCGCCGTCGATGCGGATATAAGCGCGGGCGCCCGCCGTTTCGACGAAGCCTGAGGGCGCCACGGCGTTTTGTGCGGCGAGGGCGGCGAAGATCTGTTCGGGCTTGATGCCCAGGGTTGCCAGGCGCTCATAGGAAAACTCCACAAACACGCGCTGGGCCTGCTCGCCAAGGATATTGACCTTCTTCACCCCTGGCAGGTTGAGCAAACCCTGGCGCAGTTCCTCGGCCATTTGCACTTGTTGGCGATGGGGCAGGTGTTCGGCTTCCAGGGCGTACAACGCAAAGTACACGTCGGAATATTCATCGTTGAAAAACGGCCCGATCACACCCTTGGGCAGGCGCGTAGCTTCGTCGCTGAGTTTTTTGCGGGTCTGGTAGAACAGTTCCTGAATCTCTCTCGGGCGTGTGGACTCCAGGAAGGTCATGCGCATCGACACGAAGCCTGGCTGGGCGATGGTCTCGACGCGGTCGTAGTAGTCCAGTTCCTGCAGGCGCTTTTCCAGGCGGTCGGCCACTTGCTCCTGCATCTCCTGGGCGGTGGCGCCGGGCCAGGCGGCGGTGATGGTCATGACCTTGACGGTAAACGAAGGGTCTTCGGCGCGGCCCAGCTTGCCGAACGCGAAGACCCCGGCGACGAGGATCGCAATCAGCAAAAACAGGGTGACGGCGCGGTGTTTGACGGCCAGTTCGGAGAGGTTGATCCCGCGCATACTCATTGATCCTGCTTACGGTTGAGGGCCAGCGCCTGGGCGGGCAGCAAGCGCACCGTATCGCCGCTGTGCAACAGGTGAGCGCCGAGGGCGACGATGGTTTGGCCGGGTGTTACGCCGCTGTCGAGCAAGGCGTCTTCCTGGCCGAGGCTGGCGACCTTCACCGGGGCGAAGCTGATCTTTTGATCATCGCCAATCAGCCAGACGCCCGTGCCTTGCCCCGCATCCTGCAAGGCGCCAATGGGCACGCGGGTTTGCAGGGGCTGGCCGTTGCCTTGCAGGCGCACGGTGATGGTGGAGCCGAGGGCGAAACGCTCGACCTGACCCTGCAGCACATAACGTGCGCGGTAGGTGCGGGTGACCGGGTCGGCGCTGGCGGACAGTTCGCGCAGGGTGGCGGTCACGGCCTGGTCCGCTGCGCCAAAGGGCAACGCCAGGGCTTTTTGTGCGGCCAGGTCACGCTGGTTTTCCGGCAGGTTGACGATGGCTTCGCGGGCGCCGTCATGGGCCAGGCGCGCCACGATTTGCCCTTCGGCCACCACTTGGCCGCGATCGGCCAGCACGTCGGTGATGATGCCGTCGCCATCGGCCTTGAGTACCGAATATGTGCGACGGTTTTCGATCTGGCTGGCATCCGATTGCGCCGCGGCCAGTTCGGCCTGGGCGACGCGCAGGTTGGTGGCCGACTGGTCGAAGATCTGCCGCGACACCGCGCCGGTACTGGCCAAGCGCTGGTAACGGTTTTCATCATCACGGCGCTGGCGCAGTTGGGCCTGGGCGGCGTTGACGCGGTTTTTGGCCGAGCGCAGCGCCAGTTCGAAGTCGCCGATATCCAGCACCAACAGGGTGTCGCCACGGGAGACGTGCTGGCCGGGGTCGACCTTGCGCTCGATCACCTTGCCGCTGACCCGAAAGCCCAGGTTGCTTTCAGTGCGTGCCGCCACCACGCCGGTATAGGCGCTTTGTTGGGTGCCGGCGGCTTCGACTGTGACGGCCAGCACCGGGCGCGATGTGGGCGCTTGGGCGGCGCTGTCGGCCTTGCTGTTACAACCACTGAGTACCACCAGCAGAGCCAGGGGCGTAAGAAGGCGCAGGGGGAGAGGGGGCATGACGAACTCCAGGGTGACCATAGGGCAAAAAATTATGTACATAATTTTTTGCTCATATTATGGTCGAAATATAAATTAATCCAGCCCCCGGATATTCCCCATGGCAAACGCCCCGGCACCCTCACGCAGCTTGCTGTTCTTGCTGGTTGCCCTCACCGCATTGGGTGAAGTCTCGACGCAACTGATCATTCCCGGCCTGGGTGCCATCGAGCACGCGCTGCTGGCGCCGCAAGGCTCGGCCCTGATGGCGCTGTCGGCGTTCGTTGCCGCGTTTGGCCTGGGGCAGCTACTGTTCGGGCCGCTGTCGGACCGTATCGGCCGGCGGCCGGTCTTGATCGGGGGCCTGGCACTGTACGTACTGGCGACGCTGTCGATGTTGCTGGTCACCGACATCCAGCAATTTATCGCCGCCCGCGTGTTGCAAGGCCTGGGCGCGTGCGCCGCGTTGGTACTGGCGCGTACCGTCGTGCGCGATGTGTGGAAAGCCGAGGCAGGCCCGGCCCTGGCGCTGACCATGATCGGCATGTTGTATGCCATCGTCGTTGCGCCCATAGCCGGGGGCTTGCTGATCAAATTGCTCGGCTGGCAGGCACCCATCGCCCTCGCACTGGTGATCGGCAGCCTGGTGTTATTGCTGGCGCTGCTGTTCTTTCGCGAGAGCAACCATCACCTTGATCCCAGGGCCGCACACTGGCGCACCCTCGGCGGGCAGTATCTGGACCTGCTCAAGGGGCGCCAGTACCGTGCTTACGCCGTGGCCCTGGCGTGTACCTACGGCGCGATGTTTGCGGTGATCGCCGGTTCATCGGCGGTGTTTATCAATCTTCTGGGGTTCAGCAGCCTTGAGTACGGGCTCAACTTCGGGCTGATTGTGTCGATGCTGATCGTGGGTTCCACCTATACCCGGCGTAACATTCAGCGCCTGGGGCCGCAGCGCATAGTGGCGTTGGGTGTGACGATGGTGGCGGTGGGCGGGGTGGCAGCCCTGGCGATTTACGGAGTGTTCGGGCTGTCGGTAGTGGGGCTGGATATTCCCATCGCCCTGGTCACGCTCGGCGGCGGCCTGGTGCTGCCGGGATCCGTTACCGGGGCCGTGATGCCCAATGCGCACCGTGCAGGTTTAGCCGCCGGGCTCATGGGATTCGCACAGATGTTCGGCGCCACGTGCAGCGGGTTGTTGCTGAGCCAGTTACGCGATGGCAGTGCCGCGCCGATGATCATTATCCAGGCCGGGTTTGCACTGTCGGCGCTGGTTGCCTTTCAACTGCTGCGCCAGCGCCAGGTTAAAACACTGTCCTATATATAGAACGATCAGAGCCATTTTTACCGGCTAGTGCTCAAGGGTGAGACGATTTAAGGTGTACTCACTTTGGAGGTACACCATGAAAAAGCTGATTGGTATCTACACCAGCCCCCGCGCCCACTGGGTCGGCGATGGCTTTCCGGTACGCACGCTGTTTTCCTACGACACCATGGGCAAGCACATCAGCCCATTCCTGTTGCTGGATCACGCAGGTCCAGCCGAATTCACCCCGACTGAACAACGTCGCGGCGTCGGCCAGCACCCGCATCGCGGTTTTGAAACCGTGACCATCGTCTACGACGGCGAAGTCGAGCACCGCGATTCTACCGGTGCCGGCGGCAAAATCGGCCCGGGCGATGTGCAATGGATGACCGCAGCCAAAGGGATCCTGCACGAAGAGTTTCACTCCCAAGACTTCGCCCGTAGTGGCGGCGCACTGGAGATGGTGCAACTGTGGGTCAACCTGCCGGCCAAGGACAAAATGGCGGATGCCGGTTACCAGACCATCGTCGATGGCGACATTCCGGTGCTGCCATTGGCAAACGACGCCGGCCACCTGCGCCTGATCGCCGGGGAATTTGCCGGTACTCAAGGCCCGGCTCGCACCTTCACGCCGATTGACGTGTGGGACTTGCGCCTCAACGCCGGTAAAGCGGTCACGCTGGACCTGCACGCCGGGCGTAACACGGCCTTGGTGATCCTCAGCGGCACTGTGCTGGTCAACGGCAAAGAAGTCGCGCGCCAAGGGCAACTGGCGTTGTTCGAGCGTGACGGTGATCAGATCACCCTGGAGTCCAACGACGACGCCAAGGTGCTGCTGCTCAGCGGCGAACCCATCGACGAGCCCATCGTCGGCCACGGTCCGTTCGTGATGAACACCGAGCAGGAGATTCACCAGGCATTTGCCGACTTCCAGTCGGGCAAATTCGGGCAGATGCACGCCTGACGGTTCACCGCAACCCCCTGTAGGAGCGAGCTTGCTCGCGAAGAACTTCAACATACCGCGCTCAATCAGACAGCACGGGTGATCGTTGTGGTTTTTCGCGAGCAAGCTCGCTCCTACATTTTGTTTCCAGGGTTCTGATTTCATGCGATCTTCTCGGCATTCGCCCTGGAGTCGCCTGGATGCCCTCATTTATCGCTGATCACCCGATGCTGTGCGCCGTGGCGTTGATCCTGATCGACATCGCCGTGTGGCGCCTTATTTCCCCCAATCTGGCCAACTGGAAACTCGCAGCGCGGCTGGTGATTTTCGCGGTGTTCAGTGCCGTGCTGTTCAACGACGGCATGAACCCCATGCAAGCGGCGCCTTATGCCGATGACACCACTTTGCATCTGGCGGCCACGGCGTTGCAGATCGGCTGGTGGCTGTTCGCGGCGCGCACCCTCACGGTGTTGCTCGGCGCGGTGATGATGCAGCGGGTCGGCCATACCGGGCGTTTATTGCAGGACCTGATGGGCGCGGTGATTTTCCTGATCGCGATCATCGCCGCCATGGCCTACGTGCTCGATCTGCCGGTCAAGGGCGTGCTGGCCACTTCCGGCGCCGTGGCGATCATCGTCGGCCTGGCATTGCAAAGCACCTTGAGCGATGTGTTTTCCGGGATCGTCCTCAATACCACCAAGCCTTACCAGATCGATGACTGGATCTCCATCGACGGCACCGAAGGCCGTGTCACCGATATCGACTGGCGCGCCACGCGCCTGCAAACCTCCCAGGGCAGCCTGGCGGTGATCCCCAACTCCCTGGCGGCCAAAGCCAAGATCATCAACTTCTCGCGCCCGGCAGACATGTTCGGCCTGGCGGTCAGCCTGCAAGTCAGCCCCCATGCGCGCCCGCAAACCGTGATCGAAGCGCTGGAGCGTGCGATGCAGGGCTGCCGGCCGTTGCTGTCCCAGCCGGCGCCCAGCGTCGCGTTCAAAGCGTCCACCGGCAGTGGCGTGGAATATGAGATCAGCGGCTTTGTGCCGGCCATGGGCCTCAAGCGCGAAACCCGCAACCTGCTTTACGACCTGGCCTACCGGCATTTGCAGGCGGCCGGCGTGGGGCTGTTGTCTGCCACCGAAGGCAGCACGCCGCCTGCGGTGTCTGGCGCCCGCGCCTTGCTGGAGCGCTCGTCGATCTTTTCCACCTTGCGTCAGGAAGAGAAAGACACCTTCAGCCAGAACATGACCCTGCACACCTACCGCGCCGGTGAGATGATCCTGGCGGCGGGGGAGGTCAGCGACCACCTGTTCATCATCGAGTCCGGCGTGGTCTCGGTGCTGTTGATCAAGGACGGACACAAATTCGAGGCTGGGCGCATGGGGCCGGGGGAGGTGATCGGTGAATCCGGTATCCTCTCCGACCAGGCGGCACTGGCGGATTTCTCGGCCAAGACCTACTGCACGCTGTACCGCATCGAAAATGAATACCTCAAGCCGTGCCTGGACGCTCGGCATGATATCGGCGAAGCCATGAAAGCGCTGCTGGATTTTCGCCGCCATGCCGCCCAGGCCTTGACCGAAGACGCACCTGTGGTGCCGGTGAAGAAGGGCTTCATCCAGTGGCTGAGGAACCGCGGCCTGTAGATTGGTCACCTGTTCTTCGCCCGGATTGGCTATTTCTCCAGAACGCTGCGCTGACTACTCTGCGCACCTATCCCAACGTTCTGGAGTTTCACCATGCAAACCCGTACCGATTTCTACACCGCTTCCCCAGACGCGATGAAAGCCATGCTCGCCCTGGAAGCGGCGGTGGGCAAACTCTCCATCGAATTGCCACTGCTGGAACTGGTGCGCCTGCGCGTCTCGCAAATCAACGGCTGCGCGTTCTGCCTCGACATGCACACCGCCGATGCGCGCAAAGGCGGCGAGACCGAGCGGCGTCTGTACACCCTGTCGGCCTGGCGCGAAACGCCATTTTTCACCCCACGTGAACGCGCCGCCCTGGCCTGGGCCGAAAGCCTGACCCTGCTCAGCCACACCCACGCCCCGGATGAAGACTTCAACGCCCTGGCCGCCGAATTCAGCCCACAGGAGCAAGTCGACCTGAGCGTGGCCATCGCCACTATCAACAGCTGGAATCGCCTGGCGGTGGGGTTTCGCAAGATGCCCAAGTAAGGCATCAGTCGGGTTTGAAATAGCCACGCGGGGTGCTGCCGGTCATGCCTTTGAAAAAGGCGATCAGCGCACTGTCGCTGGCAAAGCCCAGTTCAAAGGCGCAGTAGCCCAGGCTGCGCCCGGTGGCGAGCAGTTCGATCACCCGCATTAGTCGCCACTGTTGGCGCCACTGCTGATACCCCAGGCCGGTCTCCTTGAGGAAAATCCGGCCAATGGTCTTGGTGCTGGCGCCAATGTGCTGTTCCAGTTCCTGCAATGTAGGTGGCAAGCGGTCGAGTTGGGCCAGCAAGGGTGCCAGGCGCTTGTCTCGCGGCAACGGCAGGAGCAGGGGCTGCTCGACCGCATGGCGGATTTCGTCCAGGCACAGCCCAAGCAAGTGGGCATAGCGGCCGGTGTGCCAATCGGTTTCGAAGGGTGCCATAGCCATCGGTTCCAGTACGGCCCGCAGCAAGGTGCTCACTTGGATCACTCGCACCTGCGCGGGTAACTGCCCGGCCAGGGCCGCGCTCACGTACACCGAGCGGTAATCCACCGCCTGTTGCATCACCGCACGATGGGGCAGGCCGCACGGTATCCAGGCAGCGCGGGTGGGCGGCAGCAGGCACAGCTGAGTGTCCAGCGTGATGCGCGTGCAACCTTGCTGGGTGAACAGCAACTGCCCGCGCTGGTGGCGATGCAGGCCGGAGTCGTGATTGCCCAGCACCGCGGCGATGCCGATCACGGGAGCGGCAAACGCGTCGGGATTGAAAGACGCAGTCGCTTCGAGCCAAGCCATGGTTTGTCCGATTTCATGGATAAAATGTCGAAGTCTGGATAATACCCCAGTTGGCGCGCCCTAGAATTCGTCCATTGTTTTTATGGATGGACCTGGTGATGAAGTCTGGAAATTTGCTGATGCTGACGATGGCCTTGCTGATGTTCCCGCAATTGGCCCAGACCCTGTACAGCCCGGCCCTGGGCGATATCGGCCGGGTGTTCGCGGTCGCGCCTGAGCGGGCGGGGCAGACACTGTCGGTGTACTTCCTGGCCTTCGCTTTTGGTGTAGTGGTATGGGGGCGCTTGAGCGATCGTTGGGGGCGGCGGCCCGTGATGCTGATCGGGCTTGGGATTTATGCAGGAGCTTCGGCGCTGGCCTTGAATGTGACTACATTCAGCGGTTTGTTGCTGGCCCAGGCGTGGGCTGCTTTCGGTGCGGCGGTGGGGTCGGTGGTCACGCAGACCGTGTTGCGTGACCGGTTCCACGGCGCCGGACTGGCCCAGGTGTTTTCGCTGATGGGCATTGCGCTGGCGGCCAGCCCCGCCATCGGGTTATTCAGCGGTGCAAGCCTGGTGGAGTGCTTCGGCTATCGCGGCGTGCTTGGCACGTTGCTGCTGCTCGCACTGGGGTTGTGGGCCTGGTGCCTGTGGGCCTTGCCGGAAACACGCCCGGCATCGTTGCCCACGGCCGCCCTTGGCCAGACACTCGGATTGATGCTCAAGGATGCCGGAATCTGGCGCTCGGTCGGATTGGTGGCAGCCTTCAATATTGCGCTGTTCAGCTATTACAGCGTAGGGCCGTTTATCTTCGCGCACCTGGGGCGCTCCACTGCCGAGTTCGGCTACAGCGGCGTGCTGCTGGCGTTGGGGTCCGGCCTGGGGGCGTGGCTGAACAAAGCCTTGCTCAAGCGTGGTATGGACAGCGATCAATTGGTGTTTGCCGCTGCTGTAGTGGCGGTGGGGGGGGGCCTGCTGGTACTGGCTCTGCAACACAGCTGGTTATTGGTATGGCCGATGTTGCTGGTGGTGCTGGCATTTGGCATGGCGATACCCAATGTGCTCGGCGGCGCGTTAGTCGACTACCGCGATCGCCTCGGCACTGCCGCTGCCTTGTTCGGCTTGCTGTATTACCTGGTGATTGGTGGCGGGCTGACCCTGGTGGCATGGACCCAGGACCTTGGCTGGAGCCTATTGGTATGCGGCCTGGCGGCGTTGTGGCTGGCAACGCCGCGGGTCTTCAGAAGTTGACCGATGCACTCAGGCGCGCCGTCAGCGGTGCGCCCTGGAACAGGTAGTCATCGCCCATGTATTCGCCGGCGTCGCGCCAGTAGCGCTTGTCGAACAGGTTATCGACGCTCAGGCGAAACACTGTCTCGTAGCCATCGACCTTGGTGGTGTAGCGGCTACCGACGTTGACCACCGCGTAGTCGCCCACTTCCACGTTGCCGGTGCGATTGGCGGACTTCTTGGCGCTGTATTGCACACCGCCCAATACCGCCAGGCCGTTGACCCAGGGCAGGGCGTAGTCGGCGTACACACTGGCGCGCAGCTTGGGCACGTTGATCGCCTGGTGGCCTTCATAGTCCGACGTGCCGCTGCCGCTGACCCGCGCTCGAATCGCTGCCACGCTGGTTGCGATTTGCAGGCGGTCGGTGGCCCAGCCGTTGGCGGACAATTCAATGCCGGTGTTTTTTTGCTGGCCCTGCTGCACGTAGTTGAACGTGTCACCTTCGGGTTTGGCGTACTGGTAAGCTTGGCGCGTCTGGAACACTGCGGCGGCGAAGCTGATACGGCGCCAGTCGTATTTCACCCCGGCTTCGATTTGGCGCGAGACGGTGGGGGCGAGTGTTTCATCCGCATTGTTTGCGAACCACGGCGCGGTGCCGCCCAGGGACAGGCCCTTGCTGTAGCTGGTGTACAGCGAAACGTTGTCCACCGGCTTGTAGATCAACGAGGCCTGGGGCAGGAACACGTACTGTTGGGTGTGGCGTGTCTGGTTGCCGGTGACGCTGTCGAAGGCTTTTTCGTCCAGGCGCACTTCACGGCCGCCGAGGATGGTTTGCCATTGCTCGTTGAAGCGGATGCGGTCGGTGACGAACAGCCCGTACTGGCGGCTGTCGAGGTTGCGGTGGCTGTCTTTAAGCGGCTCGCTTGTAGGTGGGAAGCTGGGCGCATCCTGATAGATATTGCCACTGCCGATGTGCTCGTTGACCGACTCACGCTTGTCGATCACCCGGCGAAATGCGCTCGTGCCGAAGGTCAGTTCATGGCTCAATCCCGCAGCGTTGAACAGCCCGGTCATTGCCGCCTGTACTTCATCGTCGCGGCGGGTGTCGTCGGGGCTGCGATAGTCGTAGATGTCGTAGTCACCTTCGGGGCTGAAGGTGTTGGCGTTGCAGGTATTGACGTAATAGCAACCCCACGCAAACGAACTGTAATCATCAATCACCACCTTGCTACGCGCCGCGCTGACACTGCCTTTCCACTGATCGCTGAAACGGTACTCGAACTTGCCGTTGAGGTTCAGCGAATCAATCCCCACCTGCTTGCCGCCCGTCTGGTGCCCCAACAGCTTCTTCGGTGAAGCGCCGTGGGGCACTTCGGTGCCGCCCAGCAGTTGATAACCTGGCACCGAGCGCTGTTGTTTGTTCTGGTATTCGGCGTCCAGTTGCAGCACGGCGTCGGGGCTGATGTTCCAGTCAAAGGCCAGGGACAGGAAATCGCGCTGGCCATTGGCGTGTTCCACATAGGAATTGAGGTCTTCATGGGCGACGTTGGCACGCAGGCCGAACTGCTGCTCGCTGCCAAACCAGCCGCCGACATCGGTGGCGATATAACCGCTGCCGCGATCATCGGTAGACACCGTTACCGAACGCACATCTTCCGGCCGCTTGGTCACGTAGTTGATCACCCCGCTGGGCTCGGAAATGCCGCTCTGCAAACCGGCCAGGCCCTTGAGCACTTCCACCTGCTGCTTGTTTTCCAGGGCGACATTCTGCTCGCCGGTGATGGTGCGCCCATTGATCTTGTAACTGCTGGCCGCGTTCAGCGAAAAGCCACGCACCACAAAATTTTCGTAATAGCCAATGGGCGCGTAACTGTCGCCCACCGAGGCATCGTTGCGCAGCACTTCACTGAGCAAGCGTGCCTGCTGGTCCTTGATCAGCGCGGCGTTGATCACGGTGATCGAGGCAGGGGTGTCCAACAGCGGCGCTTCATCAAAACCACCCACCGACGCGGTTTCATTGCGGTAGCCCGACTCATCCTGGCCCTGGACCTTTACCGTCGGCAACTCGATCTCGGCGGCCAGGCTGCTGCCGATGCCGCCACTGAGCAACAGGCCGAGGGCGAAATGTGAGGTGACGACGGGGCGGAAACGCAAAACCATGGGTAAAGGCCTTAAAGCGCTGGGCGGGGGGCGCATAAGCTAGGCATAACGGCGGGATTTTACAAGTTATGCAGCAGGGCTCTGCCACACCGCTAATCGAATGTGGGAGCTGGCTTGCCTGCGATAGCGGCCTGTCAGTCGCTGAATTATTGCCTGAACCCCCGCTATCGCAGGCGAGCCAGCTCCCACAGGGGATTGGATTTCAACCAAAGCGCTTCAGGGTCTCGCTGGGCAGCTCCCGGAACAAAGCACGATAACTGTTGGAAAACCGCCCCAAATGCCAGAACGACCAATTCATCGCCACCTCGGCTACGGTGGTATCAGCGCCACTTAGCAACTCACGCCGTGCCCCATTCAACCGACGCAACCTTAACCACTGCGCCGGGCTCATTCCCGTATAGGTCTTGAAGCCTTGCTGCAAGTGGCGCAGCGGCACGCCGGCAATCTGCGCCAGTTCCAGCAGGTTGACGGTTTCGTCCGGCGCATCCGCCGCCCACTCACCGATGCGTGCCATCAAGCGGCGTTCTTCGCCGCGCTTTTGCAGTGAACTGCGGTCCAGGCACACGCAGGCGTTATCGAGGATAAACAGGCAGTCGTCGAGCAGTTGCTGGGTGAGGGCATCGCGGCTGATGGGGTCGGTGAGTGCAGACAAACGCGTGAGCGTGCCACTGAGCCAGCGGGTGAACAGCGCGTTCTGTTGGCAGGTCAGCGGTGCCATGAACAGGCCTTCGAGCTTGGCCACATCCAGGCCCTGGCGCTGGACAAACTGCGGGCCGAACACCACGGCCACTTCGCGGTAGTTTACCGGGGTGATCCAGGTGTTGCGGCTTTCGCCATTGAGCAGGTACAGCGCGTTGTCACTGGCGTCGAAACAGAACGCCAGGGCGCCGGCAGGTGCGTTGAAATGCTGTTCCACCCGGGTGTTCATGCACTCTTCGTAGACCTGCACGCCTTGCAGGTCGAGGTAGCGCACGCGCCCGGCAAAATGCCCGGGGGACATCTGCTGGTACTGCTGCACCCAGCCGGGTGTCGCACTGCATTGGGCGGCCACATCGCCGGTGGCGAAGGCCTGTACGCGCAAAGCGGTTGCCTGTGTCATGGGTGATCCGTGCGCACTCTATTGGTGCGTTGTGCCGCGTGCAAAGTGGATAGATGCCGTTTCAAGGCTGGCCCAAGATAGACCTCAATGCGCTGGGAGTACAACCCGGCGTCGCATCCCACCCAAGACGAGGTCCTTATGAACGCCCCCTTCGATCAGCTGTCCACCTGGCTGAAAGAACACAAGATTACCGAAGTCGAATGCGTGATCAGTGACTTGACTGGCATCGCACGCGGCAAGATTGCGCCCACCAACAAGTTCCTGCATGAGCGAGGCATGCGCCTGCCGGAAAGTGTGTTGCTGCAAACGGTAACCGGGGACTTTGTCGACGACGATATCTATTACGACCTGCTGGACCCGGCCGATATCGACATGATCTGCCGCCCGGCAGCCAACGCCACTTACGTAGTGCCGTGGGCCATCGAACCCACCGCCATCGTGATCCACGACACCTTCGATAAGCAGGGCAACCCCATCGAGCTGTCGCCGCGCAATGTGTTGAAGAAAGTCCTGCAGCTCTACACCGACCAAGGCTGGCAGCCGATTGTCGCGCCGGAAATGGAGTTCTACCTGACCCAGCGCTGCGAAGATCCGGACCTGCCCTTGAAAACCCCGATTGGCCGTTCCGGCCGTGCCGAAACCGGCCGCCAGTCGTTCTCTATCGATGCGGCCAACGAATTCGACCCGCTGTTCGAAGATGTCTATGACTGGTGCGAAGCCCAGGGCCTGGACCTCGATACGCTGATCCACGAAGACGGCCCGGCGCAGATGGAAATCAACTTCCGCCACGGCGACGCCCTGGACCTGGCCGACCAGATCACGGTGTTCAAGCGCACCTTGCGTGAGGCCGCCCTCAAGCACAACGTCGCCGCCACCTTCATGGCCAAGCCAGTGGCCGATGAGCCGGGCAGCGCCATGCATTTGCACCAGAGTGTGGTGGAGATTGCCACCGGCAAACCGGTGTTTGTCGATGCCGATGGGGCCATGAGCCCTTTGTTTTTGCACCATATCGGCGGGTTGCAGAAGTACATTCCCATGGTGTTGCCGATGTTCGCGCCCAATGTGAACTCGTTCCGCCGCTTCCTGCCGGACACCTCGGCGCCGGTCAACGTCGAATGGGGCGAAGAGAACCGCACCGTCGGCTTGCGCGTGCCCACTTCCAGCCCAGAGGCGATGCGCGTGGAAAACCGCCTGCCGGGGGCCGATGCCAACCCGTATCTGGCCATTGCCGCGAGCCTGTTGTGCGGTTATCTGGGGATGATCGAGCACATCGAACCCAGTGCCCCGGTGGAAGGCCGCGCCTATGAACGCCGCAACCTGCGCCTGCCGTTCACCCTCGAAGATGCGCTGGCGCGCATGGAGGATTGCGACACGGTCAAGCAATACCTGGGCGAAAAATTCGTGCGTGGCTATGTGGCGGTCAAGCGCGCCGAGCACGAGAATTTCAAGCGGGTGATCAGTTCCTGGGAACGTGAGTTCCTGCTGTTGAGCGTCTAAAAACAAGCATAAAAGGGGTGACGATATGCGTCTTGTGAACAAGCTTCTTCCACTGGCCCTGGTCGCGGCGTTCAGCAGTGCCGGCCAGGCGGCGCCGACGGTGAGTGTCTACAACTGGACCGATTACATTGGCGAGACCACCTTGGCGGACTTCCAGGCCAAGACCGACATCAAGGTGATCTACGATGTGTTCGACTCCAACGAAACCCTGGAGGGCAAGTTGCTGGCCGGGCGCACCGGGTATGACGTGGTGGTGCCGTCCAACCATTTCCTGGCGCGCCAGGTGAAGGCAGGCGCGTTCCTCAAGCTTGACCGCGCGCAGTTGCCCAACTTCAAGAACCTGGACCCCAAACTGCTCAAGTTACTGGAACAGAACGACCCCGGTAATGCGCACTCGGTACCGTACCTGTGGGGCACCAATGGCATTGGCTACAACGTCGACAAGGTCAAGCAAGTGCTGGGTATCGACCACATCGACTCGTGGGCGATGTTGTTCGAGCCGGAAAACATCAAGAAGCTGCATGAATGCGGCGTGGCCTTCCTCGATTCAGCGGATGAGCTGTTCCCGGCGATCCTCAACTACATGGGCAAGGACCCACGCAGCGAGAATGCCGAGGACTACAAGCAGGCCGAAGCCAAGCTGCTGACGCTGCGGCCATACATCACTTATTTCCACTCCTCCAAGTACATCTCGGACCTGGCCAACGGCAATATCTGCGTGGCTTTCGGTTATTCCGGCGATGTGTTCCAGGCCGCCAATCGCGCCAAGGAAGCCAAGAACGGGGTGAACATTGCGTACTCGATCCCCAAGGAAGGCTCCAACCTGTGGTTCGACCTGTTGGCGATTCCGGCCGACGCGAGCAACCCCAAACAAGCTCATGCGTTTATCAACTACCTGCTTGAGCCTGAGGTGATTGCCAAGGTCAGCACCTCAGTGGGCTATGCCAACGCCAACCCGGCCGCCAAGCCGTTCATGGCCCCGGAGCTGGTGAACAACCCTGAGGTGTACCCACCCCAGGAGGTACTCGACAAGCTCTATATTTCCACCACGCCCACGCCGGCGACCATGCGCGTGATGACTCGCGCCTGGAGCAAAGTGAAGTCCAACCGATGATTCAACCCAATGAACATGCCCCGTCCTATTACCGCGCTTCGGCGAATGCCATGGCGCAGCGGCCCGCACTTGAGGCAGACCTGAGCGCCGATGTGTGTGTGATCGGCGGCGGTTTTACCGGGGTCAACACCGCCATTGAACTGGCCCAGCGCGGGCTTTCGGTGATCCTGCTGGAGGCGCGCCGCATCGGTTGGGGCGCCAGCGGGCGCAACGGCGGGCAATTAATTCGGGGTATCGGTCATGATATCTCCGGGTTTGCCAAATACGTGGGCGAGGAGGGCGTGCGCTATATGGAGCGGGCCGGTATCGACTCGGTCGCTCTGGTGGGCCAGCGCATTGCCGAGCACGGCATCGACTGTGACCTGCGCTGGGGTTTTTGCGAACTGGCTAACACCCCGGCGCAGTTTGCCGCGTTCAAGGGCGAACAGGCGCACCTGGCGGCCATGGGGTATGCGCATGAAACGCGACTGGTCGGCCCACAAGACATGTCGCAGGTGGTGGGCTCGACGGTATATGCCGGCGGCTTAGTCGACATGGGCTCCGGCCATCTTCACCCGCTCAACCTGGTATTGGGCGAAGCGCAGGCGGCCGAGGCCCTTGGGGTGCGTATCTTTGAGCACAGCCCGGTGCTGGAGCTGATCCATGGCGAGACGGTGCAGGTGCGCTGCGCAGGCGGCAGCGTGCGCGCAGCCAACCTGGTGCTGGCATGCAATGCCCATCTTGAGGAGCTGGAGCCGCGCTTGAGCGGCAAGGTACTGCCGGCGGGCAGCTACATCATCGCCACCGAGCCACTGCCTGAGCCTGTGGCCCAGCAGTTGATCCCACAGAACCTGGCGCTGTGCGACCAGAAAGTCGGCCTGGATTACTACCGGCTGACCGCAGATCGGCGCCTGTTGTTCGGCGGTGCCTGCCACTACTCGGGGCGCGATCCCCAGGACATCGCCGCGTACATGCGCCCGAAAATGCTCAAGGTGTTCCCGCAGTTGGCCAACACGGCTATCGAGTTCCAGTGGGGCGGCAAGATCGGCATCACCGCCAACCGCTTTCCCCAGGTCGGGCGGCTCAAGCAGTACCCCAATGTGTTCTATGCCCAAGGCTATTCCGGCCACGGCTTGAACGTGACGCACTGGTGCGCACGGCTGCTGGCCGAAGGGATACACGCGGGCGCAAGCCAGGGCCTGGATATTTTCAGCCAGGTGCCGCACATGACCTTTCCCGGTGGCAAGGCGCTGCGCTCGCCACTGCTGGCGTTGGGGATGTTGTGGTATCGGTTGCGCGAAGCACTCTGACTCCTGATCCAATGTGGGAGCGGGCTTGCTCGCGAAAGCGGTGGGTCAGTCACTGAATCTTCAACTGAACCACCGCTATCGCAGGCAAGCCAGCTCCCACACGGGTTCTGCGTTGCCCACAAATTCACCACCCGGTATAGACCCCCTGTGGGAGGGGGCTTGCCCTAATGCCAGTCAGTTAAGGCTTTTTTGTAGGAGCGAGCTTGCTCGCGAAAAACTTACAGGCCCTGCGCTCATCCAGC
>NZ_NKRF01000079.1:0-20467 GCF_003408955.1 Pseudomonas sp. GL93
CCCGACATTCAGGACGCCGCTGCTCTACAAAGTCGTGCGTCATCCGCTGTACCTGGGCTTCCTGATCGCCTTTTGGGCAACGCCGCATATGACCGTGGGTGAGTCCGTCACAGCCGGAACGATCACTGTAGGAGCGAGGTTGCTCGCGAAAAACGCCCAGGCCCTGCGCTCATCCAGGTTGCCCGCGTCATCGTTGACGGCCTTCGCGAGCAAGCTCGCTCCTACAGTGGGTTGGCGGCAGAGGGTTAGCGGCGGGGCCTGTGGAGGCGTGGCACGAGCATGCCCACCTCACGCTGATAGCGCCGATACCGCTCACCAAACAGCGCCACCAAATCCCGCTCTTCGAAACGGGCGCCAATGAACAGATACACCGACATCCCCAGCGCAAACAGCAGATGCCCCACGGTCATATGCGGCGTTGCCCAAAAGGCGATCAGGAAGCCCAGGTACAGCGGATGACGCACGACTTTGTAGAGCAGCGGCGTCCTGAATGTCGGGCCCGATTGTGGGGCGTTGCGCCAGCGATCAATGGCCTGTTTCAGCCCAAATAACTCGAAGTGACTGATCAAGCAGGTTGCCAGCACCACGATGCCCCAGCCCAGCCAGAACAGGCCGGTCAGCAGTGCCTTGGCCCAGGCGGCGTCAACCTCCCAAACGGTGTGTGTAATAGGCCGCCACTGCCAGAACAGCAGCGCGAGCATCAGGCTGGAGAGCAACACATAGGTAGAGCGCTCTACCGCTGCCAGGGCGAAGACTGCCAGCCAGCGCTTGAAGCGTTTACGCGCCATGGCGCTGTGCTGGACGCCAAACACAATGATCAGTGACGTATTGATCATGAGTGCCAGCGCCCAGTCGATGCGCGCGCCGGAGTCGATGTGTTTGGGTACGACCACAGCCCCTACGAAGCCCATCATGTAAAGCAAGGTGAATAGGAAAACCAGGTAGCAGCAGGTGCTATAGACCAGGCCAGCCAAGCGTGCCGTGAGGGTGTTTGAAGAGGTCTGCCGTTTCATGGACGATTCCTTTCGCACATGGTGAATGGGTGAGCCAATCGATGGCTGGCTCGCTCAGACTAACGGCATTCACGGAGTCGGTAACCTGTTGAAGTTGACAGTTTCTTCAGAAGCGATTGGTGGTTTAACCGACGTTCCCATCGATCCAACAGGCTATATCAGGCCACGCCCGCGCCGTCGAATCCAACGACCCCTGTTGCGAAAACAGCAGCGCCAGGGGGCGCTCCAGGTACATACCAACCGCAGACTGACCTAGGTGGAGGCGATCATGGCGTCGTTGAAGCAGGTGAGGGCGCAGGGCTATGCGGTGAACACTGAGGAACTGTTCCTCGTCGACATGACCATCGGCGCACCGGTGCTCGGTGGCAATGTCCGGCCCGTGGCCGCAGTGCATGTGGTGGGGCTGACCATCCGCTGGAGCCAGGTGGATGCCGAGCGGCAACTGGCGCCGTAACTGTTGCAATGCTCAAGGGCGTTGAGTAATTCGCCGTGGAATCGGGAGTTACATTGGTAGACGTACGCTGGTGTCGGCTGTTGCTTAATGAGGACGTTGGATCTTCACATTCTGCACCGCTTACTCGACAATGCGCCTTTGTTCCGGAGTAGTTCAGCGGTAGAACACTCGGCTCTTAACCGGGTGGGCGCTGGTTCGAATCCAGCCTCCGGACCCATCATATCAATGCAATCTGGGCACGATCCCAGACAAAACGGAGTGACTGGCATGGACGCAGGTTATGCGGTCTTCCAGCTGTCCAAAGCGCTGCTTGCGCATGATCTGGATTGCGGCCTGATCGCACGTTTTAACGCTCGCGAACGCATCTCGCGCTGGCAACAAGTGATTGAGCACCTGCTGCAGGGCACTGCTGACTATGGTTCGCGCAGCCCGTTTGCGGAGATTCCCGCCTGGGTGACACTTGAAGTCGTTACCGGGGGCTTTGCTACCGGCAACCTGTTGGCCGGCGGCGAGTTGACCGAGTATGAACGTCAATTGGCTATTTCTATTCCAGGTATTCGCCGCGGGTTTGAGCGGATGGATATCAATGCCTGGCATTTGACGGACGAGGGCCTGGATGCCCTGCACAAACGTTTGGCCAATTGTGACTACAGGATTGATGTTCCTGAAGAAGCCGCATTGCTGGTAGTGGCTTGGTTATCAGGACAGCGGCGCACCGAACAGGCTCGAGCGCTGCTGGATGTCATTGTTCCGTTTTTTGACAGGCTGCGTTTTTTCCCGTCGCTCTCTACCGGGCTTCAGATTTCAGCTGCGCAGGTTCACATTGTGGATGCTGGTGAAGTGCAGCGGGTGCTCTCGACTTTGCCGCCTCAGCCTCGGATTGCTGTGCAGAAACAGGCGATCCAAGCTCGTTTACCCCTTTATGACTCGGCCGTTTCGCATTTCCTCCTGACTTATCAGGCTGGCTGGCCGTGCCGTCATTACCCGCGCCGATGGCACGAGCAGGCGGTGGCATTAGAAACGCAATACAAAAAGCTCGGGGACGACAGGCGCTCTTCGGATCGCGTGGCGGAGCTCTTTTCTTTGCTTGGGCAGTGCGCCCGCGACGCCGAATCGCTCACTGGGCGTCAAGTGGGTCGCATACGGCGAATTGTCGATGACTTCGTGCTCGCACATGGCGCTCCGGATTCAACCTCTCACTTGGCGTTTCGAGCGAATCAACTTCTTCAGGCGACGGGGCCAGAGCATCACCTGATCGCCAGAGTCGTGGAGAAGCGTCTCTCGAAGTATCCAGCGCAAAGTGGAATCTGCGACTTTGATAGTTTGGCGGCCCCAATCACTGCCGAGGAGGCATCGGAGTGGGGGCTGCTTGAGAAACTCGCTATCCCTCCCGCCATCCAGCGCCGTTTTCAGCGTTGCCGCAGTGGAACGATCAACGAGTTGATCGAGCATGGACTGATTACCTCGGGCGACACGGTCGCACGCGTGCTACCTGCGATGACAGCGCAGCTCAATAGTTCGGGATTGCGCGATGAAGTGTTGAGGCGGGTTTACGCCTCTACCTACAGCGCGTTCCGTCGGCGACGTTCGTTATTGCTTTTGAATCTACAACGCCAGGTCGGTCTAAGTGAGTTGCCTTGGGTTGCTGTAATCGAAGACGACCGACAGTCAAGCACGGCAGTCGCAGAAGCTGCAAAACAATCACTCGTTGAATCATCGGCGTTGACGCTATGTGCCTTTCCATACGCTATTGTTCCGAACAAGCTGCTCCAAGAGTTCCGAGCGCTGGCGGAGACTGCTCAGATGGACCTTCCTTTTGTTGAAGAGGTCGCAGCAGATATTTTTATGGGGCAGTTTTCTAGTAAATTCACTGACGCCGCAAGGTTAACGGGGCGGGTGATAGCAGGTTCTCTTTATGCGCGTTATTACGCCATTGATACCGTGGAACTGGCCAGCCTTGTGACCAGGCGTCGGCGTCGTGCACAAGTAAAAGGTGATGCGTTCGCAACCTTGTGCGCAAAGCGAGCAGGGGCTGAGTTGAGAACTTGGCACCCTGCAACCAACGGCACCATTATCGAGCAACAGCAGATCTTGACCACGCAAAATCTCGCGCTACTTTTTGAAGTTCCTGGGATTAAGGCTTTGCTGCAACCCCGGCTGGAGGGCATGATTCAGGCGTGTTTTGAATGGATCTGCAAACGGCATCAGATGCAGACTAAGTTCTATCAGGCTCGGTTGATAATGCTCAAAAATACGGCCTATGCTTGGCGTCAGATGGTTTTTTACCTCGCGATGCTCGACGATCATGCGTGTAAAAATTCCGTGAATTCCCTCGAGGCCCATTTCGCCACGCAGCCGGTGACGTTTCGAGAGCGATTTCTACCGCTTATGAATGGTTTGCGCAAAGCCGTCGCAGGCGAAGTATTGCCTCAGCAGGGGCCAACGGTCGATGGTGCAAGAGTTTTTCTGGGATGGACTGTCACAAGACACTGGTTATTACCGCCTGAGCACGTCGACGCAAACCTGGCTGGTAAGTAAGAGGCGATACCGGATTGGCGATGGCGGTTTTCACCACCCTGCGGGAGAGCTACAAAAATTTGAGAGTGTGCCTGCTTGCGAAAGCGGTGTGTCAATGCTGAAAGTGCTGGCTGACACGCCCTCTTCGCGAGCAAGCCCGCTCGCACATTTGAGTCTTTAGCGCTCTGAAGATAGCCATACGCCCACACAAAAAATGCGCCCCTAGGGGCGCATTCTTTTTGCTCGGTCAGCTATCGCCTATCAGGCCGTCGCATCCCAGGCCCGATCACCGTTCTCGTCTTTGATCCGAGTCGGCAAGCCCATCACATCCAGCGCCTTGAGGAACGGCTCAGCTGGCAGTTCCTCGACGTTGGCCATGTGCTTCACATCCCACTCGCCACGCGCCACCAGCAGTGCAGCGGCTACCGGTGGTACGCCGGCGGTGTAGGAGATGCCCTGGCTGTCGGTTTCGGCATAGGCCTCTTCGTGATCAGCCACGTTGTAGATGAACATCTCACGCGGCTGGCCATCCTTGGTGCCTTTGACCAGGTCACCGATGCAGGTCTTGCCGGTGTAGCCCGGGGCGAGCGAAGACGGGTCAGGCAGCACGGCCTTGACCACTTTCAACGGCACCACTTCCAGGCCTTCGGCGGTCTTGACTGGCTTCTCGGAGAGCAGGCCGAGGTTTTTCAGTACGGTGAACACGTTGATGTAGTGTTCGCCGAAGCTCATCCAGAAACGCACGTTGGGCACGTCGAGGTTTTTCGACAGCGAGTGCACTTCATCGTGGCCGGTGAGGTAGAGGTTCTGCGAACCGACTACCGGCAGGTCATCGGTGCGTTTGACTTCGAACATGGTGTTGCTGGTCCACTGGCTGTTCTGCCAGCTCCACACCTGCCCGGTGAATTCGCGGAAGTTGATTTCCGGATCGAAATTGGTGGCGAAGTACTTGCCATGGGAGCCAGCATTGACGTCGAGAATGTCGATCGAATCAATGCGGTCGAAATGCTGTTGCTGCGCCAGCGCGGCATACGCGTTGACGACGCCTGGGTCGAAGCCCACGCCAAGGATGGCGGTGATGTTCTTCTGTTTGCACTCTTGCAGGTGGTTCCACTCGTAGTTGCCGTACCACGGCGGGGTCTCGCAGACCTTGCCCGGCTCTTCGTGGATGGCGGTGTCGAGGTAAGCCACGCCCGTGTCGATGCAGGCACGCAGTACCGACATGTTGAGGAAGGCGGAGCCGACGTTGATGACGATCTGCGAATCGGTCTCGCGGATCAGGGCCTTGGTCGCTTCCACGTCCAGGGCGTTCAGCGCGAAGGCTTGGATATCGGCGGGAACCTTGAGGCTACCTTTGGCCTTGACGCTGTCGATGATGGCCTGGCATTTGGAGATGTTGCGCGACGCGATAGCAATACGACCGAGTTCGTCGTTGTGCTGCGCGCACTTGTGGGCCACCACCTTGGCGACACCTCCTGCACCAATGATAAGAACGTTCTTTTTCAATTGCTTTATCTCTCCTTTATCCGCCAGCTCAGGACAGGCTGGACAGGTAGTCGTCGTAACCAAATTCACGAACCACCTCGACTGTACCGTCGAGTTGTTTCACTACGATGGACGGCATTTTCAGGCCGTTGAACCAGTTTTTCTTGACCATGGTGTAGCCTGCGGTGTCGATGAACGACAGCCGATCGCCGATGGCCAGCGGACGATCAAATTGATACTCGCCGAAGATGTCGCCGGCCAGGCAGGATTTGCCGCACACCATGTAGGTGTGTTCACCCTCGCTCGGCGCCAATTTGGCGTTGAGGCGGTAGATCAGCAGGTCCAGCAGGTGGGCTTCGATGGAGCTGTCGACCACGGCGAGATTCTTGCCGTTGTAGAGGGTGTCGAGCACAGTGACTTCAAGGGACGCGCTGTTGGTGATCGCCGCTTCGCCGGGTTCCAGGTAGACCTGCACGCCGTACTTCTCGGAGAACGCTTTGAGCCGTGCGCAGAATGCATCCAATGCATAGCCTTCACCGGTGAAATGGATGCCGCCGCCGAGGCTGACCCACTTGACCTTGTGCAGCAGCGCACCGAAGCGTTCCTCGATGGTGCCGAGCATCTTGTCGAACAGGCTGAAGTCGCCGTTCTCGCAGTTGTTGTGGAACATGAAGCCAGAGATCTGATCGATCACGCCATCGATCTTCACCGGGTCCCACTCGCCCAGGCGGCTGAACGGGCGGGCCGGGTCGGCCAGCAGGTAGTCAGAGCTGCTCACCTGCGGGTTCACACGCAGGCCGCGGGTCTTGCCTTCGCTGCGTTCGGCAAAACGCTGCAGCTGGCTGATGGAGTTGAAGATGATCTTGTCGCAGTTCTCCAGCATCTCTTCGATTTCATCGTCGGCCCAGGCCACGCTGTAGGCGTGCGCTTCACCTTCGAACTTCTGGCGACCGAGCTTCAACTCATACAGCGACGACGAGGTGGTGCCGTCCATGTATTGCTGCATCAAGTCGAACACCGACCAGGTGGCAAAGCACTTGAGCGCCAGCAGAGCCTTGGCGCCGGACTGTTCGCGCACATAGGCAATCTTCTGCATGTTGACCAGAAGCTTCTGTTTATCGATGAGGTAGTACGGCGTTTTGATCATTTTTGAGAGCCTGCGGCGGTGCCTGCCAAAAAAGGACACGCATTGTGCCCGCACTTGGAACAGATCGAAAGGTTAGCCGGCGGATTTTGCGCGCCACGTTAAGCATAGGGCGTAAGTATGACCGTTCATAAGAATCCCCCCGCCTCCTGTAGGAGCGCTCGAGCCTAAGCGAGGCCGCGATGACGGCCGCCCTGGCACCCCACACATCAACAGTAGCGCCGCTAATATCATGTCCACCTAAACATGAGTAAATCTTGTGATGATCTAGAACAAAATGAGTTTGTCTCAAGACGTGCCTCTGCCGACAATGACCGCCATCAATCACACCATCGGAGTTGCAAGTCATGGCAGTCGCTCATTCTCTCGGGTTTCCACGCATTGGACGCGATCGTGAACTGAAAAAAGCGCAGGAAGCGTTCTGGAAGGGTGAGCTCGACGAAGCCGGCCTGCGCGCCGTTGGCCGTGACTTGCGCAGCACCCACTGGGCGCTGCAACAGCAAGCTGGCATCGAACTGCTGCCGGTCGGTGATTTCGCCTGGTACGACCAGGTGCTGACCCACTCGTTGATGTTCGGCGTGGTCCCTGAGCGGTTCCGCCCGGCAGATGGCCAGGCCACGTTGCATACCTTGTTCGCCATGGCCCGTGGCGTCAGTGACAGCTGCTGCGGCGGTGCCCATGCCCAGGAGATGACTAAGTGGTTCGACACCAACTATCACTACCTGGTGCCGGAGTTCAGCGTCGATCAGCAATTCCACCTGGCGTGGGACCAACTCTTCGAAGAGGTCCAGGAAGCCCTCGACCTGGGGCACAGCGTCAAGCCGGTGGTGATCGGCCCGCTGACCTACTTGTGGCTGGGCAAGGCCAAGGGCGCTGACTTCGACAAGCTCGACCTGCTTGAGCGCCTGCTGCCGTTGTATGGCCAAGTCTTCCAGCGCCTGGCCGAATTGGGCGTGGAGTGGGTGCAGATCGACGAGCCGATCCTGGCGCTCGATCTGCCCCAGGACTGGAAGAACGCTTTTGAGCGTGCCTATAACCTTATCCAACGCGACCCGCTGAAAAAATTGGTGGCCACTTACTTCGGCGGCCTGGAAGAAAACCTCGGCCTGGCCGCCAACCTGCCGGTGGACGGCCTGCATATTGACCTGGTGCGTGCGCCGGACCAATACCCGACCATCCTCGATCGCCTGCCAGCGTACAAGGTGCTGTCCCTGGGCGTGGTCAATGGCCGTAACGTGTGGCGCTGCGACTTGGAAAAAGCCCTGGCCACCTTGCAGCATGCCCATGAGAAGCTGGGCGATCGCCTGTGGATCGCGCCGTCCTGCTCGCTGCTGCACAGCCCGGTGGACCTGGAGCGGGAAGACCAGTTGGATGCCGAACTGAAAAGCTGGCTGGCCTTCGCCGTGCAAAAGTGCGCGGAAGTGGCGCTACTGGCCAAGGCGGTTGACCAGCCGTCAGCACCTGACGTGCTCGCCGTCCTGGCCGAAAGCCGCGCCGTGCAGGTGGCTCGTGCTGCGTCGTCACGTATCCATAAACCCGCTGTTCAGGCCCGTGTCGACGCCATCACTGCACGGGACAGCCAGCGCCAGTCGCCGTTTGCCCAGCGCATCGAAAAACAGCGGGCCGGGCTTAACCTGCCGCTGTTCCCGACCACCACCATCGGCTCGTTCCCACAGACCGCGTCGATCCGCCTGGCGCGCCAGTCGTATAAGGCTGGCAAGTTGAGCGAAGCCGAATACATCGAAGCCATGCACAGTGAGATCAAGCACGCTGTCGAGGTGCAGGAAAACCTCGGTCTGGACGTGTTGGTGCACGGTGAAGCCGAGCGTAATGACATGGTCGAGTACTTCGCCGAACAATTGGATGGCTACGTGTTTACCCGGTTCGGCTGGGTGCAGAGTTACGGTTCGCGCTGCGTGAAACCTGCGGTGATTGTCGGTGACCTGAGTCGTCCCAAAGCCATGACCGTGGAATGGATTCGCTATGCTCAAGGCCTCACCGACAAGGTGATGAAGGGCATGCTGACAGGCCCGGTAACCATGCTGATGTGGTCGTTCCCACGGGAAGACCTGAGCCGCGAAATGCAGGCCCGGCAACTGGCCCTGGCGATTCGTGACGAAGTGGTGGACCTGGAAGCGGCCGGCATCAAGATCGTGCAGATCGACGAAGCCGCCTTTCGTGAAGGCTTGCCGTTGCGCCAGGCGCAGTGGCAGCACTACCTGGACTGGGCTACCGAAGTGTTCCGACTGTGCGCCAGTGGCGTGGGTGACCAAACCCAGATCCACACCCATATGTGCTACAGCGAGTTTAACGATGTGATCGAGTCCATCGCCGCCATGGATGCCGACGTGATCACCATCGAAACCTCACGCTCGGACATGGAGCTGCTCGACGCGTTCGAAGCCTTCGCCTACCCGAATGAGATCGGCCCGGGGGTCTACGACATTCACTCGCCACGGGTGCCGGATGCCTCGGAAATGGCCAACTTGTTGCGCAAGGCCGCCAAGCGTATCCCGGCAGAGCGCTTATGGGTGAACCCCGATTGCGGCTTGAAGACGCGGGGCTGGCCGGAGACCGAGGCGGCGCTCATTCATATGGTCACCGCTGCTCGCCAACTGCGTGCTGAACTGGCCTGATTCCTGAGCCCGGCGCGGTTAAACACTGTGGGAGCGGGCTTGCTCGCGAATGCGGTCTTTCAGTCACAGCAGCAGTGGCTGACACACCGCCTTCGCGAGCAAGCCCGCTCCCACAGTTTGCCTGCATCAGGTCAGAGGTATTTAAGCCACGCCAGGTCCCGCCGCCGTGCTTTCAGGCCGGCGAACCAACGTACCGGCAAGTACAGGGCAATCGGCAACAGCAGCGCTGCCAGCCACACCGCACCGATACCGTCGAAGCCAAAGTAATTGCCATGGTTGAGGCCAAACAATGCAACGCAGGCGACATAGAGGATTTTCAACACGTACAGGTGCAACAGATAAAAGAACATCGGCGCCGCGCCGAACACTGCCAGCACGCCGATCCAGCGCTTATGCCCGGCGTGTTCAAACGCCAGCAGCAACAGCAAGCCAATCCCCAGGGTCAACGCCAGGAACAACAGCGAAGGCGGGTACTTGGTGATGTTGAAAAAACTCATCAGCGTCAGCATGCTGCTGTCATACACCTGCCAAGGCTGCTCACCATAGCCGTTGAGCGCTCGCAGCAACCCAAAGCCCACCAACGCGCCCACCCCCGCGACCAGTAAATAACGCTGACGCACAGCCGGCAGCGTGGCATTGGCAAACCATGGCCCGAGGCCGTAACCCAGGGCAATCACACCGATCCATGGCAGCACCGGGTAGGTGGTGCGCAGCCGCAGGTTTTCAGAGAGTTCAATCCAGTTGCGTTCATGCAAGATCGTCCACGGCACATGCAACATCGAACCTGCTGCGAAGTGCAGCCCATCGAGCAGGTTGTGCCCGACGATAATCACCAGCGCCAAGCCGATCAGCCAGACGCGCGGTAACCAGACCAACGCGGCAAGGGCGATCATGCTGATGCCGATGGCCCAGATCACTTGCATGTAGATCACGCTGGGCGGCAGTTGGAAGGTCCACGCGAAGTTGACCAGGGTGAATTCCAGCACCACCAGGAACAGCCCGCGCTTGAACAAGAATGCCGATACGTCACGACGGCCCTGATATTTCTGGCCGTACAGCCATGCCGACAATCCGGTGAGCAGCACAAACACCGGCGCACACAAGTGAGCCAGGGTGCGGCTGAAAAACAACGCAGGCTCGGTGCTGTCTATGCTCATGGGGTCGCTGACCTGGCGGTGCAGCAAGAAGGTTTCACGCACGTGGTCCAGCAACATGAACAGGATCACCAGGCCGCGCAGGGCATCGATGGACAGCAGGCGTTTGCGTAAAGTCATAGCGTCAGTCATAAGTTAAGCATCACACGCAGGCAAAATATTGACGTTATTCTATAACATTAAGCGAGGCGCTGATGACAAGCATGACCCCACAATCGGTAATCGCGTTCTGGAAACAGGCGGGGCCCAAGCGTTGGTTCGCCAAGGACGAGGGGTTCGATAGGGACTTTCGCGATAGATTTAACGCGGCTCATATGCAGGCTGCACGGCGTGAACTCGAAGATTGGTTGAGCACGGCGCACGGGGCGCTGGCGTTATTGATCCTGCTGGACCAGTACCCGCGCAACGCCTTTCGCGGCACGGCCCATATGTTCGCCACCGACCCGCTGGCGCGGTTGTATGCGCGAAAGATGGTGGACGCGGGACTGGATCAACAGGTTGAACCTCAATTGCGTGCGTTCTGCTATTTGCCTTTTGAACATTCGGAAGACCCGCAGGACCAGCAACGCTCCCTGGCCCTGAACCAGCAGCTGGATGCCAGCACCTTTCACTGGGCCAAGGAGCATGCCGATATCATTGAGCGGTTCGGGCGGTTTCCGCATCGCAATGGGGTGTTGGGCAGGACGAGCACCGACGAAGAACGCGCCTTCCTCAACGCCGGTGGCTTCGCCGGTTAGGCGTGCTCTGGCGCCAAGCTTCGCTGGGCGCCAACACGGCGAAACCGCCGCACCCCCTTAAGGTCAATCGCCCAACGCAACGCTTCGGTCGCCGAAGGACGCGGGCCCTGGTTGATCACCTGTTCATCCTTGCCCAGCGCACTGAGGTAACCCTGCGTACCGCCGCGTTCGCTCCAATAGTGAGTGTGGCTCAACCAGGATTTGGCCAGCCAGCCTTTGCCGTTGCCCACGGTCACCGGCAAGTCCAGCACGCCGCCGCCCATTACCGGCTTGACCGGGCCTGCGACGATGTCGCCGAACAGGCCGAAGGGGGCAGGGAAGTACAGGTTGGTCCAGCGCGTGACGGCAAAGGCTGCGGCGTGGTGCAGGTAGTGCGGGGTGAAGGGCTTTTGGCCGAGCATCAGCGGTTGGCGAGCGTTGTAGCCGTAGCCTTGGGTGTCTTCGGTAGGCGGGCAGGCCGGGGCTTCGCGGCGTTCCATGCGCTGCTGGAAGTCGCTGACGCTG
The DNA here is from genome assembly GCF_003408955.1 of Pseudomonas sp. GL93. Taxonomy (NCBI): domain Bacteria; kingdom Pseudomonadati; phylum Pseudomonadota; class Gammaproteobacteria; order Pseudomonadales; family Pseudomonadaceae; genus Pseudomonas; species Pseudomonas sp. GL93. Next base: position 11,645 of record NZ_NKRF01000079.1, read on the forward strand.
CGGCCCAGCAACAGGCTGGCGTGGGCCATTGGGCTGCCGACCGTGACCAGGTCGGTGATGCGCCAGGGGTTGCCCAGGCCGCGCTGTTCGGCAAAAGCTTCGGTCTGTTGCTGACGAAAATTCAACAGGCTGCTTAGGCTGCCGTCCAGCAAGGCGCCGGCGGCGGGCAGGGCATCCTTGACCACCGGTTGCAGCGGTTCGCGGTTGGCATAACGGGCCGCCAGCTCACGGTTGCTGGGGGTCAGTTGGGTCAGTTGGTCGTGGTATTCATGCCAGAGGTAGCCAACGATGTCATAGGCGATCACGCTGCCGAGGCTGTGACCCACGACGATGATGCGCTCGTAGTCGCCCTGGTTGTGCAGGGCACGCAGCAGGTCGACACCATCAGCACGGATCTGCTCGCGCACCCTCACGTTCTGCGGGTTGGGGCTGAGGTAGCGTGCGGCGTCTCCCAGGTACGCCAGCGCCGAATAGCGCAGCCCCAGTCCCATCGCCGCGAGCAGCAGGGGGATCAGTGCGAAAGGGTTGTCGTGGGCGGGCAATTGGCCCCAGGCCGTGGCCAATGTACCGCTGGCAACCAGCAGCAATAACACCAGCACCGTCCAGCGCGTGCTGCGCCAGATCGGCACGATAGCGTCGGGAATGTCGCGACGCGGGCGCTTGAAGATGTCCCACAGCCAGCCCAGCAGATGGCCGAACTTAGTGCCCTGCATCTTGTGGGCCCAGTAGTACTCATAGAAATCCGTCGAGGTGCGGCCCGAGGACTTCAGTACGCGCAGGTCGAAGTTGCGCGACAGCCGATCCGGCTTGCTCCAGTACCGAGGTGTGCCATCGGGGGTGTCCGTAGGGATCATCGCTTCGACAAAGCCGCGCAAGGTGTCCATTGGGCGCTGTTCGCCGATGCCGTGGATAACCACAACTGCTTGTTTCATGTGCTGTTCCTTCCTTGAAAATCAGCGGTAGCCATAATATTGCCACTAGCCGCGCTATTCCCGCCAGGAATGCCCCCATAAAAACCCTGCATTGTCTTTATCGGCCCGGATCTCGTAGCGTGATGCCTCACCCCAGGAGATTGCCCATGAGCCAAGGTCCGCTGCACCTCTACGTTGATTCGCTGTTCACCAGCCCCTATGCCATGTCGGTGTTTGTCGCCTTGCGCGAAAAAGGCCTGGCGTTCGAGACCCTCACCCTGGACCTCGATGCAGGGCAAAACCAGGCGGCAGATTTCGCCCGACGCTCCCTGACCCAGCGAGTGCCGACCCTGGTAGACGGTGATTTTGCCTTGTCAGAGTCTTCGGCCATCACCGAGTACCTGGACCAGGCCTACCCCGAGACCAGCGTGTACCCGGCGGATGTGCAGCTGCGGGCGAGGGCGCGACAGGTTCAGGCGTGGCTGCGCAGCGACCTGCTACCGATTCGCCAGGAGCGCTCGACGCTGGTGGTGTTCTGTGGGCAGAAGAGGCCGCCGTTGTCCGCAGACGCTCAAGCCGCCGCGACCAAGTTGATCAGCGCGGCGCAAGCGTTGCTGGCGGATAACCGCGAGTACCTGTGCGGCCAGTGGTCGATTGCCGATGTGGACCTGGCGGTGATGCTCAATCGCCTGATCCTCAACGGTGACGCCGTACCCACGCAGCTGGTGGCCTACGCGCAACGCCAGTGGCAGCGGCCGTCAGTGCGGGAGTGGGTCGAGCTGCGACGGCCCGCGCTCTAGCTCTGCCTGCTGGACGACACGCCGGTCGAGGTCTTCCCAATCAGCCATGCCCAGCACGCGCATGGTGTTCAAACCGCGCAAGTAGCCGCGCAGTTGCTCGGCGCTGGCGCTGCCTTTTGCGGCGTCGGCGTTTGAGTCCAGCAGCACGGTTTCGTACTCGACCAGGTAGTCGGCGACCCGCTCGCGAAACTCTGGCAGTACTGCCTCGCGGATACGATCGAAGATTTTCTGGTAGGGCTTCATGGCGGGGTCCTTATAGATTTTATGGGCGGCCTGACACTATCGGTTCAAATGATAGTCACCATCAAGGATCACAAGTTCTGTTTTTTCGCCAAACGTGCAGAATCGGCACATCGAGACGCAGCCCAAGGAAAATGCGTGATGAGGACGATTATCCAGTTGGCTTTGATGGCCCTGATGCTGGGCACCGCGGTCATGACCACCCCGGCGATGGCCGATGAAGTGCGTACAGGCCATTTGCTGCCGCTGGTGGGTAGCGTAGACTCCCTGCAGCGTGCCCAGTCGGTGGGGGTGTTGTTCAGTGAAAACACCCGCGACAACCTCAGCTACCTTGAACGCTACCACGCCATGGCGCTGAACGGCGCCAAGGATGCGCTGGATGGGCGGATTCGCGAGGCGTTCGTCAACAGCTCCGACCCGGAACTGGCGATCGACTGGTTGATGCACTCGTTGCAGGGCACTTTTCTCTCGGTGACGGTCTATAGCAGCCTGGATACCCTGGTGCAGGCGCACCCGGATGTGGTGGTGGTGCTCGATACCCATAACCAATTGCTCACCCAGCGTAATGACCGGGTCGAGGCACGCTTTGTCGCACGCTTCTATGACGCGAACCTGCAGTTTATCGCCAAGGCCGAAGGCTCGGTGGACAAGCACGTGCCGTCAGTGTGGATGCACGACAAGGCGGCGCCGGAGATTGCTGCACTGATCGAGCAACAACGCGATGTACAGCAAGATGCCCTGAAGCAGTTCGATGCGTCGCTCAAGGCCCTGGTTCGCGCAGGTTGACCCGCGAATGGTTGTGAACCCTATTTGGTTATTTTCAGGAATGTTTATGCGCTCTTTCTTCGCCCCGGCCCTGGCTTGTGCTTCGTTGCTGCTGACCGGTTGTATCACGGCGCCCAATGCTCCATCGCTGACCCTGCAAACCAACAAGACCCCCGACGGCTATGTGCAATGCGTATTGCCCAAGCTGGAAAAGCACGGCATCACCTCGACCGTCTCCCAGAACTCGCGCCACGCCAAGGTGCTGTTGACCAGCAAGATTGCTGCCGATGATGTGCTGGAGGCCTACAAGTCCCAGGACGGCACCAAGGTGTTCCTGTATGAGCGCAAGCCGTTGGCTTCGGCGATCAAGCCATCGCGGCTCGAGCAGGCCGCCCAGGATTGCAAATAAACCCAGGCACAACGCAAACCCAAATGTGGGCGGGGGCAACCTCTGACACCCTGTAGGAGCGAGCTTGCTCGCGAAAAACTCATAGGCGCCGCGTTTATTCAGGGAGCGCGCGTTATCGTTGACGTCTTTCGCGAGCAAGCTCGCTCCTACAGGGTAGTGGCGCCCATCTGGATCAGGGCTTGGCTTCGTTGCTGAAGCTGTCGACAGTCTTGACCAATCCCTGCGCCGCCAACGCCACCAACTCACCGCCTTTCTCCACAGTGGCCAACGCCGGGTCCGAGCCCATGCGGCCGTCAGGGAAGCGCGCACGGAAGTCCAGGGCTTCACGGATCGGGCCAGTGTTGGCGATTTGCGGTGAGTACTCGGCAGACTTGATCGAGTCCGGATACGCCCACTGCGTCACGGCAATTTCCGATGGTGTGGCGTGGCTGCCATGCCCGACCGGGAATTGACGCTGGGCCAGGTCAGTGACGCCTTCCAGGTCCCACCAATTCACCAGTTTCAGCGCAAACCCGGCCGGGCGGCGAGCGAAGCTGGCTTCGGCGTACAGCTCGGAGAACGCCGCTTCAATCGTCGCGATGTTGCCGCCGTGGCCGTTGAGGAACAGGATCTTTTCGAAGCCATGCCCGGCCAGCGAGCGCACCCAGTCGCCGATCGCAGCGATAAAGGTGGAAGGGCGCAGGGAGATGGTGCCGGGAAAACCCAGGTGGTGTTGGGCCATGCCGATATTGAAGGTCGGGCCGACCAGGATGTCGGCGTGCTTCTGGGCATGGTGGGCGATGATCTCCGGGCACATCCAGTCAGTGCCCAGCAGGCCGGTGGGGCCATGTTGCTCGTTGGAACCGATGGGAATCACCACCGTGCGGCTGCGTTCCAGGAACTGCCCGATTTCGATCCAGGTGGAGGTGTGTAGAAGCATGCGACGCTCTCTTTTATCAGTGGGGACAGGCTATCCGCCACGGATTGTACGACTACTCGCCACCTGTTGGGGTTTGCAATTGAGGTAGGTCGATGACTTCAGCCAGCGCTGGTCGGGGTACCACGAAAACATGAACTGCCCGTCCTTGAGCTTGTCCACCACTTGGCGGGCAACTTGCGGGCGCACGGCCGGGCAACCCTGGCTGCGGCCGATGCGGCCTTCGCGCTTGCTCCACAATGGGCTGACGTAGTCGGCGGCATGAATCACGATGGCGCGGTCGCGGGCCAGGTCATTGAAGCCGGGCTCCAAACCGTCCATGCGCAGCGAGTAGCCATGGGCGCCCAGGTAGCTTTCCTGGGTGCGGAACAACCCCAGGCTCGACTGGTGGCTGCCTTCGAGATTGGAGAACTGGGTGGCGAAGTTTTCCCCGGACTTGGCACCGTGGGCCACCAGGTCGCGCAAGACCAGGGTCTTTTTGCGCAGGTCGAAGATCCACAGGCGACGGGCGGTCGAGGGCTGGGAGTAGTCAATAACCGCAAGGCGATCGGAACGTTCCTCGCCGTTATTGACCGCGCACTGCACGGCGCTCAGGGCGCTTTTCAGCACGGTGGGATTGAGTTCTGGAGCCGAGCGCGCCAGGCTGCTATATAGGGAAGGAGAGGTGCCATTGGCGGCGAGCGCAACATTGCTCAATAAAGCCAGGCACCCAGTGATCAAACCCAGGCTGGTTAGCCTACGCCTGCGTATAAAAGTCAGCATCTACAGTCGAGTCCCCGCTGTGGAGTGGAGCTAAGTCAATTGTTCAAAAAACACGCATGTTACTTGAGCATTTGCCTGCTCGTTGCACCATTGGTCGCTACAGCCGAAACGCTGCCGGTGGAACCGCTGCCCGTCACCACCCCTGCACCGGTCGCGCTGGCGCCGCTGCAACAGGCATTGGCGCAGTTGACCAGTGTCTGCCCGCACCTTGCTCCGCGTATCGATGCTGCCACGTTGGCGCGCCTGCAAGCCTTTTACCAGCAGCAGGGCGATGCCCCGCTATGGTCGGCTGACGAACGCCGGCAAGCCTTGCACAGCCAGTTGCTGATGCTTGCCGACGATGGCCTGGACCCTTCCCACTATAGCTTGCCCGCGGCGGATGCCACGGCCAACGTGCTGTGCAGCGATATCGCCAACAGCCAGCAATACCTGCAAGCCCTGCAGGATTTGCACTACGGGCGCCTGCAGCAATCGCGCTTTGAGCCCCTCTGGCATTCCCAGCCACCCAGTGGCGATTCGAATACCGAGGTGCTGGCGTTCGCCGCCACCGGCCTGCGAGACATGGCCCAAGCCTTCGATCAGGCCCGGCCCAGCGCCGATTTGTACCGCAGCCTGCGCAATGCCTATGCCGGCGTGCGCCAGCAACCGCTGCCCCATTGGGACCCGGTCGCCGATGGTGCGTTGTTGCGCCCGGGGATGAACGACCCCCGCGTGCCGGAACTGGCGCGGCGCCTGCACAGCGGTGGCTACCTGGCCCAGTTGCCCAGCGGTAACGGCAAGCAATACCAGGGCGAACTGGTCAAGGCGGTGAAAGCCTTCCAGCTCAGCCACTCGTTGCAGGCCGACGGTGTGATCGGCGCCGGCACCGTGGCCGAACTCAATATCAGCCCGGCGGTGCGTCGTGAACAACTGCGCATCAACCTGGAGCGCTTCCGCTGGTTGGCCCAGGACCTTGAGCCTGAAGGCGTCGTGGTCAATGTGGCCGCCGCGCAACTGAGCGTGTACCAGAGCGGCATCCCGGTGTGGCAAACCCGCCTGCAAGTAGGCCGTGCCGAACGCCAGACGCCGTTGCTCAAGTCGCGCATCACCCGCCTGACCCTCAACCCCACCTGGACCATCCCGCCGACCATCATGCGTGAGGACAAGCTGCCCGCCATCCGTCTCAACCCTGAATACCTGCGCCAGCAAAACCTGCAAGTGCTCGACGCCGAAGGTCACCCGTTGACCGCCGACCAAGTCGACTGGGCACGTCCCGGCAATATCCTGCTGCGCCAGCAGGCCGGCCCGCGTAACCCGCTGGGCAAAATTGTGATGCGCTTTCCCAACCCGTATTCCGTATATCTGCACGACACCCCCAGCCAACCCTTGTTCACCAAGGGGCCACGGGCGTTCAGTTCGGGATGCGTGCGGGTCGAGCAACCGTTGTTATTGCGCGACCTGCTGGTGACGCCCGCCGAACGCACCCGCACCGACGAGCTACTGGCGACAGGCGAAACCCATGAGTTCAGGCTCGCCACGCCGGTACCGGTGCTGTTGGGGTATTGGACGGTAGAAGTGGATCGCCAGGGCGAGCTGGTGTACGCACCGGATATTTATGCGCGTGACCCGGTGTTGATCAAGGCCATGGGCAGCGTGTTATAGCGTCAGATGGCTTGATACGAATGTAGAAGCGAGTTTGCTCGCGAAAAACGCCAACGATAACGCGTGCTTCCTGAATGAACGCGGTGTCTGTGAGTTTTTCGCGAGCAAGCTCGCTCCTACGTTCTATTCCGGCATCAATTGCTGGCGGCATTCCAGCACCAGCCGGGCGCCGCCCAACTCACTGGTGCCCACCTCCAGCTTGAAACCGTGCAGATTAATGATCGCCGCCACAATCGACAGGCCCAGGCCGAAACCGCCTTGCTGATCACTCTCATCGACCCGATAGAAACGCTGGAACACCGACGCGCGCTCGGCAGCCGGAATGCCTGGCCCGGAGTCGAGCACTTCGATGCGCGTACTGCCCAGGTCGTTGACTGCCCGCAGGATCACCTTGCCCTTGGGCGGGGTGAACTTGATCGAATTACTCAGCAGGTTGGCCAGGGCTTCGAATAGCAGCGCACGGTCACCGGTAATCCACGGCAGTGAATCAGGCGCTTGTAGCACCAGCTCCAGTTCGCCTTCTTCGGCCAGGGGCAGATAGAAGTCATGCAGCTCGCGCAGCAACGGCAGCGGGTCCAGTACCAGGAAGCCGGAGCGGCGCTGGTGGTCTTCCAGTTCTGAGATGCGCAGCAGCCCGCGAAAGCGCGCCATCAACGTGTCGGTTTCAGCGATGGCGTCATCGAGCTTTACCGCGTGGGCCGAGTCTTCCTCGGCTTGTTGCTTGATGCGGTAAAGCTGGGCGCGCAAGCGGGTGAGCGGGGTGCGCAGGTCGTGGGCGATGTTGTCGCACACGCCCTTGACCTCGTTCATCAGTTTTTCGATGCGGTCGAGCATCGCATTGACGATGGCGGCGAGCATGTCCAGCTCGTCGCGCCGGTTGGACAGCGGCAGGCGGTGCGTGAGGTCGCCGGCGACGATGGCCTCGGCGCTGGCCTGGATCCCGCGAATGCGCCGCAACGGGCGACGGCGCAGCAAGTGCCAGCCGGCAGCGCCAGGAATGATGGTCAAGGACAGCGCCCACAACAGGGCGTGCCAGATAATCCGTGTTACCCCGAACAACGAGCCGTTGGCGCGCACCAATACCAGCCAGCGGCCGTCTTCGGTGTGGGTGGCCACGGCGTCGCAGCTGTCCTTGGGCAGTTTGGGGTCGTCGGATTGCACGCAATTGGTCAGGGCGTGGATTTTGCCATCCAGCGGCAGGTCGGGTGGCACGGCGCGGATCGGCCCGCTCAAGGGGCGAAACTGCTCGTCAAACAGGCCATAGGCGTCTACGCCCTTCATGTCGAAGGTCATGCTGGTGGTAAGCGCCTCCACCAACTCTTCGCCGTCGAAACGCTGGAACAGGTGCTGGCGCTGCAGCAGGGAATGGCGCGACAAATCGCTGAGGTAGCCCGACACCTCGTAGTACAGCACCCCCATGAGGATGCAACTCCACGCCACGAACAACGAACTGTACAGCGCCAGCAAGCGGCTGCTGGAAGAGCGCCAGCCTTTAGAGGGGTTCAGCAATGACATAACCCGAGCCTCGTACCGTGCGGATCAGCGGTGTGAGGCCCGGTGGGTCGATTTTCTTGCGCAGACGGCCAATGTGCACGTCGATCAGGTTGGTGCCGGGGTCGAAGTGATAGCCCCAGACTTCCTCAAAAATCATCATCCGCGACAGGATCTGCCCGGTATTGCGCATCAGGAATTCGAGCAGTTTGTATTCAGTGGGCAGCAGGGTCAGCGGCTGATCGGCCCGGCTGGCTTCGCGGCTGATCAGGTTCAGTTCCAGGTCGGCCACGCGCAGGGCGGTTTCGAATTCCTGGACCGTACTTTTACGCCGCAGCAGCACCTCGACACGGGCGGCCATTTCATCCGAGGCGAACGGCTTGGTCAGGTAGTCATCGCCGCCGGCACGCAGGCCGCGTACGCGCTCGTCGACATCGGAGAGGGCGCTGATCATCAGGATCGGCGTGGACACCCCAATGGTGCGCAACGTGGTCACGATGGCCAGGCCATCCAGTTCGGGCAGCATGCGGTCGAGGGTGATCAGGTCGTAATCACCACTCACGGCACGGACCAGGCCCTCGCGGCCGTTGTCCACCCAATCTACGTCCAGTCCATGGCTACTCAGCTCGGCGACAATCTCGCGGGCCGTTACGGCGTCATCCTCGATGGTCAAAATGCGGGTCATAGGATTACCTGGTGAGCGTTCACACTAGAAGTGGCGACATTTTGCCAAGAAGTTGCTGAATGTTTCCTAAATAAAACTTCATCTTCCTGAAACTAACACCGCAGTGTGGGAGATTCTATGGTTGGGGGGAAGCCCCAAAAAACGCTTTTGATTGGTACTCGCTTTGATTTTTCATGAGCGAAAAGGCGATACGCGCTAACTTG
>NZ_NKRF01000127.1:0-20418 GCF_003408955.1 Pseudomonas sp. GL93
AGAAGTGGACGGGGTTGACGCCGGGAGCCTACAGAGCGCAGGAGAGTTAGAGGTGTATTGGCTGGGAGGGCCTCATCGCAGGCAAGCCAGCTCCCACAGTTGATCGGGTTTACACAATTGGATGTGTGAATACATTCAAATGTGGGAGCTGGCTTGCCTGCGATGAGGCCACTGCAGATCACAAGGCAGGAAAGTGAATCCTGAACGCCGCCCCACCCAACGCTGAATCCCCAAGCGTCAACCGCGCGTGATAGCTTTCAATGATGTCCTTGACCACCGCCAGCCCGATCCCCTGCCCCGGGTGCTGGCGGTCGAGCCGTTCGCCGCGTTGCAGGATCCGTGCGCGCTGGTCCGCTGGTACGCCAGGGCCGTCATCTTCGATACACAGCTCGATACCATCGAGATTTTCCAGCAGGCTGATACGCACTTGCTTGAGGCACAGGCGGTAGGCGTTTTCCAGCAGGTTGCCGAGCATCTCCAGCAAGGCGCCTTTTTCGATGGGCACCTCACAGCCCTGGGGCAGATCAAAGGTCACGGTGACCCGCTTGTCGCGATAAACCTTTTCCAATGTATCGCACAGGCTTTGCACCACCGGTTCCAGACGTACCTGGTGGCGCACCAGGCCGCTTTTACGCAGGCTGGCACGCTGCAACTGGTAACCGATCTGCTGGCTCATGCGTTCGATCTGCGATTGCAACACCCACGCCTGGCTACGTTCTTCCGGGCGCTGGGCCATGTCTTCACTCACGCCCTGCAACACCGCCAACGGGGTTTTCAGGCTGTGGGCCAAGTCATCGAGGGAGTCGCGGTAGCGCGCACGCTGTTCGCGCTCGCTGTGCAGCAAGCGGTTCAGGGAGCCGGTCAGGCGCAGCAGTTCGCGGGGGTGTTCTTCGCTGAGGCTTTCGCGGGTGCCGCCTTCGATCTGGTCGAGCTCATGGCTCAGGCGCCGCAGGGCTTGCAGGCCCCAGGTCAGCCCCAGCCACAACAACGTCAACAACACCAGCAAGGCCGCGCCAAACCCGAGGTAGAGGTTTTCACGCAGGCCTTCGAGGGTCAGTTGGTATTCGCGTACCGGCTGCAGGGCGACAATGCTGAATGCCGCGCTCTTGCCTCCCAGCAGCCGGACCTCGACGTCATACACAAAGAATTCCTGGCCATTGGCCTCACGAATCCGCGCAAACTCGTTGCCCCGCCCGTCGTAGCGCGGTTTGTAGTTGATGTTTTCTTCCTGGGTCGCCCGCGAGCGCCATACCAGATGGCCTTCACGGTCGTAGATATAGCCCAGCAGCCGACTGTCGGTGAGGTTGAAACGCTCATCGGGCAACTGCGCCGGCATCAGCAGGCGGTTATTGTCGACCCGCGCCGCGGAAATCAGAGTGGGCACATCCGACGCCAGACGCCGTTCGATGGAATCCTGCAGCGCCAGGCTAAATGCGCCTTGCATGGCCGGCAACAAGCCGAGCATAAACAGCACGGCCAGGGGGGCGGCCGCCAGCATCAGGCGCACACGTAGCGAACGAATCAACGGCAGCGCTCATTGAACAGGTAGCCCAGGCCACGCACGGTATCAATTGGCTTGAACCCGGCCGGGCCTTCCAGCTTGCGGCGCAGGCGGCCGACCAGCACTTCGATCACGTTTGGATCGCGCTCGTCGTCATCCGGGTACAGCTGTTCCATCAAGCGGTCCTTGGCGACCACCTGTTGATGATGGCGCATCAAGTATTCGAGGATCCGATACTCATAGGCGGTCAGCGCCAAGGGTTGCTCGTCCAGGGAGGCTTGCTTGCGGTTGAGGTCCAGCAAAAGCGGCCCGGCAACGATAGTCGACTGGGTAAAACCGCTGGAGCGGCGCAGCAAGGCGTTCATGCGCGCCTCCAGCTCTTCGAACTGGAACGGCTTGACCACGTAGTCGTCGGCCCCGGCCGCCAGGCCTTCAACCTTGTCCTGCCAGTTGCCGCGGGCGGTCAGGATCAGGATCGGGAAGGTCTTGGTCTGGGTGCGCAACTGGCGAATCAGGTCCAGGCCGCCCATACCGGGCAGGCCAAGGTCGATGATCGCCAGGTCATGGTTGAATTGGCCGGTCTGGTACAGGGCTTCTTCGGCATTGGCCACGGCTTCGACCACATGCCCGCTGTCGGTCAGGCGGGTAAACAGGTGATGACGCAGCAGCGCCTCATCTTCCACCACCAGCAATTTCATAAAGTTCTCCACTGCAATTCAACTAGCCGACAGGGGGATATCATAGCGGCCCTGCAGCTCTTGGGGGCGCAGTTTTATGCCATTGTAGTGGCCGGTCAGGTGCGTGTAGCCGCTGCGATAGTCCGGTTGCGCAGAGGTAGCGCCCAGGGCCTGGCCCCACGGCGCGGCCTGAGTGCCAGCATCTTCGAAGCTGACACGATGGATCAGGTTGCTGGATTTTTTGGTTTTCTCGCTGCCAAAGGCCGCAAATGCGCCATCGGACGCCTGCACGCCGGCAGTGGCGCCGAGCATGGTCAAGGCCAACATCAGCTTTTTGATCGCAGTCATGGTGGTTACCTCATACGCGTTTAGGCTGTGGGGTCCAGACTACGCAGGCGCCCCTGAACTCCCCCTGAACAGGCTCTGAACCGCAGCTGAACTGCACCGGACTATCCACTGGCCCGCCAACTCGGCAAAATACCGCACATGACGCCCCTACCCGCTTGCTGCACCCCACTCGATGATCATTGGCCGTTGCCGGTTTCTTTGCCGGGCACGGTGTTTTTGAGCACGCGATTCGACCCGGCTCTATTGAACCCCGGCGATTTCCAGCGCTGCGATGTGCCACCGCCCGCGAGCATCCAACGCTCGGTCGCCAAGCGCCAGGCGGAATTTCTCGCCGGTCGCCTGTGCGCCCGCGAAGCGCTGCAACGACTCGATCATCTGCCCTGCATCCCGGCCATCGGTGAAGACCGCGCCCCGGTCTGGCCAGGGCATATCAGTGGCTCCATCACCCACAGCACCGGGCATGCTGCGGCGATTGTCGGGCACAAGGCGCAATGGCGCGGGCTGGGCATGGACCTGGAGAACCTGCTCGCAGTGGAACGGGCCGAACGCCTGGCAGGGGAAATCCTGACGGCCAATGAATTGCAACGCATGGCCACCCTACCCCGTGAGCAACACGCCTTGCTGGTGACGCTGACGTTTTCGGTAAAGGAAAGCCTGTTCAAGGCGCTCTATCCGATCGTGCACAAGCGCTTTTATTTCGAGCATGCCGAGGTGTTGGAGTGGTCAGCGGCGGGGAGGGTGCGGTTGCGGTTGCTGACCGATCTTTCGGAAGAATGGAAGCATGGCAAAGAGCTGGAAGGGCAGTTTGTGGTGCAAGGCGAGCAGTTGTTGAGCCTGGTGGCTATCGCAATGTAGGAGCGAGCTTGCTCGCGAAAAACTCGCAGGCGCTGCGTTCATTCAGGAAGCACGCGTTATCGTTGACGTTTTTCGCGAGCAAGCTCGCTCCTACAGTTAGGGAGTCAGGGCTTATCTTGATCCCTGGGCCAGCTCAGGCTGAAGCACGCCCCGCCCAGGTTGTTACTCTTGCTGATCAACGCCCGCCCGCCGTGCCAATAGATAATCCTGCGCACGATCGACAAGCCCAGGCCATGCCCGCCAGAAGCGCGGGTACGGCTGTCATCCAAGCGCAGGAACGGCGTGAAGATCCGCTCCCAGGCGCTTTCCGGCACACCGGGGCCGTCGTCTTCCACATCGATGCGACAGCGCACCTGCCCTACCTGATAGCTGATGAGCACCTGGCCTCTGGCGTGGCGCATGGCGTTACTCACCAGATTTTGCAGGGCGCGGTGCAGGTAGCGCGGTTCAGCGTCGACCCAGGCGTCATCCCAATGTGCCGAGGACAGGCAAATACCCCGGGTGACGGTGACCTGCGGGCGCAATGGCGATAATTCGCCAATCACCTGGTCGAGCAATGCATTAAGGTCCACGCGCTGGAAATTCAGCTCCGGCGCACCCTGCTCCAAGCGGGCATAAGTGAGCATCTCGTCCACCAGGCCATCGAGGTCCTGGATATCGCCGTCCATGCCTTCCAGGTATTTGCGCCGGGCTTCGGGCGTGGCGGCGTCACCGATCATCTCCAGGCCAAAACGCAGGCGCGCGACTGGCGTGCGCAGCTCGTGGGAGACTGCGCGCACCAGCTCGCGCTGAATCGCCAGCAATTGCTGCAGGTGCTCGGCCATGCCATTGAAGGCTGCCGCCAGCCGCCCGACCGAGTCGGCACCGCGGGCAGGCACGCGCACTTCCAGATTGCCCTTGGCGATACGCGTGGCCGCCGCCTCCAGGCCTTTGAGCCTGCGCTCAAGTTGTCGCACCAGCAGATAGACGATCAAGCCGATCAGGGTCAGGCCAATCAAGGTGATCAGGATCAGCCATTGGGCCGGGTATGGGTTCATCTGGTACAGCGGGCCGATCTCCAGTACCCACGGGGTGCCGACCATGCCGGCAAACACGCGAATCGAATCGCCGCCCTTGCCCAGCGCCATCACCGTATCGCCCTCCGCCACGCGACGACGCTGGTCGTCATCCATGTCGGCCTGGTCAAGGGCCGTCAAGTGCATTTCAAAACCAAAACCCTTGGCGTGCTTGATGTCGGCCAGGCGCTGAGGCTGTTCGGCCACCGGGAAACGCACCAGTTCGTCGGCCAGCAGGTAAATAGTCGCACGGGCCAATTGTTCGCTGATCTGCTGCACTTCGCCGGTAAGCACCAATTGCTCTTGCTCGCTGACCAACCGCAGCACCCGCGCCGCATGAGGCCCGGTCTGTTCCACCAGGACCTGGCCGCGTTGCAGGCGGTTGCGCTGGCCCAGGTCCAATTGCGCCTCGGTGAACGTGCGCAGCTCCAGCGGAATACCAAGCAAACGCTCCCACACCGCCAAGGCGCGCTGCCGTTCAATGGCGCTCATGGGTTGCAGGTTATCGCCCATCAACGCAAAGGTGCCGTGGGCCAGGCGCTCACGGTACTGGCCGCTGCGCACGTCATTAAGCAGGTGCAGTGCCAGGGCGCCGAGTAACGCCACCAGGATCAGCGCCGCGCACATGCCGCCGTAGATGCGCAGGAAGATCGAGTTCACAGCGGCATATCGGCAGCAGCTTCGGGGACGAACAGGTAGCCTTTGCTGCGGATGGTCTTGATCAGGCGTGGGTGGATCGGATCGTCGCCGATCTTTGGCCGAATGCGCGAGATACGCACGTCAATGGAGCGATCCTGGCCGTCATAGCCGATACCACGCAGAGCTATGAAGATTTCTTCGCGGGACAGGATGCGCCCGGCGTTCGCAACCAGCAGCCACAGCAAGTCGAATTCAGCGCTGGTCAGTTCGATGCTGTCCTCATGCAACCAGGCTTCGCGCAAGGCATTGTCCACCACCAGCGGACCAAACTGCAGGCGGCGCTGGTTTTCCACTGCAACGGGCAACACCGGTTCGCTGCGGCGCAGCAGCGCCTGGATACGCGCCAGCAACAAACGCGGGCGCACGGGTTTGCACACATAGTCGTCGGCGCCCATGTCCAAGCCCAGCACCTGGTCCATGTCGTCGGTGCGCGCGGTGAGCATCAGGATCACGCCGTCATAACGCTCGCGCACCTTGCGGCAGATGCTCAGGCCGTCTTCGCCGGGCAGCATCAGGTCGAGGATCACCAGGTCGGGCTGCTCTGCGATGATGCGCGCCGCGGCCTCGGCACCATCACCTTCCACCGACACACGCAGGCCGTTGCTTTCCAGGTACTCACGGGTCAACTCGGCGAGTCGCTCGTCGTCCTCGACGATCAGTATCTGCCAGGCTTCTTGCTCCATGCGCTACCTCGGTTCTCTATTGTAGGAGCGAGCTTGCTCGCGAAGAACGCAAGGGCACCGCATTTATCCAGGGTTGCTGCATTATCGTTGACGATGTTCGCGAGCAAGCTCGCTCCTACAGTTGTCATATGGAGCAAGCACGCTATCGCCCAGATCAAGGCCGATTGTAGCCATGCACCGGCCCTTGAACACAAGCCGGGAAATCCATTCGGTCATGGCGATTTTTTGTGGTAGGGTTCGCGCCCTCAAAATTCCCGCCGGCAGTTTCTACCCGGGAATATTCGGTGACAAACGGTGTAATCCAGTAGTAATGCGGCCTACACGGGTGTTCCACGATTCATACACATTTTACCCACAGCGTTATCCACAGGTAGTGCGTTGCTAAGCCCCCGAAAACGCATTATCTTGTACCTCGGCGCTAAAAAAACCCTACATGTAGGGTTTTAAGCGAAAAGACCAAACACAGATCAGACAAGAAACTCAAGCGCTTTCTTGCTCGTGTTTGGTTGAACCAAAGCATTTTTTGAAAGCCCAAACCGCGCACGCGGATGGCAACCGTTTTCCAGCCCGATTGGCAGAAAACGGTACGGGTGTTGCAGGGCTTGAATGGGGCCACTGTCACCCACCAGGAATACGGCTAAGGGCTCCCCGGCCCCGAACCAAAGACTTCGGCATGGAAGCGGCGCGATGAGCTCCCTTCCTCCTGTCCCGAAGTTGTTATGCCAGGCCCAGGCCTGCTGTAAGTGCTTCAGGACGGAACGGTGGGCACCGTGATGGTGCCCAAATAAATATAGAATGTGGAGACACCCCCTCATGCAAACCGACACAACTCGCGAGAACCCGCAAGGCTCCGTGCCGCAGGCCGCTGATTCGAACCTGGATCTGTCCGCCACTGCACCTGGCCAACTGCGCGTGATCAAGCGTAACGGCACTGTCGTTCCTTATACCGATGACAAAATCACCGTCGCCATCACCAAAGCGTTTCTTGCAGTTGAAGGCGGCACCGCAGCCGCTTCGTCGCGCATCCACGACACCGTTGCCCGCCTGACCGAACAGGTCACCGCGACGTTCAAGCGTCGCATGCCATCGGGCGGCACCATCCACATCGAAGAAATCCAGGACCAGGTCGAACTGGCCCTGATGCGTGCCGGCGAGCAGAAAGTAGCCCGCGACTACGTGATCTACCGTGATTCGCGCGCCAAGGAACGTGCCGTACGCTCCCCGGCCGAAGAAGCCGCCGTACAAGCGCACCCGTCGATCCGCATCACCCTGGCTGACGGCAGCTTTGCCCCGCTGGACCTGGGCCGCCTGAACACCATCATCACCGAGGCCTGCGAAGGCCTCGAAGAAGTCGACGGTGACCTGATCCAGCGCGAAACCCTGAAGAACCTGTACGACGGCGTAGCCCTGACCGACGTCAACACCGCCCTGGTGATGACCGCCCGTACCCTGGTAGAGCGTGAGCCGAACTACTCGTTCGTGACCGCCCGCCTGCTGATGGACACCCTGCGTGCCGAAGGCCTGGGCTTCCTGAAAGTCGCCGACAGCGCCACTCACCACGAGATGGCCGACCTGTACGCCAAGGCCCTGCCGGCCTATATCGCCAAAGGTATCGAATTCGAATTGCTGAACCCGATCCTGGCCACCTTCGACCTGGAAAAACTCGGCAAGGCGATCAACCACGAGCGTGACCAGCAGTTCACCTACCTGGGCCTGCAAACCCTGTACGACCGTTACTTCATCCACAAGGACGGTATCCGCTTCGAACTGCCGCAAGTGTTCTTCATGCGCGTGGCCATGGGCCTGGCGATCGAAGAGAAGAACAAAGAAGACCGTGCCATCGAGTTCTACAACCTGCTGTCGTCCTTCGACTACATGTCGTCGACCCCGACCCTGTTCAACGCAGGCACCCTGCGTCCTCAGTTGTCGAGCTGCTACCTGACCACCGTGCCGGATGACCTGTCGGGCATCTACCACGCGATCCACGACAACGCCATGCTGTCCAAATTCGCCGGCGGCCTGGGTAACGACTGGACCCCGGTGCGTGCACTGGGTTCTTACATCAAGGGCACCAACGGCAAGTCCCAGGGCGTTGTACCGTTCCTGAAAGTAGTGAACGACACCGCCGTCGCCGTGAACCAGGGTGGCAAGCGCAAAGGCGCTGTGTGTGCCTACCTGGAAACCTGGCACATGGACATTGAAGAGTTCATCGAGCTGCGCAAGAACACCGGTGATGACCGTCGTCGTACCCACGACATGAACACCGCCAACTGGATCCCTGACCTGTTCATGAAGCGCGTCTTCGATGACGGCAAGTGGACCCTGTTCTCGCCATCCGAAGTGCCAGACCTGCACGACCTGACCGGCAAGGCCTTCGAAGAGCGCTACGAGTACTACGAAGCCCTCACCGAGTACCCAGGCAAGGTCAAGCTGTTCAAGACCATCCAGGCCAAAGACCTGTGGCGCAAAATGCTGTCCATGCTGTTCGAAACCGGCCACCCATGGTTGACCTTCAAGGACCCATGCAACCTGCGCAGCCCGCAGCAGCACGTGGGCGTGGTCCACAGCTCGAACTTGTGCACCGAGATCACCTTGAACACCAACAAGGACGAGATCGCCGTTTGCAACCTGGGCTCGATCAACCTGCCGAACCACATCGTCAACGGCAAGCTGGACACCGCCAAGCTGGAACGCACCGTCAACACCGCCGTACGCATGCTCGATAACGTGATCGACATTAACTACTACTCGGTGCCACAGGCGCAGAACTCCAACTTCAAGCACCGTCCGGTTGGCCTGGGGATCATGGGCTTCCAGGACGCCTTGTACCTGCAGCACATCCCTTACGGTTCCGATGCAGCGGTCGAGTTCGCCGACAAGTCCATGGAAGCGGTCAGCTACTACGCGATCCAGGCTTCCTGCGACCTGGCCGACGAGCGCGGCGCCTACGAGACGTTCCAGGGTTCGCTGTGGTCCAAGGGCATCCTGCCGCTGGATTCGCAACAGATCCTGATCGAGGCCCGTGGCCAGAAGTACATCGACGTTGACCTGAACGAAACCCTGGACTGGGCGCCGGTACGTGCCCGTGTGCAGAAAGGTATTCGTAACTCCAACATCATGGCCATCGCACCGACCGCCACCATCGCCAACATCACTGGCGTGTCGCAGTCGATCGAACCGACCTACCAGAACCTGTATGTGAAATCGAACCTGTCGGGCGAATTCACCGTGATCAACCCGTACCTGGTTCGCGACCTGAAGGCTCGCGGCCTGTGGGACTCGGTCATGATCAACGACCTGAAGTACTACGACGGTTCCGTGCAGCAGATCGAACGCATCCCGCAAGAACTCAAAGAGCTCTATGCAACCGCTTTCGAAGTGGACACCAAGTGGATCGTTGACGCCGCCAGCCGTCGTCAGAAGTGGATCGACCAGGCCCAGTCCCTGAACCTGTACATCGCCGGCGCCTCGGGCAAGAAGCTGGACGTGACCTACCGCATGGCGTGGTACCGTGGCCTGAAAACCACTTACTACCTCCGTGCCCTGGCCGCGACCAGCACCGAGAAGTCGACCATCAACACCGGTAAGCTGAACGCTGTTTCTAGCGGCAACCATGGTGATGATTCGGTACTCGCAGCACCCGCCGGCCCGGCACCTGTGCCAAAGGCCTGCGCAATTGACGAGCCGGATTGCGAAGCTTGCCAATAAGCTGAGCCAGTCCAGGGGGATTGCCCCCCCTGGATTGAAAAAGCCCGATAGACCCCGACTGCATAGGGTTTATCGGGCTTTTTGCTGACCGCCTTAGAGAAACGCGTACGCAATACCCTGCTTCGGCGCGCCACCTCTGCGCCCCCACAACTCCACGCGCCCGTCTATGACCGCCATCGAATGGCGATCGTAGGCCACGACACCGAGCTTGCCGCTCGCCAGCTCACTGCTTGAAGACTGCCTGTAAAGCCCTTTCAACCCCAGCCTATCCAATGCTTCGTGGGGCATTTCGCCGTTGTTCAAACTTTGCATCGCATGGGCGAAGCTTCTTTTTGATTGGCTAGGGTTGTCGTCCAGGCCATTACCTTCCATCTGTGCCCGCTTCGCGCTCGCTGCAAACATGAAGTTGGCATCGGTCAGCATGCCCGGATTGTCACCCTTGAACTGCGCATACCTGGCCGCCTGCTTTAATTCATCCTTGGATAGATTAAGTTCGAAGCCATCGCGCATCTTCACGTGATAACCGTCTGCCGTCTCTTTTACCTCCTTGAAAACGTCAGTGGGTTTTTGACCAAACTTCATCATTGCGCCCTTTATCGCTGAAACCGTGACGCAATTGCCATCGGGGCCCTGGCTGAATCCACTCCAGATGTTGTCCGGTTTTTTCCCTGGGTTACTTTGATCAGGCTTGTAGTTGAAGTGCTTGGAACCTTCCGTAATCGGCAGATTACTCATGGGCTCGCTGGGCCCAAAATTACCGGGGCTTGGCCTGCCACCACCGCCACCACCTGGCGACGGGCCAGGAGAAGGCGGCGAAGGCGTGGGTGATGTATCGTCCGTTTCCGGAAACCATTCATTCATCAGGCGCCGCAGCATCTCCAGCCAGGAGACGTCTGCCTTCTCCATCAACTCCTGCATGATCTCCTTGAACTTTTCATCCCCCAGCTCTTCGCGCTTCTCGTTCAACTTGTCACGAAGGTCTTGAACGGTCTGGCTCTTGGATGTTTTCTCGGCATCCCTCAACTCATTGAGCAGTTGCCTCACCGATTCAGCATCAGAGG
Source organism: Pseudomonas sp. GL93 (assembly GCF_003408955.1). Taxonomy (NCBI): domain Bacteria; kingdom Pseudomonadati; phylum Pseudomonadota; class Gammaproteobacteria; order Pseudomonadales; family Pseudomonadaceae; genus Pseudomonas; species Pseudomonas sp. GL93. Next base: position 10,588 of record NZ_NKRF01000127.1, read on the forward strand.
ACTTGCCTCCCCCGGGTTCATCCGACTGACTTTTGCGTCCGTACAGACCGGCGCTGTAGTTATTCCGAACAAACCAATGGCTACCTGATGGCGCCCCCTCCCACTGCTTGTATATCGCCATGCCTCTCTCCCAATGGTCCATGGGCGACATGCGCCCGTGACCCGTCGGTGGCGCAATGGACGTTGGGCGTTCCAGCAAAAAGGCGAAAGGAAACAAGCGGTAAACTAGTAACGCGCGCACAAAAAAAAGCCCCTCGTTTGAGGGGCTTTTTGTGTGCAGGTATTTGAGTAGCGGTATCAGGTCATCTGAATGATGGTCTGCATGATGGTGCTTTGGGTGGAGATGGTTTTGGCGTTCGCCTGGTAGTTGCTCTGGGCCTTGATCAGGTCCACCAGTTCGTTGGTCAGGTTTACGTTGGAGTTCTCCAGGGAGGTGGCCTTGATCGACCCCAGCGTGCCAGATTCCGGTGCGTCGAAGCCCGGCTGGCCCGACGCGAAGGTCTCTTTCCAGGTTGTACCGCCGGCGGGCTGCAGGCCCTGCTCGTTGTTGAAGCTGGCCAGGGAAATCTGGCCGATGGCCTTGCTCTGCTGGTTACTGAAGGTGGCGAAAAGCACACCACTGCCATCGATCTTCAGGCCGGTGATCTGGCCGGTGGCGTAACCATCTGTGACTGGCGGGTTACGGTAGCTGGCTGAGTTGTACTGGGTGACAGTGCCCATGTTGATGGCGATGCCGTCCTTGTTCGCCGTCGCATCGTTAGCCTTCCATACGCCATCGGTCACCGTGCCAGGTACCCAATCCTTGATGGTCAAGGTGTTACCGGCAACTCCGCCGGTCACGATGCTCTTGAGGTTACCAGCACCATCGAAGCTCAACGTCGACGGCACAGGCGCCTTCACGTCAGCACCGGTACCGGTAGGAGCCGAACCATCAGGATTGCGGCCATCGATCAAGGTGTAGGCCTGCCACTGATTGGCATCGGTTTTCACCAGGTACTGCACCATCGGGTGCGCGTTGCCCTGGGAGTCGTACAAGGTGGTGCTGTATTGCGTGGTGAAGGTTTCGGACTTGGTTGGATCAAACGGGTTCTTGGACTGATCGATCACCGGCGACGAGGAGTTCAGGTTGCTGGAAGAGTCCACCTTGGTAGACGCCTTCGGTGGCAGGTTCGCCAGGTTCAGCTGCAGGTCAACCAGACCGCCTTTGGTGATTTTGCCATTCTCGTCCGCGGCATAGCCCTGCAGGCGCGAGGTGCCGGTGTTGTTGGTGATATAGCCGTCTTTGTCCGCACGGAAGGCACCGCTACGGGTGTATTCCAGCGAGCCGTCGCTGCCCTTCTGCACGAAGAAGCCACCACCCTGGATCGCCATGTCGAGGATGCCGCCACTCCCGTTGACGTCGCCCTGGGTGAACTGCTGGGACACAGCCGCCAGGTTCACACCGTTGCCGATACTGTTCTGGCCGGTGCCCAGCTTGGAAGCCGCGTAGATATCGGCGAACTCCGCACGGGATGACTTGAAGCCAGTGGTCGCGACGTTGGCGATGTTGTTGCCGGTCACGTCCAGTTGTTTGTTGGCCGCATAGAGGCCGCTAAGGCCGATATTAAAAGACATGTTTCTCTCCCTCTGCCGTATATAGCCGGCTCTATGTACCGATAGTCTGAATTTGCGACAGCTTGACGCTGCCCATGCCGCCTGCAAGATTGAGCAGCATTTCGCCGCCGGTCTTGCTCAAGGTCACGCTGGTTACCGTGGCCGGCAGCGAGGTGGCCAGGGCCACCGCGTCACCTTTGTCGTTCTTGGTGGAGGCATTGAAGGTGTAGGTGCCGGCTGGGGCGACCTCACCCTTGTCGTTCTTGCCGTCCCAGATAAAGCTCTGGCTGCCGGCACTCTGCGCGCCCATATCCACGGTGCGCCCGACGTTGCCGTCCTTGTCGGTGATCTTGACGGACACGTTGCCCACCGCCGATGGCACCGCCACCGAACCGTTCATGCTCTTGCTGGTATCAACCATGGCTTTGTCGGTCTGGATAATGATCGACCGCCCCACCAGCGACGAAGCCTGCAGCGCTTGCGAAGAGCTGAAGTTGCTGGAGATGTTGTTCACCGAGTCGTTCAGGGTGTTGATGCCTTCCAGGCTGCTGAACTGGGCAAGTTGGGCCACGAACGCGCCGTTGTCCTGGGGCGACAGCGGGTTCTGGTTTTTCAGCTGGGTCACCAGCAACTGCAGGAATGCGTCCTTGCCCAGCGACTGGTTGCCAGTGGCCGCTTTGGAAACATTCGAGACATTGTTCGAAGCGTCCTTGACCTTGGAGTTGAACAGGTCCTGGACTGCCGTGTTGTTTGACGTATCAACGATGGCCATTATTTGGCACCCCTTATCACTGACCCAGGGTCAGGACCTTCTGCATCATGGTCTTGGCGGTGTTCATCATTTCCGCATTGGTCTGGAACGAACGACTGGCGGAGATCATGTCAGCCATTTCCTCGACCACGTTGACGTTGGGGTAGTAGACGTAACCCTTTTCGTTCGCAGCCGGATGGTTGGGCTCGTAACGGGCCTCCAGGTTGCTCTGGTCTTCGACCACGCCCAACACCTGCACGCCTGAGCCGGCGGCGTCCTGGTTCTGGAACAACGAATCGCTGCCGCTTGCCTGACCACCCTGGAACATGGTGGCGAACACTGGGTGGCGGGCGCGGTACGTTTGGTCAATGCTCGACGAGACGGTCTCGGCGTTGGCGATGTTACTGGCGACGGTGTTCAAACGCGTGGTCTGCGCGCTCATGCCACTGCCGGCAATATTGAAAACACTGGACAGGGACATGGCTTACTCTCCACGCAGGGCTGACATCAGCCCTTTGAATTTGCTGTTGAGCAGGGTGAAGCTAGCCTGGAAGTTCACCGAGTTTTCGGCGTAGTTCGATTGCTCCAGCTGGGCGTCGACGGTGTTCTGGTCGATCGACGGCTGCATCGGCGTGCGATACAGCAGCGACTCGTCACCCTTGCTCAGGCCTTGCGCTTCGATATGACGGCTGTTGGTCATGTTCAAGGCGAAGGTGCCGTTCTTGGTCTTGTCCTGCTGTGCGGCGAGCACGGCGGAGAAGTCCAGGTCCCGAGCCTTGTAGTTCGGGGTGTCGGCGTTGGCAATATTGTTGGCCAGGACTTCGGCACGCTGGGCGCGGAAGCCCAGGGCTTGTTCGTGGATACCGAGCGCTTTATCGAAACTGATGCTCATGGCGGAAACCTTTAGGCTGACCTGCTGTTCGTTAGCAGGGTTATAGCAAGGTGCATGCCAATCTTGCGGGAGCCCGTATATCAAGGGTTTAGAGGGGAGTTGCCGGCGGCTATGCCAGAAAAGCGGCAAGCGATTTCCGCGTAGTGCCATTAAAGCGGCAATGGGGCTTGCCGCTTTACGCCGGCTCGCCGAGAAAACAAACAAATGTGGGAGCTGGCTTGCCTGCGATGGCGGAGTGCCTGCCGACCTATTCGTAGACTGACAAAACGCTATCGCGGGCAAGCCCGGCTCCCACAGTTTTATTGCCTGTACCCGGACTACTTGGCCTGGTAGATGATCCCCGGGCTGCATTGCACCATCTGGAAGTGATCCGGCAGGCCGTTCAATGCCTCGGAAGCACCGAGGAACAGATAACCTCCACGCTTGAGCGTGCCATGGATACGCAACAGGATGTCTTTCTTCACTTCAGCCGAGAAATAGATCAGCACGTTGCGGCAGAACACCATGTCGAACTTGCCCAGGCTGGCGTAGCTGTCGAGCAGGTTGAACGAGCGAAATTCGACGCGGTTCTTGATCGGCGCCTTGATCGCCCAACGCCCCGCCCCTTTGGGGTCGAAGTAGCGTTGCAGGCGTTCTTGGGACAAACCTCGGCCCAGGGCCAGGCTGTCGTACTCACCGGTCTTGCAGTTGGTGAGCATGGTGCCGGACAGGTCCGTGGCCACAATTTGCGCACCGGCTTTCAACTGGCCCATGTTGGTCCGCTCGAACTCATCGATGGACATCGAGATCGAGTACGGCTCCTGCCCTGAGGAACAGGCTGCCGACCAGATACGCAGGCGCTGGCCCGGGCTGGCCTTGATGGCTTCGGGCAACACTTTGTTCTTGAGCACTTCAAAGGGATAGGTATCGCGAAACCATAAGGTTTCGTTGGTGGTCATGGCATCGACCACCATTTCCTTGAGCCCGCTGCGCGGCTGCCCCTGGATCCGCTGGACCAACTCACCCAGGGACTTGATGCCCTGCTGTTCCATCAGCTTGTTGAGACGGCTGGATACCAGGTACTGCTTGTTTTCACCGAGCAATATGCCACAGGCTTTTTCCAGGAAGACCCGGAACTGTTCGAAATCCAAATTACCCGTAGACAATGATGCCGCCTCTTAAATCGTGTGACCGCCGGGGGACATCCCCTAGCCGTGATCTGCTGCCTTGATCCGGTCGACTACCCGGGATGCGAGGTCATCAGGACGGAATTTGGCCAGAAAGTCATCCGCACCGACCTTCTTGACCATTGCCTGATTGAATACCCCCGACAATGAAGTATGCAGGATGATATGCAATTTTTGCATGCGTGGATCGTTACGTATTTCAGCCGTGAGCGTATAGCCGTCCATTTCCGGCATCTCGATGTCAGAGATCATCATCAAGAATTCTTCTTCGGGCTTCTTGCCTTCGTCCGCCAGCTTGCGCAGGTAATCCAGGGCTTGGCGCCCGTCATTGAGGGCCACCACCTCCACCCCGACGGTTTGCAGGCAACGCGTAACCTGCTTGCGCGCCACGGAAGAGTCGTCCACGGTCAATACGCGCAGCGAAACCGCCTTGTGTGCCGTTTCGGCATCCACCACCCCGACGGAAATAGTTTCCGAGGTGGGCGCCACTTCGGCGAGGATCTTCTCCACGTCGATGATTTCTACCAACTGGTTGTCGACACGCGTCACCGCCGTCAGGTAGTGATCGCGCCCCGTGCCCTTGGGCGGCGGATGGATCTCTTCCCAGTTCATATTGACGATGCGCTCCACGGAGCGCACCAGGAAACCCTGGGTCTTGGTGTTGTATTCGGTGATGATCACGAAAGGGTTCTGGCGGTCTTGCAAGCCCGCAGCCCCCGTGGCCATGGCCAGGTCAAGAATCGGAATGGTCGCGCCACGGATGTTGGCCACGCCACACACCACCGGACTGGACTTGGGCATGATCGTCAACTTGGGACATTGCAGTACTTCACGCACCTTAAACACGTTGATGCCATACAACTGATTGCCATCCAGGCGGAAAAGCAACAACTCCAGGCGATTCTGCCCTACCAGCTGTGTGCGCTGGTTTACTGAATCCATTACACCTGCCATGCCCAGACTCCTAAATCCTAGGGGTACGACGCGTACCCAACACTAAACGGCACGAGCTTTGCTATTTACTGAGTATGGATATTAAAACGACAGTTTCCCGACACCCTGGCCGCTCACGCTACCGCAGACTGCTCTGCGCCGCGATGGCGCTGCTTGTCTCGGGTCTGGGCGTCACGGCCCGCGCCGACAACGTTACCCTGCCTGATCTACTTATCGGCGTCACCCAAGGCTTTCTTGAGTTCACTGTAGAAGATTATCTGGCGACCACCCAGACGCCGGGGCGTTATGAAATCCAGGTCAACCAGTTGGACCCACGCTTGCGCATGCCAATGTGCGACAAGGAATTGACAGCCACCCTGGAAAGCCCCGCCCAGCCTATCGGCCGTGTGACCGTGAAGGTGCGCTGTGAGGGCGCCTCGCCCTGGACGGTATTTGTGCCGGCGCAGGTCAAGCTGTTTCGCGACGTGGTGGTAGTGGCGCGGCCGTTGAAGCGCACCGGCATCATCGGCTACGACGATGTGGCGCTGCGCGAGAGGGACATCAGCCTGATCAACCAGGGCTACCTGACGTCACTGGACCAGGCCGTCGGGCAGAAACTCACGCGGCCCGTGGTCACCGACCAAGTCCTTACACTGGTTCATCTGGAACAGGCCGAGGTGATTCGCAAAGGTGACCAGGTGGTGATTTCCGCGAGCAGTGGCGGGCTGAACGTCAGGATGCCGGGCGAGGCCTTGTCCAACGGCGGCATGAGCGAACAGATCCGCGTCAAGAACCTCAACTCCAATCGCGTGATCAAGGCGCGGGTCACGGCGCCAGGCCAGGTGGAGGTAGCGCTATAGATGACTGGAATCAAATGCCAGCTTTTCCTACACTGTGTGCTGGATATTGAGCCGAACAGGTTTATTGTCAATCGAGCCTAAAGTTTGCCCGGGTATGGCCGAAAACATGGCAAGCGTCCAAATACCCAGAGGTTTTTCAACATGGTCATTGATTTCAGTCGTTTGAATAACGCCCCGGCCTTGCCCGGCAATACGCGCACCGGCGGTGCCAAGGACAGCGTAGAAGCCAAGCCGCAGCCCTTGCCTGCCAAAGCAGAGCAGGCCGCCGCTAGCCAGAGTGGGGAATCGGTACACCTGAGCAATGAGGCTCAACAGTTGCAGAAGGTCACTGACTCGCTGCGCGATCAACCCGTCGTCAATAAAGCCCGTGTGGCCGAGTTGAAACAGGCTATCGCCGATGGCAGCTATAAAGTCGACAGCAACCGTGTAGCCAGCAAGCTGCTCAACTTCGAAGCCGAGCGCTAGGCAAAGGCCTGCGCAGGGCTTTTGGACGCTTAAAACCCAAGGCCAGCCATGCACCACGACGAACATTTGCTCCAACTGATCATTGATGATCTGGCGCCGACGCAACAATTGCTCGAGCTGCTGAAGGAAGAATCCCTGGCCTTATACGGCCGGGATATGCCCTTGCTGGAAGAAATCCTGGCGCGCAAACAGTCGCTGATTGTCTTGCTCGAACAGCACGGCAAGAAACGCAGCGAGATTCTGATCAGCCTGGGCCTGCCTGCCGACCACGATGGCCTGGCACAACTGGCCAGCCACTCTTCAGTCGGCGATCAACTGCTGGCACAGAGCAAAGAACTCAACCATTTGCTCGCCCAGTGCCAGGAAGCCAACCTGCTCAACGGTCAGTCGATCCAGCTTCAGCAAGCCACGACCGCCAATCAGCTGCGCATACTGCACGGCGGAGAGCCTCCGGCCCTGTATAACGCCCAAGGCTCCACCTCACGCCTGGTCAAGCCAAGCACCCGCAGCCAAGCCTGACACCGGTTTACAGCGTGACCTATCCAAGGCGCGCTACATACTGGCAAAATGCCGGTTCTTGCGTGTAGTCGTATTTTGCCTGGAGATGGAAGAACCGTGTTCAACGCCCTTAATGCGGAAGATGCACCGCAGCCACCCAAGGTGCTCACCACGCCTCTGGAAATCGCCAGCACGTTGCGGATGCTGCAAGAAAGCCATGACCCGCTGATCATCACTTTCCACGAACGCAGCCAGCGCTTCCAGAGCTACCTGGTGGACATCGACCGGGACAGCAAGACGCTGGTACTGGACGAAATGATTCCCCGTGACGGTGAACGCTACCTTGAGAATGGCGAAGCCTTCCGTATCGAAGGTTTCCATGAGGGCGTGCGAGTTGCCTGGGAAAGCAATGGCACCTTGACCATCAGCGAGAAAGGCGGCCACCGCATCTACAGCGGCAGCCTGCCCGGCGAAGTGGTTTACCATCAACGACGCAATGCCTTCCGCGCCGCACTCAAGCTTGCGCAGTTGGTGGACATTCAGTTGGGTGGCGAGAAGCTCAAGGCACCTATCAGCGGTAAGCTGCTGGACATCTCGGCAACCGGCTGCAAATTGCGCTTTGAAGGCGATATCTCCGAGCGCCTGCAGTTGGGCCAGGTTTATGATCGCTTTATTGCTGCCCTGCCCTTTGGCAGCATGACCACCTCCGTGGAACTGCGCTACCTGCACTTCGAAGACAAGATCAACACCACCTTTGCCGGCGTGCGCTTTCACAACATGAGTGGTTTGGTGCAGCGACAGGTGGAACGCTTTGTCTACCAATTGCAGCGTGAAGCTCGGCGCTTCGATAAAGACGACGATCTTTAAGCGTTAGACGCTGAGATAAAAAACGGGCAGATCCTGATGGGATCTGCCCGTTTTTTCGTTCAGGGGCGCGCCCTGCTTAAGTCATGGGGATGTTCGTCCGGGTCTGGTGGCTCGTGCGGTTCTTCGCTCGTTGACTCCTCGGTTTCAGGGACGGGCTCTGGATCAGGTACAGTGACTTGCATCTGCTCCTGCACCACCTGCTCATCCACCCGCGGGTCAAGGGCAGCCACCAAAGGCGAACTGGACATGCTATCGGGCATCGCCACATGATGCAGTGGTGCGTCGTCGACCTGATGCAGGTTGGTTACCGCCTTGGGTCGAATACGCCACACCAGGATCAGCGCACACAGGCTGAAAAACGCGTAGAGCATCTGGCTGCCGAATAGCTTCATTACCACACCGGCCAACAGCGGCCCCACGCTGGCGCCGATCCCGTAGGTCACCAGCAACATGGCCGTCAGTGATACCCGACGATCGCCTTCCACATGGTCGTTGGAAAAGGCCACCGCCAGGGGGTAAAGGCAGAACTGCACCAGCGAACAGAAGAAGCCTGCCACGAACAGCACTTCCAGCGGTACCTGGGTCATGATCGCCAACGGCAAGGCCGTTATCGCCAGGCACAAGGCAAAGCAGCGAATCAGCAGCGCGCGGTCATAGCGGTCCGATAACCAGCCCAGCGGCCACTGCACGACCAATCCAGCAAAAATGCAGCTACCCATGAACAGACCGACTTGCTCAGTCGTCAGGCCCTGCTGAGAGGCGTAGAGCGGTGCCAAGCCGTAGAATGAACCGACGATCAACCCAGCGCCCAACACGGTGCTGAGCGACTGTGGCACGCGCTTGATAAAGAAGCGTGGCTCCATCGGGGCCGGGTGCAGTGGGGCCGGGTGAATGCGCCGGGTCATTGCCACCGGGACCAGGCACAGCGCAAAGCACAGCGCCACGAGCATCAACAGCTCAAGCCCAAGATGTGGGTGCATGACCAGGATCAGTTGGCCCAGCACCAACCCAAGGTAGGACGCAATCATGTAGCCGCTGAACACTACGCCGCGCTGCTTGGCGTCCGCCTGCTCATTGAGCCAACTCTCGATGACCATGTACTGGCACATCATTCCCAGGCCCACGATCATCCGCAGCACAATCCAGGCTGGCAGCCAATCAATCAAACCGTGACCCAGCACCGCTGCACCGACGATGCCCGCGCAGGTGGCGTAGGCGCGAATATGCCCGACCCGGGCAATGAGACGGTGCCCGAGCTTGCCGCCCAGCACCAAGCCAAAATAGTTGGCAGCCATCAGCGCACCGACCCACAGGCTGTCGACATTGTCTGCTGCCAGACGCAAAGCCAGATAAGTACTAAGCAGGCCGGAGCCGATCAGCATCATCAAGGAGGCGAAATAAAGGGCTCGAAAAGATTTCCAGATCTGGCGCATCGGCGTTCCGAGCGGCTCCTTGCGGTGAGGGGTAGGGCTATCTGCATGATAGTCCGGGGCGGTTGAATCCGGACAGGCGGCAGGGCCTGTTCCAGGGGATTATTTTGTTTCACAGCTCAGACGCTACGTGGGTGTCTGTGAGGTACATAACCGTGGAGATAAATACACGGCGCACCACCTGTGAACCTTGATAACACGCAAGGTTCGACTGGTATTCGGGTATCTGTACAAAAGGCTTCAATGGAACGCTGTGCAGGCTTTGTAAGTTGGCGTTCTTTTCGAGCGCCCAAAACAAAACCCCAACTGCTTTCGCAATTGGGGTTTCGGAATTTAATCTTGACGATGACCTACTCTCACATGGGGAAACCCCACA
>NZ_NKRF01000060.1:0-20410 GCF_003408955.1 Pseudomonas sp. GL93
GGACTTGCTTTGGGTTGCCTGGAAGGTTTGCGGGGCATGCTGGACTCTTTAAGACGATGCGGTTGTAGTGCTTCTGCACCGCCTTCATCGTACAGCTTTCGCCACTGCCTGATACTACTTGGACCACGGATATCAAACCGTATACAGGCCTGTTGGTCCGACAGCCCGTCTTGTTTGATGCACTGCAAAACCTTCAATTTAAACTGGGCATCGTAATGGCTGTACTTGGCAATCAAGCCAGAGGCGCCGTGCTTTTCAAAACCCTTGACCCAGCGACGAAGCAGCGATGGACTCAAGCCATGCTTGAGGGCCACCTCATGAACGCTACTGGCAGACAGACACTCTTCAATCAGTGATTGCTTGAGTGCTAGGTTGTATTTCGTCATGGAACACCCTCCCGAGGGGGTCAGGTGTCCAACATTCGGGGGGCAGTTCAGTTTCGGTCCACGCTGTCGCGGCTGGAAATGCTGCTGACGTAGTGGGTGATCGCGGGGAACACAATCATCTCGCCCAGGCTCCACAACACCGTCGCGAGCATCAACAGCGCGCCGACCTGACCAAAGCCCATCAAGAAGAAGCCGCTGCCTGCCAGCAACAGGCCAATGATCAACGAGCGGCTGCTCGCCAAGTGCGCCATGCGCAGGTTGATCGGTACTTCAAACACAATCACCAGCAACGCATTGATGAAGAAGATGATGCCCACGTAATAGGCCGGCAATTGGGTGTAGTTGATGATGTACGCCGACAGAAAAGTCGGCGGCAATGCGTAAGCCACGTGCACCGGCAGCGCCGCCAACAGGATCACCAGCAGTCGCGAACGCTCATGAGCCGCCACCTTGGGCAAGCCCTCGCCCTTGCCGGCAACAGGCACGCCTTGGGTAGCCGGCCGGGGCCGACCGAACCGCAGGCAGGCGGCGAAGGCCAGCAGGGACAGCACGGCATTGATGTAGAACACCGCGTCGGCATTGCTGAGGAAGATCAAGCTGCCCAGCAATGGCCCGATGGCCATGCCGATGTTGATCGCCAGCCGGTTGCAGGAAAACGCCACTTTGCGCGACTCAAGGCTGCTGTGAGCCACCGTCTCGGAGAACGCGGCCGGTGTGAAGGCTTCGTAACAGGCGCCCCAGAGAAACGACAACAGGAACAGTGCCAGTGGGTTATCCAACGAGGGAATGGCCAGCAGCAACACTGCATTGAACAACAACGAACCGAGAATGACCCGGTTGGCCGAAAAACGCTTGATCACGGCGCCGATGATCAGGTCGGTACACAGGGCGCCCGCACCATATACACCGACCAACAGGCCAGCCGTGCCCGGCGATATCGCGTGTTGATGAATCAGGTACGCCGCGTAAAAAGGAAACGCCAGGGTGCCCATGCGGAACACCAGCGTGATCATGAACAGTGCTTGCAACCGCGTATTCAGGCTGCGCAACGCGTGAAAAGTCCCCATCAGCGCGGCACGCTGGCACAGGTGTGGAGCAAAGCTACAGAGCGGCTCATCCGGATGTCCTTTCGCAATGGCGGCGCCGGTGTGTCCGGCGCCAAACTCCATAGCTGGGCAACCTAATGCAGCACTGTGCGGCGAACAAGCTACCCATTTGGACAGGTAGGCGGTGATTGCGGCCTCAGGCCGGGTGACGGATATAGCCCAATTGCAGGGCCTTGCCGATCGCTGACTTGCCGTTGGTGACCTGCAATTTGCCGAAGATATTCTTCATATGAAACTTGACCGTATGGGAAGTCATCGAGGTCAGGAGCGCCACTTCGTTGTAGGTCTTGCCCAGGCTGACCCAGGACAATACTTCGGTTTCCCGTGGGGTCAGCACCGTCTGTTGAGCGACAGGCGCCGCGTGATTTTCCAGGGCCTCGTCGTACATCGACACCAACAACATCTGCAGTTCACTTTGATGGGCCAGCACCGTTTCGCGAAACTGCTGGTCTTCGCCGAAGCTGCACAGATTGAGGACCGAATAGAAGCCGCGATTGCCATGCACGATAAAACTGGCGCCCTCGCCAACGGGTTTGTAGGGGCCCGGCACCGGTACCGCCTCATCGGCCACGGCCAGCAGTTGTTCATCACTCCAGAAAAACGGTTTGATCCGCGTACGAGTCAATGAACCCAGCTCGCCACGCCGGTAGAAATCGTCGGCCGTGTCGGAAGGCTCCATGGCTTCTGGGTAATTGGACACAATCTGCGCTTGGTCCAACGTGGGCCCACACTGGTAGACCTCGAAGTGTCCCAGGCCACGGCGGCTCAGCTCGGTATCGAGCAAGCGGCGCATATCCTCGGGCAGCATGGGCGATTTTTTATCGGGTTGGCCATTAGGTCGCACGGGTGTCTTCCTTGATCATTCAACCCGGTCGAGCATGAAGCATGCCTGGCTTACCTGTCCAGGCAACGGATGCAAACCCAGGGCTAGACCTGCGCCGCGAACGCCTCGCGAAAGCGTTCCATCTCCTGCTCATTACCCACCGTCACCCGCACCCACTGCGGCCAGTCCTTCCATACCCGCCCAACCAACACATTCTGCGCCGCCAACTGCTCAATCACCTGCTCTGCTGGCCGCTTCACGTCGATCATGAAGCAGTTACTGTGGGAAACGGTGCAGCTAAAGCCCCGGCCCTTGAGCCACGCGATCGTCTCATCGCGCAACCTGGCATTGAGCGCTTTGCGTTGGCCCACCAGTTGCGCATCTTCCAGGCTTGCACGGGCGGCCAGCAAGCTGGCGCCGGCCGGGACGTTGTCGCCGCCAAACACCGCCAACCGCTCCAGCAGCGCCGGGTGGCCGATCGCCAGGCCCAGGCGCGCACCGGCCATGCCGTAGATCTTGGAGAAGGTGCGCAGCACCAGCAGGTCGTCGTGGTCGTTGACCCAACTTACGCAACTGGGGGCGTCGCAGAAGTCGATATAAGCCTCGTCCACCACCAGCACGCTGCCCTTGGGTTTATTCACCAGGGCGTGGCGAATGGCCTCGGTCGAGGTGAGCGTACCGGTCGGGTTGTTGGGGTTGCACAGGTACAGCATGCCGGCCTGTGGGTCCGCCGCGAGCATGGCGGGCACATCGTGGGCATGCTGGGCGTCGAGGTTCACTTCATGCACCGGCGCCTTGATCGATTCGGCCGCCTGGCGCGGTACTTCGTAGGACGGCGTGGCCATCACCAGGCCACGAGTTTGGCTGGCGAACGCCAGCACCGCGTAACGCAGGGCGGCCATCGAGCCGGCAAATACCCCGACGTTTTCTTCGGCGATACCCTGTTGCTCGGCAAACAGCGCGGCCAATGCATACATGTCCGGGTAAGGGTAACGCCCGGAGGCAGCAATCGCGCGCTGCATCGCCTGGCGAGCCGCGCCTGAAGGGCCGTAGGGGCTTTCGTTGTAATTGAGCAGCACCTTGTCAGACTTCGTCGGCGCCGGGCTGGCGAAGGCCCAATTGAGCTGCCCCATCACAGGCAGGGCCGCGCCCAGGGCGAGAAGGGATCGACGACTGACACGCACCATGGTGACTACTCCTTGTAGAGGCGCGAGGGATTCGCGCTGGCCGTTCAGAAGAGTATGACGAGAAAGCCGTTGCCTGATTTACCACCGAGGCGTATCCCTGCACTCAGTACTTTATTGTTGTAGCGGGCGCATGCAACACTTTCACTGCCGCGAACCTTCAAGAACGGGTTCTGCCGGCATGGACTGATGACTAAATGGAAGTGGTGAGCACTTGATACACAGACGGGAAAAAACCGAGCACTTGAAGAGCAACATCAAGTACTTGATCAAGAGTCGTGGCGAAACCCAGCTTTCGTTAAGCAGTGCTGCCGGCCTGACCAGGACCACCATCTACAACATCCTGGAAGGCAAGGTCGTTAACGTACAGCAGTCGACCATTCGCAAGATCTCGGACTTCTTCGGCGTCTCCTACGAAGAAATCGAGACCATCAGTTTTGAGGCCAAGGAAGTCATCGAGAGCAATGTTTCCCCACTGGGTAACAAGAACCCGGCGGCAGTGCCTGTGCTCAAGGAAAGCCTGCTCATGCAGAACCTGGGCAAGCGCATCGGTGAACTGGCCACGCTGCACCCGCTGACGTACTACTTCGGCAGCGCCTGCAATTTGATCGGCGTGCGCCTTGAGCACGGAATTCCGGGCCTCAATGAACCGGGGGACTTGCTGATCGTGCAGAAAGGCTCGTCGAGCGACGATAAAGAAAAGCTGGTGTACGACCGCGCCACCAAGAAGCTGTTCATCACCCTCGAACCCTGTGGGAACTCAGAGCGTTTGTGTGTCATCGGCGACATCCTTGAGGAGCGCTTCAATGACAACGTCTGAGGGCGCCGTTGAAAACAGCAAATACAAGTTGCTGGGCTTTGAAAACGACAAGCGCCTGGCGGTGATCATGGTGATCGCCACGGGCAAGGTCCTCAAGATCAAGCTGAGTGAAGTGCTCAGCAGTGAAATGATGGACAACTTCAACAAGATGGAAATCAAGAACCTGTACAAGAAGTTCTACTCCCAAGGCGGGACACTGACCGCCTACGATATAAACGACCGCAATGAAAACTCCTGGATGATCTACATCATCCTGAACTTGCTGCTGTTCACCTTCTATATCTTCACCAGCATTGCCGCGACCAAACCGATTTACCTGGAGTCGTTGGGCATCATCGTGACACCGGGCACGTTCCTGTACCCACTGACCTTCTTGATCGTGGACTTACTCAACGAGAATTTTGGTTTGCGCCTGGCCAGGCGAGCCATTCTGTTTGCGTTTGCCAGCAACGCGATGATCATCATCCTGCTGTATGGCTCGACGTTCCTGCCGGGGCTGCCGGGCTGGAAGCTGGATGGGCCTTATACCGACGTGATCCTGCAGGTGTCGTCGGTGCTGGTGGCCTCTTCGGTGTCGTTTCTGGTGTCGGAGAATATAAACTCCTACCTGCTGTGCAAGATCAAGGAGCTGACTAACTCCAAGTACCTGTACTTGCGGATATTCCTCAGTACGTTCTTCGCGGTGATTATCGACAGCTTCCTGTTCTGCTTTATTGCCTTCTACGGGGCGATGCAGACCAGCGATATCCTCAGCATGATTTATGTGCAGATCGTGATCAAAGTCGGCTTTGCGTTCTTCAACATCCTGCCTGCCTACGGGGCACGCTCGTTGTTCAAACGCTATCAATAATCTTGTAGGAGCGAGCTTGCTCGCGAAGAACGTCAACGATAACGCAGCGCATCTGATTGAACGCGGCGCTCTCGGGTTCTTCGCGAGCAAGCTCGCTCCTACAAAGGTTATTTCAGCTGCAACTTGTGCTTGAGGCTCTGCATCACATTTGTCTGGTTCTGCAGGTAGTCATTCAAGCCCCGAGCGCGCAGGTTGCACGCGTCACACTCGCCACAGCCGGTACCGATGATGCCGTTGTAGCAAGTCAGCGTCTGCTCGCGCACCAGCTCCAGTTGGCCGTGGTAATCGGCCAGGGCCCAGGTCTCGGCCTTGTTCAGCCACATCAACGGCGTGTCCAGGCGCACGTCGTATTCCATGCCCAGCTTGAGGGCCTGGTTCAGCGCTTTGACAAACTCATCCCGGCAATCGGGGTAGCCAGAGAAGTCGGTTTCGCACACGCCGGTGATGACGGTCTCGGCCTTCACTTGGTAGGCGTAGATCGCAGCCAGGGTCAGGAACAGGATGTTGCGCCCCGGCACAAAGGTGCTCGGCAGGCTTTCGCCCGAGCTGTTCACGGTCGGCACCGGAATGTTGTCGCGCGTCAGGCTGCTGATCGCCAGCTCATTGAGCAGGGACACATCCATCACTTTGTGCACAGTGGCGCCCAACTGCTTGGCCAGCTTCTGGGCCACTTCGATTTCTGCCACATGGCGCTGGCCGTAATCAAAGGTAATGCAGTGCACTTCGTCATACAGCGGCAGGGCCTGGATCAGGCAGGTGGTCGAATCCTGCCCGCCACTGAAGACCATCACGGCTTTTTTACTCATTGCATTGCTTCCTGCATTTGTAGAATTGGGAGGTAGGAGCGAGCTCGCTCGCGAAAAACGTCAACGATAACGCAGCGTATCCGGTTTGGCGCAGCGCTCAATAAAAAACCCCGCGCGACTTTCGAAGGCGGGGCTTTTTTACTGCAAGACCACTCAGTGGGCGTAGGTCAGCAACAGCTCTTTCGGCACTTGGAAATCCAGGGACATCATCACGCTGAGCGCGGTGATGGTGAAGATCGAGAACACGAACAGCTTGCGCGCCCAGACGGTGTCGTCCACCGCCTTGTAGCCGGTCCAGGCCATGTACAACCAGTACATGCCCATGGCGGCGGCGACGGCGAGGTAGCTCATGCCGGCGTAGCCACTGAAGGTCAACATCAAGGTCGCCACGAGGAAGGCCAGGATGTAGAGCAGGATGTGTTTCTTGGCCACCTGAATGCCACGCTTGACCGGCAATACCGGAATCGACGCAGCCAGGTAGTCATTGAAGCGGAAAATCGCGATGGCGTAGGAGTGCGGCATCTGCCACAGGCTGAACATCACCAGCAGCACCAGCGCGGCCATATCGAAGCTATTGGTCACAGCCACATAACCAATCACCGGCGGCATCGCCCCCGACAGACTGCCCACCAGCGTGCCGTGAACCGACTTGCGCTTGAGGTACAGGCTGTAGAGACCGACGTAGATGACAAAGCCAATCACGGCAAACAGCGCCGCCAATGGGTTGGCCACTTTGTACAACAGGGCCACACCGGCAACACCCAGGACGGTCGCGAAGATCAGTGCCAGCTTCAGGGAGATAAGGCCCTGGACCAGCACGCGATTCTTGGTGCGCTCCATCTTGATGTCGATGTCACGGTCGATGCAGTTGTTGAATACGCAACCGGAAGCAACCACCAGGGACGTACCGATCATTGCCGCCAGGAAGATGGCCAGATCGACATGTCCCTTGGAGGCCAGGAAGAAACCGCCCGCCACAGAAAGCACGTTACCGAAAATGATCCCCGGTTTGGTGATTTGGATAAAGTGCTTAAGCGACATCGGGTCTTACCTCACTTCGCCATCATGTAGGTGTGGATGCTGAACATGATCCACAGCGACAGACCAACCAGCAGAACGATCACCAGGCCTGCGAACACAAACGCGATCACGTTCTCGCGCTGCTCTTTGGAGCGGTCCAGGTGCAGGAAGTACACCAGGTGAACCAAAACCTGAATTACCGCGAACGCCAGGACGATCATCAAGGTGATCGACTTCGGCAAGGTTGGGTACATCACCAGGCCGAACGGGATCAGGGTCAGGATGACCGACAGGATGAAGCCGATAGCGTAAGACTTTACGCTGCCGTGGCTCGAATCGTGGCTGTCATGGGAGTGTGCATTAGCCATTACAGAGTCCCCATCAAGTAAACGACGGTGAATACGCAGATCCAGACCACGTCCAGGAAGTGCCAGAACAGGCTCAGGCAGCTCAGGCGAGTCTTGTTGGTGTTGGTCAGGCCGTGCTTATTGACCTGATAGATCATCACCGCCATCCACAGCAAACCTGCGGTTACGTGCAGACCGTGGGTGCCGACCAGCGTGAAGAACGCCGACAGGAAACCGGAACGGTGCGGGCCGTAGCCTTCGGAGATCAGCAGGTGGAACTCGTTGATCTCCATGCCGATGAAGCCCAGGCCGAACAGGAAAGTCAGGCCCAGCCAGGTCAGCACGCCCTTCTTGTTGCCCTTGTAGAAGGCCAACATGGCGAAGCCGTAGGTGATCGAACTGAACAACAGCAAGGCGGTTTCGCCGAGCACGTAAGGCAGTTCGAAGATGTCGTGGCCCGACGGGCCACCCGCTACGTTGTTTACCAGTACCGCGTACACCGCGAAGATCGACGCAAACAAGATGCAGTCGGTCATCAGGTAGAGCCAGAAACCGTAGACGGTTATTGGCCCCGAGTCGTGGTGATGGTCATCGTGCCCATGGTCATCGACATGGGCGTGTCCAGCATTGGTCACTAAGTTCGACATGGTTTAAGCCTGTTCCAACGAGGTTTCTACACGGTTGGCCGGGATCTTCTTCTCGGCTACCAGGCGAGCGTGCTGCTCGGCTTCGATGCGTTCGATCGTTTCGACCGGCACCATGTAGCCTTGATCATCACGGGCAGCGTGAATGATGAAGTAACCGATAGTGCCTACCAGGCTCGCGATTGCCAGCCACCAGATGTGCCAGATCATTGCGAAGCCGAACACGGTCAACAGCGCACCCATCACCACGCCAGTGGCGGTGTTGTTTGGCATGTGGATCGGTTCGTAGTGCTTGGGCTTCTGGTACGCAGTACCGTCTTCCTTGGCTTCGGTGAACGCATCAATGGTGTTCGCAGTAGGGATCACGGCGAAGTTGTAGAACGGTGGTGGCGACGAGGTCGACCATTCCAGGGTGTGGCCGTTCCATGGGTCGCCGGATTCGCACATGTTCTTCTTGCGATCACGCACGCTGACGTACAGCTGGATCAGCTGGCAGGCGATGCCCACAGCGATCATCACCGCACCGAACATGGCAACGTACAGGTACGGTACCCACTCAGGGTTGGTGGTGGCGTTCAGACGACGGGTCATGCCCATGAAGCCCAGTGCATAGAGCGGCATGAACGCGACGAAGAAGCCCGAGATCCAGAACCAGAACGCAGCCTTGCCCCAGCCTTCGTGCAGCTTGAAGCCGAACGCTTTCGGGAAGTAGAAGCTGAAACCAGCGATGTAGCCGAATACCGCACCACCGATGATCACGTTGTGGAAGTGGGCGATCACGAACAGGCTGTTGTGCAGCACGAAGTCAGCACCCGGGATGGCCAGCAGTACGCCGGTCATGCCGCCGATGGCGAAGGTCACCATGAAGCCCAGGGTCCAGAGGACCTGGCTGGTCATGCGCAGACGACCGTGGTAGATGGTGAACAGCCAGTTGAATAGCTTCACCCCCGTCGGGATGGAAATCAGCATCGTCGCCAGGCCGAAGAAGGCGTTGACGCTGGCCCCCGAGCCCATGGTGAAGAAGTGGTGCAGCCACACCATGAAGCCCAGTACGGAGATCGCGCCCGATGCGTAGACCATCGAGTGGTGACCGAACAGGCGCTTGCCGGTAAAGGTCGAGATCACTTCGGAGAAGATACCGAACGCTGGCAGGATCAGGATGTACACCTCAGGGTGACCCCATGCCCAGAACAGGTTCACGTACATCATTGGATTGCCACCAAGTTCATTGGTGAAAATGTGGAAATCCAGGTAACGGTCAAGCGACAGCAGCGCCATGGTAGCGGCCAGGATCGGGAACGAAGCCACGATCAGCACGTTTGCCCAGGTGCAGGTCCAGGTGAAGATCGGCATGTCCATCAGTTTCATGCCAGGGGCGCGCATTTTCAGGACGGTGGCCAGGAAGTTGACCCCCGTCAATGTCGTCCCGAGCCCTGATAACTGTAGCGCCCAGATGTAGTAGTCCACACCCACGCCCGGACTGTATTGCAGCCCCGACAATGGCGGATACGCAACCCAACCGGTCTTGGCGAATTCGCCGACGCCCAGGGAAACGTTGATCAGCACCACGCCGGACACCAGCAGCCAGAAGCTCAGGGAGTTCAGGAACGGGTAGGCAACGTCACGCGCACCGATCTGCAGCGGCAAGGCAAGGTTCATCAAGCCGGTGAAGAAAGGCATCGCCATGAAGATGATCATGATCACACCGTGGGCGGTGAAGATCTGGTCATAGTGTTCAGGTGGCAGGTAGCCAGGCGAACCCTCGGTGGCCATGGCCAACTGGGTACGCATCATGATGGCGTCGGCAAAACCACGCAGCAGCATGACCATGGCAACGATGACGTACATGACGCCGATTTTCTTGTGGTCGACCGAGGTCAACCACTCGGTCCACAGGTAGGACCACTTCTTGAAATAGGTGATACCCGCAACCAGCGCCAAACCACCCAGCGCGATCATGGCGATAGTCACCATTACGATCGGCTCGTGGAATGGGACCGCGTCCCAACTTAATTTACCAAACATCGTTTACTCCTCTGCCCCAGCAGTTGAATGCGCGCCTGTATCAGAACCTTCAACCACGGCCACTTCTTTCTTCTCGTGCTTGACCGGCTTGCCTGGCTTCATACCTTCGTACTTGTCGACGATTTTCTGAAACAGGTCCGGCTCATACGCGGAGTACAAGGCGACAGGGTTGTTCTGGCTTGGTTTGGTCAGAGCGTCGTATTCAGCTTGATCAAGCTGTTTAGGTGCGGCCTTGACTGCAGCTACCCAGGCGTCGAAATCTTCCTGGCTTGTCGAGATCGCTTTGAATTTCATGCCGGTGAAGCCAGCGCCGCTGTAGTTGGCGGAGATGCCTTCCATTTCAGCTTTCTGGTTGGCGATCAGGTGCAGGCGGGTCTGCATGCCTGCCATCGCGTAGATCTGACCGCCCAGTGCAGGGATGAAGAACGAGTTCATCACGGCGTCGGAGGTGATCCGGAAGTTAAGCGGGGTGTGCTCCGGGAAGCGGATCTCGTTGACAGTGGCGATACCCAGGTCCGGGTAGATGAACAGCCACTTCCAATCCAGCGCGACCACTTGGATGTTCACAGGCTTGACGTCGGACTCCAGCGGACGGTACGGGTCCAGCGCGTGGGTCGACTTATAGGTGATGTAACCCAGGGCGATGATGATGAGGATCGGAACCAGCCACACCGCGATCTCGATCTTGGTGGAGTGCGACCACTTCGGCGCGTAGGTAGCGCTGGTGTTGGACGCGCGGTATTTCCAGGCGAAGGCGAAGGTCATCACGATCACAGGCACCACAACCAACAGCATCAGCAGGGTAGCGGTGATGATCAGGTTTCGTTCATCCAGACCGACCTGTCCTTTTGGGTCGAGCAAGGTCCACTTGCAGCCTCCCAGCATTAAAAACATGCCAAGCAGCGGCAAAAAGCCTAGTAATCGGGGGTACCTGTTTTTACTCATCTCACGACCTCTAAAGCAGCTTGCGCAATGCAGTTGGGTTTTGATCGCCAACACTTCACCCTGCCAAGGGTTGGCATTTCTCTTCGATTGAATAAGAGCCTGCCCGACACGTCATGACTGTACGTTTCACGGACCTGCAGTGAGTTCTTATTCGATTTCGTGGCTAAAGGCCTTGTTACAGACCAATTCCATTTGGTGCGGATAGTTGAAAGGCTGCCGGAACCTGGGGTCGCATTGAGCCTTCCATCTGCTCCTCGACCGCTCCAATGCTCAAATATTGAACAGCACCGGACATTCAGTGCGGGCGATTGTAGTTAGCTAGCGATGTATAAACCATGTCTTATAAAGAAATAATTTTTATCGATTCCAGCAACAATCCTTCACCAATCTTGCAAAGATTCGCGATCTTATCGTGTTCGATTCTCAACAAAAACCACAAAAATTACCGTGTTATTGGGCACAGTGCCACTTCCCTTACGGCTTGTAAGGGCATGCGCAAGCCGTCCAAGTCCCCATAAAACAAGGCATTCACAGATGCTGCAAGGGTTCGGCCCGCACACGAATCGGGCCGCCGCGCGAACCACGAACTGACAGCACAATTTGTGCGCTGGGTGCAAATTTAAGGGCTGATTTGGTGGGTCAGAAACGTCCTGCGACAGCGTCCGTGTGACAACATGTCGCACGCTGCGCGCACCTTCCGTTGCCCCTCGTCACGGTGCTTTCACAAATCCCTACAAACAAAAACGCTCCGGCCTTCGTTCAGAAGGAACGGAGCGTTTGGCAGCCGCGGCGACTCAGGCTTTGGGGTGACGGTTGCGATAGATGCACAGGGGCACCAGGATCGCCGTCAGCACGAATGCCACCAGCGCCCATTGGGCCAGGGACAGGCCGAGGATCGGCGGGTAGGGAGTGCTGCAAAAGCCGTCGACCTGGAAGCCCAGGGGAAACACCTTGGCCAGGGGCAGGTCGTCGACAATCGGCTGCAACACATCAATGCCGCAACTGACCTGGGGGAAGAACTGGGTATACACATGGTGGCCGGCAGCGGCCACGCCACCCAAGGCGCTGAGCACCACCAACCCTTCGAAGAACGTCAGCGCGCCCTTGGTGCGCATGGCCGCGCCGATGAACGCGAAGAGCGCAATCAGCAGCAAGGCGTAGCGTTGCAGAATGCACAGCGGGCACGGAGCTTCACCCAGCACCACTTGCATATACAGCGCCCCGCCAATCAGCGCCAGGCAGATGATGCCCAGCAACACCAGAAAGCGCCGCTCCCTGCCTAAACGCATGTCGTCAATCATCCCCGTCTTTCCCTTTCTTTGATTATGGTTGTGCCTGATGGCAACAAGTTTACACACAGGCAGTGGTTAAAACAGAGAGGGGTTAACAGCGGATTAATCGGGAGCAATAGAGGGCCAAATGTGGGAGCGGGCTTGCTCGCGAAGGCGGAGCATCAGAGACATATGTATTGACTGACACACCGCTTTCGCGAGCAAGCCCGCTCCCACATTTTGGACAGCGTTGTTGCTAGGGGGGATTATTCCAGCGCCGCTGCCGGGCCAAAGAACTCATAGCGCGCCTGCTTCTCCGGCACACCCAGCGCCTTGAGATGACGTTTGATCGCCGCCATGAAGCCCTTGGGCCCCAGGAAGTAGGCATCAATGTCGCGCTGCTCAGGCAGCCAGGCCGCCAATTGCTCCTGGTTGAGCATGCCGACCTTATCTGCCGCCGGGCTGACACCGTCATCCTCGGCATAGCAGTAGAAACGCTTGAGCTGCGGATGCTTGGCAGCCAGTGTGTCCACCCAGTCACGGAATGCATGCACCCCGCCGTTACGGGCGCAATGGATGAAGTGCACCGGGCGCTGGGTCGCCAGGGCGGCTTCGAGCATCGGCAATGTGGGCGTAATGCCTACCCCGCCGCTGATCAGCACCAGCGGTTTATCACTGGCGGCCAGGGTGAACTCGCCCGACGGCGGAAACAGGTCAATGGTCGCGCCGACGTGCATCTGGTCGTGCAGGTAATTGGAGACCCGCCCACCCGCTTCGCGCTTGACGCTGATGCGGTACAGGCCAGTGTCGGTGAGGGCCGACAGGGAATAGTTGCGACGTACTTCTTCGCCATCGAGCACGAGCTTCAGGCCGATGTACTGGCCGGGTGCCGCAGCCAGGATCGGGCCGTTGTCCACCGGCGCGAAGTAGAAGGAGATGATCTCGTCGCTCTCCTCCACGCGTTTGACCAACAGGAACGGCCGCGCACCCCGCCAGCCGCCGGGCGCCTGGGCTTTTTCGTCGTAGATGGCCGCTTCGGCGCCGATCAAAATGTCCGCCAACTGGCCGTAGGCCGCGCCCCAGGCACTCATGACCTCGGGGGTGGCAATCTCGCTGCCCAGCACTTCAGAAATAGCCCGCAGCAGGCAGGCCCCAACGATGGGGTAATGCTCCGGCAGAATCTGCAAGGCCACGTGCTTGTTGATGATCCTAGCCACCAAGTCGCCCAGTTGGTCCAACTGGTCGATATGCCGCGCGTACATCAGCACGCCATTGGCCAGGGCGCGAGGCTGGTCACCACTGGCCTGGTGGGCCTGGTTGAACAGCGGGCGGACTTCGGGATACTCGGACAGCATCATGCGATAAAAGTGGGTGATCAGCGCTTCGCCGCCGCTTTCCAGCAGGGGCACAGTAGATTTGACGATTGCACGGTCTTGGGCACTAAGCATGGGAGACTCCTGGGTCTTCTTACTGATTGCCTTTAGATAGTCAGTAATCGTGCCAACTTATAAATCCTTTATTTTCAATGGCTTAAATATTATGTAGTCAATATGACCTCCTACACCTTATAGTCATAAGGACTACAAGGAGTCATTATGACTGCACAACCCCTGCTCACCACCTTGCTGCCACTGGTCGCCGACCTGTCCCGGGACTTGCCCGAAGGCGAGCGCTACCGACGCCTGCTGCAAGCCATGCGCGCCCTGCTGCCCTGCGACGCCGCCGCATTGTTACGCCTGGATGGCGAGTGGTTGGTGCCGTTGGCCGTGGACGGCTTGAGCGCCGATACCTTGGGTCGACGCTTCAAGGTCAGCGAACATCCGCGCTTCGAGATCCTGCTGAGCAGCCCCGGCCCTACCCGCTTCGACAGTGACAGCGAACTGCCCGACCCCTATGACGGCCTGGTCGCCGGCTTGCACGGCCATCTGGAAGTCCACGACTGCATGGGCTGCCCGCTCTTTATCGACGACCAGCCCTGGGGCCTGCTGACCCTGGACGCCCTCGATACCGAGCGCTTTGAACGGGTCGAACTGGACGCCCTGCAAGCCTTCGCCAGCCTCGCCGCGGTCACCGTCAACGTGGCTGAGCGCATCGAGCGCCTGGCGCTGCGGGCCGAAGACGAGCACCAGCGCGCCGAAATCTATCGCCAGGCCAGCGGCCAGCAGCACAAAGAAATGATCGGCCAGAGCAAAGCGCACAAGCGTCTGGTCGAGGAAATCAAGCTGGTCGGCGGCAGCGACCTGACCGTGCTGATTACCGGCGAAACCGGGGTCGGCAAGGAACTGGTGGCCCAGGCGATCCACGCCGCCTCCTCCCGCGCCGACAAACCACTGATCAGCCTCAACTGCGCCGCCCTGCCCGAGACCTTGGTAGAAAGCGAACTGTTCGGGCATGTGCGCGGCGCCTTTACCGGCGCGTTGAACGAGCGCCGGGGCAAGTTCGAACTGGCCAATGGCGGCACCTTGTTCCTGGATGAAGTGGGTGAGTTGTCGTTGAGCGTGCAGGCCAAGTTGCTGCGCGTGCTGCAAAGCGGCCAGTTGCAGCGCCTGGGGTCGGACAAGGAGCACCAGGTAGACGTGCGCCTGATTGCCGCCACCAACCGCGACCTTGCCGAAGAAGTGCGCAATGGCCGCTACCGCGCTGACTTCTACCACCGTTTGAGTGTCTATCCGCTGCAAGTGCCGGCGCTGCGCGAGCGCGGGCGTGATGTGCTGCTATTGGCAGGCTTCTTCCTTGAACAGAACCGTTCGCGCATGGGCCTGGGCAGCCTGCGCCTGACTGGCGACGCCCAGGCGGCACTGCTTGCCTACAACTGGCCCGGCAATGTGCGCGAACTGGAGCACTTGATCGGACGCAGCGCGTTGAAAGCCCTGGGCAACTGCCGCGAGCGCCCGAAAATTCTCAGCCTGAGCGCCCTGGACCTGGACTTGCCCGCCGTGAGTACGGCGGTGGCCGAACAAGCACCGGCCCAAGCCCTGCCCATGGTCAGCGGCGATCTGCGCCAGGCCACCGAGCATTACCAGCGCCAACTCATCAGCGCCTGCCTGGAACGCCATCAGCACAACTGGGCCAGCGCCGCCCGCGAACTGGGCCTGGACCG
Organism: Pseudomonas sp. GL93; assembly: GCF_003408955.1. NCBI lineage: Bacteria > Pseudomonadati > Pseudomonadota > Gammaproteobacteria > Pseudomonadales > Pseudomonadaceae > Pseudomonas > Pseudomonas sp. GL93. Next base: position 15,328 of record NZ_NKRF01000060.1, read on the forward strand.
CGCCAACCTGGGGCGCATGGCCAAGCGGCTAGGGCTCAAATAAAGCAGGCACCTCAGTCAAATGTGGGAGCTGGCTTGCCTGCGAAAGCGGTGGGTCAGTTAAAGATACATTGACTGGCACACCGCCTTCGCGGGCAATCCAGCTCTCACATTCAGGCTTGGCTAGCCTTCAGGCCCGGCACGCTGGCCCGGGGCTTACGAAACACCAGCACATTCCCCAGCATCACCAGCACCAGCCCCATCAACGCCGGCGCCGTCCACTGGTAACCCTCGGCCACTGCCGAGACGTTCAGCGCCACCACCGGAAACAGCACGGTGCAATACGCCGCTTTCTCCGGGCCCATGCGGCCCACCAGGGTGAGGTAAGCGGTAAAACCAATCACCGAGCCCGGGATTACCAGGTACCACAGCGCGCCGATATACCGCGCACTCCAGTCCATCTCGAAGGGAATACCACGCACTGCGCAATAGGTCGCCAGCATCGCCGCCCCATAGGCCATGCCCCAGGCATTGGTGGTCAGCGGCTTGAGCCCGGCCTTCTGCTGCAGGCTCGATAGCAGGTTGCCCGCCGAGAAGCACAGGGTGCCCAGCAGCGCCAAGCCCAGGCCCAACAAGGTTTGCGGGCTGGCGGTATGCCCAACCAGCTCCGGCCAGAATAAAAAGCCCAGCCCCAGCAGCCCAAGGGCCCCGCCCATCAGCACGTTACGCGCCACCCGCTGGCCGAAAAACACCCGGGCATTGAGGGCGTTCCACAAGGTCGCCGTGGAGAACACCACCGCCACCAGGCCACTGGGGATCCATTGGCTGGCGGTGAGAAAGCACATGAAGTTGACGCAGAACAGGCACAGCCCCTGCGCCAGGCAGATCAGGTGCCCGCGCCGATTCATCACCTGCAACTTGCGGCTGAGCAGCAACAGCACGAACAGCACCAGGGCGGCCAAGCCGAAGCGATAGACAATCGACACCGCAATCGCCACCACGCCCAACTGCCATTTGAGGGCGATCCAAGTGGTGCCCCAGATGAGCACCGTGAGTAGATACAGGAAAAGATTCATAACCGGCTCCGTCGATTGAGCCACAGTGTGGCCTTCAACCCCTTGCAGGCTCTTGCACATTCTTGCGCTTTTGTCGGGCGATGGGCTCACAGCGCCAGCCGTGGAGCGTAGGATGCAGGGTGTCGGAGAACACACCATGCCAGAGCTGCAATCGCTGCACGTCTTTCAATCTCTCAACCGCTCGCCCCACGCACGCCTGCAAGCCTGCGCCGAGCTCGGTGACGGGTTGGCTGCGGCCGTGTGGAGCAACCACCATGACGCCCAGGATTACCAGGCCCCCAGCCATCACACCTTGTCCTGCTACATCGGCGGTGGCACGGGCACCTTTCGGCGTGACCAGCCGGATATCAAGGGCGGCCCAGACAAACTGTGCATCCTGCCGGCCGAGCATCAGTCGGCCTGGGTGATCAATGGCGATATTCGCCTGGCCCACCTGTATTTCAGCCCGGAACAGTTTGCCCTCGGCTGCGTCACCCTGCTGGACCGTGAGCCACGGCAGCTGCACTTGCGTGAGGGCACCTTCCTTGAAGACCCATTCCAGGCCCGGCGTTTTCACCAGTTGGTCAGCCTCAACTGGCACGAGCCCGGCGAGCGCCTGCTGACCAGCAGCCTGGCCCACGAACTGCTCAGCCATACCTTGCTCAGCCAGGTCAGCGCCCGCGAAGGCCTGCGCTTGAAAGGCGGGTTGGCCGCGCACCAACGGCGGCGGTTGGTGGAGTACATCGACCAACATATGGAAGACGCCATCAGCCTCGGCCAGTTGGCCGCCATGTGCGCCCTGTCCGAATACCATTTCGCCCGAATGTTCCGCCAAAGCTTTGGTGTGCCGCCCCATCAATACCTGCTGGCACGGCGTCTGGCGCGAGCGAAAAACCTGCTGCGCAGCAGCGCGTTACCGATCAATGAGCTGGCTATGCTGTGCGGTTTTTCCAGCGCCAGCCATTTCAACCAGCGCTTTCGCCACGCCATGGGCGCCACGCCGAGCCAATACCGCCAGGCATTCTGCGCCTAGACCATCAAGCCCAACGTCTTCGCCTTGGCCACCGCCTGGGTGCGTCGCTCTACCCCAAGTTTGCTGTGGATACGCCGCGCATGCGTCTTGACGGTGTGCAGGGAGATATACAGGCGATCAGCGATTTCCAGGTTGGAGTTGCCCTGGGCGATCAGTTGCAGCACCTCCAGCTCACGCTGGCTCAGCGGGTTCTGCGCCGCCCCGGCAGGCGCGGCCTGGGGCTCCAGGCCCAGCTCACTCAAAAGTCCCGGGGCGCGTAAACGCAACTCGCGGACCGCCTGCTGCACCTGGCAACGCTCTGCCAGCGCCAAGCCAGCTTGCAGCGACCGGCGGGCCAACGCCGGGTCGCCGAGTTGCCAGGTCACTTCACCCAGCACCAGGTGCAATTCGGTTTCCAGGCAGAGCATGCCGCGTTGCCGTGAGGTGGCGAGCAAGGCATTGAGCCGTGCGATGGGTTGCTCGGCACAGCCCAGCTTGACCTCGGCCAGCACCAGCAAATATTCCAGGCGCGGGATCAGTTCCAAGGTGGCCGGCGGTGCCTGCTTGGCGCAAGGCCCGCGAAAGTGGCGCAATACCCGGCGCACGGCTTGCACCGTCAATTCGGCGCGACCTTGCTGCAACCAGAAGTGCCCACTGACCAACAGCAGTACCGCGCGGTACACCGTGTCGGGTACCTGACGCTGCTGCATCAGGCGCTCGGCGTCGCGCAATTGGATGAAGGCCTGGGCGTAGTCGCCACGATTGGCCGCCAATAGCGCCAGGCCCAGAAAGCCGTACAACACGCGCTTGTCCTGGCTCTGCAGGCACATGCTCAAGCCGGCCTCGAAACATTCGGCTGCCAGGCCGTCCTGGCCCTGACGCAAGGCCAGATGCCCGCGCCGCAGGACAATACGCCCCACCAACGGCCCGGCGGTGAGGCGCTGCCCGGCCAACATCGCTTGCACCGTTTCCAACAGGCTTTGCGCCCGGTACGGCGCGCCACGCTGCTCCAGCAATTGGGCGTGGTCCAACTCCAGCAGGGCCTCCAATACCAGCGAACCGTGGGCCCGGGCCAGGCACAGCGCTTCACGGTTCAAGCGTTGGGCGGCCTCCAACTCACCGCGTAGCAAGGCTTGCTGGGTCAGGCCCGACAGGCACATCAGGCGCGATGTCCAGGCGCTGTCGGGCAACGCTTGCAGGGCTTCGAGAAAGTGCTCGCGGGAGCGTTCGGCGTCGCCGCTCAAATGCAGCAACCAGCCCCACTGCGCCTGCCAGCGCGCCAGCAGATAGCGCTGCGCGGCGGCCGTCGGTTGCGGGGCAAACCGGGCCAGTTGGTCGATGCACAAGGCCGCCTGTTCGAAGCGCCCAGCAAACAACAACGCGGCCGTGAGCAGCCCCACCAGTTGCGCCGACCCCAACATCAATTCATCGCCCTGCTGTTCCTGCAGGCGCAACAGCAGCACGGCATTCTGCTGGCGAAACAAATCCTCGAAACTGAAGTGCTGCAACAGGCTCACCGCCACTTCATATTCCTGCGCCAGCAACGCCTGCTCGAAGGCGGCTTGCCAGTCGCGCTCGGCGCTGAACCATTGGCAGGCGCGGCGATGCCACGAGCGCTTGGCCGGCCAGGGCTCGTCGCGCAGCAGTCGCGCCAACGGTGGAAACACGTGCAGCCAGTCGCTGGTAGTTTCCCAGGGCTGGATAAACGCCCCGAGCGCCTGCAGCTCGCGCAGGTACTGATCGCCGTCACCCTGACCGAACAAGTGCTCGCACAGGCTCAGGTTAAAGCGCGGCAGATGAGCCAGTACACGCCAGGCTTCGGCCAGTGGCGCCGGCAAGGTGCTGAAGAGTTCGTGTTGCAGGTAATCCAGCAAGGTCTTGTCGGGGTGGTTATCGCCCAGCGCGGCGAGGCGCACACCAGCACACCAACCGCCGCTGAACTGCAGCACCCTGTCAACGTTCTGCCCTGGGGCGAGCAGCGCCTGGACCTCCGTAGCGTTGAATGACAACTCACTGCACTCCAGCCATTCATCCTCCAGCAAAAGACGCGGCCAGTTGCACACCGGGCGCCGCCGCGCACCCAGCCACCACGTCAGTTGCGCACTGCTGGCGCTGAGCAGACGATCAAGCAACGCGTCCAGCTCGGGGACCGGCAGGCGGCAGAAATCATCCAGAAACAGCCAAGTGCGGCTCGGCCAGCGACTGAGGTCGAGCAGCAAGGTAGCTTCATCGACAAACACCAGGCCCAGCTGTTGCGCCAGCCGTGTGCACAACTCCAACGGGCTGAGCGTGAGGCCATGGAGCGGCATCCAACAAACCAGGCACCCCGCCGGCGCCTGTAACGCACACTCGGCGAGCAACGCGCTCTTGCCACTGCCAGCGGGCGCGCACAGCAACTTCACACGCGCCTGCGCCGCGAGCAAAGGCCCGGACAAGCGCGGACGCAACAGGTGGTGGGCGGACAGCCGCGGCATGCATCCAGGACGGTCCAGGCAGCGGGTCATGGCGGTCATTGCTGCATCCTGCTGTTTTTATTGTTGCGTCACCCTAGACCTGTGGTTGGCGGTTGTTGAAGAAGTATTCAGCAGGGTGATTGAAGACCATAAAAACCAAGGTATACGCCCTTCAGTGTGGGAGCTGGCTTGCCTGCGATGGCCATAGGTATCTACACATTTTTGTAGGTTGTAGCAGCCGACGGTAACCACGATGCGAAGCGAGCCGCTCTTGATCTGCTTTTGATCTTGATCTCAGGCGCCCCGTTAAACCACGCTGGCCGGAATTCGACAGTGATTTGGGGGGTAAACCGGCAGGGATGCCGTTTTAGCCGCCCCGCGCCATGGATGGCGCGTGGCGGCGGCCCCCCAAATCACTGGCGGATTACGGGCACACCGAGCCTAGGCGAGGTGCCGAGTGGTGGGGCAAGAGCGCTTTGCTTACTTCCCCCGGTGTCAGGATAGTTGTCGCCTCTCCTGATTTACCCCCAAAGAGCATACCGAGGGCGGAAAGAGGCAGGTTGTGACGTACTATTCACCCGAAC
>NZ_NKRF01000094.1:0-19352 GCF_003408955.1 Pseudomonas sp. GL93
CTTTTTTATCAAATCGAGCCAGTTCATCGGCCCACATCTTTCGGGTATCCCTGACTGAAGTTTCAGAGGATTTTACCTAAGACCTTGAAAGGGATGGCTGTAAAAGCGGAACCCTAAGTGGCCGTTACCGCAGGAATGGATATGTACACGTTCCAACTGTGTTGACTGTCAGGCCGTCATCGCAGGCAAGCCAGCTCCCACATTTGGACTGTGGGGTGTCAGGTGGATAGGCGTCGGCTGGGAGGCCGCCATCGCAGGCAAGCCAGCCCCACATTTGGTTCGCGGGGTGTCAGGTAGATAGGCGTCAGCTGGCAGGGCGTCAGGCAGCGCTGCGGATCTTGTGCAAAGCGTCTGCCACCCATTGACCAAACGCATCCACCGGCCCTTGCAGGTTGCCGAGAAAATGCGGATAGATCAGCCACAAATCCATCACCGGCTTGAAGTCCTTGAGGGGCATCGCCGCCAGCTGCTCGCGATGAGCACTGCGTTCCAGCAACGGACGTGGCACCAGGCCAAGGCCGAGGCCGTCGGCCACCAGGCCCAGTTGCAGTTCAGTGCCGAAGGTTTCCAGGTTTACCCGCAGCGCCAGGCCCTGGTCAGACAAGGTGCGCTGCAACCCCGCACGGAACCCGCAACCGTCCGGGTTGAGGATCCAACCGCTCTGGTACACGTCCGCCAACTTGCACGGTTTCTTCGGCAACTGCGCCTTGGCACAGACCACCACCAACTCCATCTTGCCGATGGACTCACCGACCAGGTTGTCCGGGAAGATCTTGCCCGCGGGGAACAACGCCACCGCCGCATCCAGTTCGCCGCGTTCGATCTTGCCGACCAATTGGCTGCCCCAGCCGGTGGCAACCTGGGCGCGCAAGTCGGCGTATTCGCTGCGCAGGTGCTTGAGTGCGTCCAGCAGCACCACATCGCCGATGGTCTGCGGTACGCCCAGGCGCAGCACGCCGGTGGGCGGAGCATCGGTGGCCACCAGTTCGCGCAGGGCATCCATCTCGCGCAGAATCAACCGGCACTGTTCATAGACACGGGTACCTATCAACGTCGGCTTGAGCGGCTTGGTGTTGCGGTCGAACAGCTCCACTCCCAGTGCCTGCTCGAAGTTCTGCACGCGGCGGGTGATGGCTGGCTGGGTCAGCTGCAACGACGCGGCGGCATGGCTGATGGACTGGCAACGAATCACTTCGACAAAGGCATCGATATCGTCAATTTTCATTTGGGCCGCACATACAGATCAGTCATTAAGATGTGCGTGAAGCATAGTGGCCGCACACAGGTCTGGATAGCCCACCCAGTGATCAATAACGTCTAACACTATTCAAACCGGTTCTAAATTACCTTCGGCTATAAGCTAATCATTAAAAAATAGCATATTAAAAATAAACATTATGCTTAGATAAAAGCACACCAACAGCCCGATGGAATGGTCATGACCCAGGCCCGACACCCCGAGAGACTCAGAGCCTTCATAGGCGCCCTGGCGGAATTGATCGACGGCAACCCGCGTGAAGGCGACCTGCTGCACCGTGGCGGTAAGTTGCTGGCGCAACTGGTCAGCCACGATGATTGGCTGCCCGACGAGTTCACCCAGCCCGACCCCGAGCGCTACCAGCAATTCTTGCTGCATGCCGATTCGCGCCAGCGGTTCAGCGTGGTCAGCTTTGTGTGGGGGCCAGGGCAACGCACGCCGATTCATGACCACAGGGTGTGGGGGCTGATCGGCATGTTGCGCGGCGCAGAGGTTTCCCAGGGGTTTGCCCGGACGCCGGGCGGCAGCCTGGTAGCGCAAGGCGAACCCGTGCAATTGCTGCCGGGCCAGGTGGAGGCGGTGTCGCCCAAGGTCGGCGATATCCATCAGGTCAGCAATGCCCACGGCGACCAGGTGTCCATCAGCATCCACGTATACGGCGCCAATATCGGCGCGGTGCGCCGGGCGGTGTATCAACCCGACGGCAGCGAGAAACTGTTTATCTCCGGTTATTCCAACGCCTATCTCCCGAACATCTGGGACCTGTCCAAAGAAAAGAGCCCTGCCCTATGACCACCCTATCGACCCGCAGCTTTGCGCAGATTCGCCAGGCCCTGTTGGCACGCGAAGAAGTCGCCCTGATCGACGTGCGTGAGGAAGCGCCCTTTGCCGAGGCCCATCCGCTGTTCGCGGCGAACATCCCCTTGTCCAAGCTGGAACTGGAGGTGTACGCGCGCATTCCACGCCGCGATACCCAGGTCACCCTGTACGACAACGGTGAAGGGCTAGCCCACCGCGCCGCCGCACGCCTGGTTGCACTGGGCTACACCCAGGTCAGCCTGCTGGAGGGTGGGCTGGACGGTTGGCGCCGGGCCGGTGGCGAGCTGTTTATCGACGTCAATGTACCAAGCAAGGCGTTTGGCGAACTGGTGGAGAACCAGCGTCACACGCCGTCCCTGGCCGCCGAAGAGGTCCAGGCCCTGCTCGACAGCCAGGCCGATGTGGTGGTGCTCGATGCGCGCCGTTTCGACGAATACCAGACCATGAGCATCCCCACCAGCATCAGCGTGCCGGGGGCCGAGTTGGTGTTGCGCGCCCGTGAGCTGGCGCCCGATCCGGCCACGCGCATCATCGTCAATTGCGCTGGGCGCACCCGCAGCATTATCGGCACCCAGTCGTTGATCAACGCCGGCCTCCCCAACCCGGTGGCGGCCCTGCGCAACGGCACCATCGGCTGGACCTTGGCCGGGCAAACCCTCGCCCATGGCCAGGCGCGCCGCTTTGCACCGACCTCGGAAAACCATCGCCAGCTCGCCGCTCAAGAGGCCCGTCGCGTGGCCGACAAAGCCGGGGTAAAACGTGCAACGTTCAATGATCTGCAGCGCTGGCAACAGGACGCGACCCGCACCACTTACCTGTTCGATGTGCGCACCGTAGAAGAATTCGAAGCTGGCCACCTGCCGGGCGCCCGCGCCACCCCGGGCGGGCAACTGGTGCAGGAAACCGACCACGTTGCCAGTGTGCGCGGTGCGCGCCTGGTACTGGTGGACGACGACGGCGTGCGCGCCAATATGTCCGCGTCATGGCTGGCCCAATTGGGCTGGCAGGTCTCGGTGCTGGACGACCTGCAAGCCACGCACTTCAGCGAACGCGGCGCATGGGTCGCGCCAGTGCCGCCGCCGCCCCAGGCCGAACTGATCAGCCCCCACACCCTTGCCGACTGGCTCAGCCATTGCGACACCCTGGTGCTGGACCTCACCGCCAGCGCCAACTACGTGAAACGTCATATCCCCGGCGCCTGGTGGGTGCTGCGCGCGCAACTGCCCCAGGCCCTGGCCAAGGTACCGAGCGCCCAGCGCTATGTATTGACCTGCGGCAGCAGCCAACTGGCGCGCCTGGCGGTGCCGGAAGTCGAGGCTCTCACCGGCAAGCCGGTCTTTTTGCTGCAGGACGGCACGGCCGGCTGGATCCATGCGCAACTGCCCCTTGAATCAGGCGAAAGCCACCTGGCTTCCCCGCGTATCGACCGCTACCGCCGCCCTTACGAAGGCACCGACAACCCACGGGAAGCCATGCAGGCTTACCTGGATTGGGAGTTCGGCCTCGTGGAACAACTGGCCCGCGACGGCACCCATGGCTTCTACGTGATCTGATTCACCGCTGCACCTTTTTGCCCAACCGACCCCTTCTCCAGGCGGAGGTACCTCCCTTTACCCAACGCCTGGAGTTTTCCCCATGCTGTATGCCTTCCCATTCAAACGCCTGCTGTGGGGCGCCGCCTTGGCCCTCGGCCTGCTTTCTACCGTCCAGGCTGGCGACCTGCAACCGCTGCGCGTGGCCAACCAGAAATCCACGATCAAAGCGCTGTTGGAAGCCTCGGGCGAAAGCCAGAACGTGCCCTACGAGATCAAGTGGTCGGAATTCCCCTCGGCCTCGCCCCTGGGCGAAGCGCTGAATGCCGGTGCCGTGGATGTCGGCGCCCTGGGCGATGCCCCTTATGTGTTCGCCCTCGGCGCCGGTGCGTCGATCAAGGTGATCAGCATCATCCATGCCGAAGGCCGTAACACCACGGCGCTGCTGGTGCCCAAGGATTCACCGATCAAGACCGCGGCCGACCTCAGGGGCAAGAAAATCGTCACCGGGCGCGGCTCCATCGGGCACTACCTGGCGATTAAGGCCCTGAACGATGCCGGACTGACCACCCACGATGTGCAGTTCATCTTCCTGCTGCCCGCCGAATCCCGACTCGTGCTGGACAACGGCACCGCCGATGCCTGGGCGACGTGGGACCCCTACACCACCGTGGTCACCTCACAGAGCAACGCCCGCGTGCTGGTCAGCGGCACGAACCTGTTGAGCAATCACCTGTACTTCGCCGCCACCAGCCAGGCCATTGCCGACAAGCGTGTGCAACTGGACGACTTCGTCGCCCGCGTTGATCGCGCCTACGCCTGGGCCAATACCCATCCCGAGGCATACGCCGCGGCCCAGGCCAAGATCACCGGCCTGCCGTTGGCCGTGCATATCGAAGTGGCCAAAGACACTCACCTGTCCCCCGTGAAGATTGACGATACGGTGATCCACGGCCTGCAAGCCACCGCCGACACCTATGTAAAAGAAGGCCTGCTGAGCCAACACATCGACGTCTCCCAGGGCTTCGATTCCAGCTTCAACGCCAAGCGTATCCCCCTCGAACAAGCCTCGCGCTAAGGAGCAGAACATGAGCAAGCCACGTCAATTGAAACTCGGTGCCATGGTGCATGGTGTCGGCCACGGTTGGGGCGAATGGCGCCACCCGCAGGCACAACCCGACGCCAGCACGAATTTCGGCTTCTACAAGCAGCAGACCGCACTGGCCGAAGCCGCCCGGTTCGACTTCGTGTTCATCGCCGACAGCCTGCATATCCACCCCAAGTCCAGCCCTCATTACCTCAACCGCTTCGAGCCGCTGACGATCCTCTCGGCCCTGGCCGCGCTGACCACTCACATCGGCCTGGTCGCCACCGTGACCGTCAGCTACACCGAGCCTTACCAGGTGGCACGCCAGTTCGCCTCCCTGGACCATATCAGCGGCGGCCGCGCCGGCTGGAATGTGCTCACCTCGTGGCTGAGCGGCACCGCCGATAATTTCGGCAAGGCCGAACACCCACCCCACGCCGTGCGTTACCGCATCGCCAAGGAGCATTTGAATGTGGTCAAGGGACTGTGGGACTCCTGGGAGGACGACGCCTTTGCCTATAACAAACACAGCGGCGAATTCTTCACCCCGGGCAAGTTGCATGCGCTTAACCACAGGGGCGAATTCTTCTCGGTCAAAGGCCCGCTGAACATCGCGCGTTCGCGCCAGGGCCAACCGGCGATTTTCCAGGCGGGCACTTCGGAGGATGGGCGTAACTTTGCCGCTGAAAACGCCGATGCGATTTTCGTGCATGTGGAAACTATCGATGAGGCCAAGGCCTACAGCGCCGATTTGAAACGCCGCGCCAAGGGCTTTGGCCGCGACCCGGACAGCCTGTCGATCCTGCCGGGTATCCGCCCGATTGTCGGGCGCGATGCCGCCGAAGTGGAAAGCCGCTACCAGCAAGCTGTGGCGCTGGTCACTGTGGAAGATGCCATCGTCGCCCTCGGCCGGCCGTTCAACGACCATGATTTCAGCCAGTATCCGCTGGATGCGCCCTTCCCTGAACTGGGCGACCTGGGTGCCAACAGCCAGAAAGGTGGCTCCGAACGTATCAAGCAACTGGCCCGTAACGAAGGCCTGACCCTGCGCGAAGTGGCCCTGCGTTTCTCGCGGCCCCAGCGCGACTTTGTCGGTACCCCGGAGCAGGTCGCGGATGCGATCCAGACCTGGTTCGAGAGCGGCGCCAGCGATGGTTTTATCATCAATTCGGTGCTGCCGGATGGCTTGCAGTATTTCACTGAATGGGTGGTGCCGGTGCTTCAACAACGGGGGTTGTTCCGTACCGAGTACAGCGGCCACACCCTACGGGACAACCTCGGCCTGGAAGTGCCAGCGAACCGCTACAGCGTAATCGAAGCCACCGAACAAGCCCTGGCCTGAAGACTACCCCTTGTAGGAGCGAGCTTGCTCGCGAAAAACGCCAACGATAACGCGTACTTCCTGAATAAACGCGGCGCCTTTGAGTTTTTCGCGAGCAAGCTCGCTCCTACAGGGGGTCATGGCTTGCCACCCTCCCACATTTTTGACCGAGTACAGACCTATGACTCAACCGTCTCTCAAGGCTGTGGAAGCCATCGATTTCGACGCCCTGCTTGATCACCTCAGCGCCGAGCTGGCCAGTACCGCGCCCCGTTATGACGAAAGCGGCGCCTTCCCACACGCCAATTTCAAACGTCTACACCAACACCAACTCATCGCCCTGACCGTGCCGAAAAAACTTGGCGGCGGTGGCGCCAGCCTGGCTCAGGCGCGCAAGGTCATCAGCGCCATCGCCAAGGGCGAACCGTCCACGGCATTGATCCTGGTGATGCAATACCTGCAACACGCACGCCTGCAAGACAACCAGAGCTGGCCTGCACACCTGCGCGTGCAGGTCGCGCAAGAGGCGGTGCAAAACGGCGCGCTGATCAATGCCCTGCGTGTCGAACCCGACCTGGGCACCCCAGCCCGTGGAGGTTTGCCGGCCACCACCGCCGTGCGCACCGCCGACGGCTGGCGTATCAGTGGGCGCAAGCTCTACTCCACCGGCAGCCATGGCCTGAGCTGGTTCAGCGTGTGGGCGCGCAGCGACGACGCCGACCCGCTGGTAGGCGCCTGGCTGGTGCCCAAGGCCAGCCCCGGCGTCAGCATCATCGACACCTGGGACCACTTGGGCATGCGCGCCACCTGCAGCCATGAGGTGGTGTTCGACAACGTATGGGTGCCCCTGGACCATGCGGTCAGCGTCAGCCCCTGGAGCGCCCCGCAAGCGGAGCTGGACGGCGAAGGGTTCCTCTGGATGTCAGTGTTGCTGTCCTCGGTGTACGACGCCGTGGCCCAGGCGGCACGGGACTGGCTGGTGGGCTGGCTGGAGGCGCGCAAGCCGTCGAATCTCGGCGCGGCACTGTCCACCCTGCCGCGTTTTCAGGAGACCGTCGGCCATATCGACACTTTGCTGTTCGCCAACCGTAGCCTGCTCGACGCTGCGGCCGCAGGCCACACGCCAACGGCCAATGCCGCACAAGTGAAGTACCTGGTGACCGGCAATGCGATCCGTGCGGTCGAGCTGGCCATCGAAGCCTCGGGCAACCCTGGCCTATCAAGGCACAGCCCACTGCAACGGCATTACCGCGATGTGCTGTGCAGCCGCGTCCACACTCCGCAAAATGACGCCGTGCTGCAAGGCGTCGGCAAAGCGGTGTTCAACCAGCGCCAAAAGGAACGCACATGAGCCAGGTGTTTATTGCCAGCCAACTGGACGAAGACTTCAACCAGGTGATCCGGGAGCGCCTTGCGCCACTGCACCCCGAAGCCCAGGTAATCGGCGTGCCGGTCGGTGTGCCCAGTGACCTGCCGCCCCACGCCAATATCCTGCTGCTGCGCCCGATCAATGTGCGTGGCTACACCGCCCCCGACACCCCGCCACCGGGCTGGCCCTATGGCGCACAGTGGGTGCACCTGGTGTCGTCGGGTATCGACTTCTACCCCCAGTGGCTGTTCAACGGCCCACCCGTGACCACTTCCCGTGGCAGCGCCGCCGATAACCTGGCCGAGTTCGCCCTGGCGGCGATCTTTGCCGCGTCCAAGCACTTGCCGGATATCTGGGTAAAGGATGCACAGTGGCAGTTCACCGCGCTGCGCCCGCTCAAGGGCACCACGCTGGGCCTTTTGGGCTTTGGCGCGATTGGCGCAAGCCTGGCGCAAAAGGCCCTGGCACTGGGGCTCAAGGTCGTGGCACTGCGTCAAAGCACAACGCCGTTCGGCCTCGATGGCGTGGAAGCGGCCAGAGACATCCACGACCTGTTTGCCCGCGCCGATCACCTGGTGGTGGCGGCCCCCCTGACCGAAGCAACGCGGCATATCATCGACCGTAATGTACTGGCCAGCGCCAAGCCGGGGTTGCACCTGATCAATATCGCCCGCGGCGGCCTGCTCGATCAGCAAGCGCTGTTGCACGCGTTGGATAACGGCCAGATCGGCCTAGCTTCCCTCGACGTCACCGAGCCAGAGCCACTGCCCGACGGGCATCCGCTGTACAGCCATCCGAGGGTACGGCTGTCGCCGCATACTTCGGCTATTTCAACCCGCAGCAAGGAGGAAATTGCGGACACGTTCCTGGCGAACCTGGAACGGTATGTGGCGGGCCTTGAGTTAAGCAACCTCGCGAATGCCTGACGGCTTGCCCGCGAAGGCGGTGTGCCAGTCACAGAATGTTTAACTGAACCACCGCTATCGCAGGCAAGCCAGCTCCCACACGGGTTATGTATTACTCACAAAATCAACTTCAACGATGCGGCGAGTTTTCGGCGCTCGTTCAAGCGGTGGACCGGCAGCACGCCCAACCTGATCCGCCAACTGTTCAGCAGCCGCTAGCCAGACGTTCGCGCAGGAACTCCACCAGCGCTTGCACCGGGCGTGAACTTTGCCGGTGCTGCGGGTACACCGCCGACAGGGTCAAGGCCTCTGGGGCGAAGTCTTCCAATACCTTGACCAAGCGACCGTCCTTCAAGGCCTCGTTGACAATGAACGTCGGTAGATAGGTAACGCCCAGTCCGGCAATCGCGGTATCGCGCAGCAGGTCACCGTTATTGACGCGCATGCGCCCACTGACGCTCAAGGCTTGCAACTTGCCTTTGAAGCGCCATTGCACTTGGCGGCCGTGGCCGTAGGGCAGGCAGTCGTGCGTGGTTAAATCCTCGGGTTTCAACGGCGTACCCCGCAGCGCCAGGTAGTCGGGGCTGGCGCAATACACCCGCTCGATAGCGGCGATGCGTCGGGCGATCAGGGTGGAGTCTTCCAGGGTGCCGATACGCAGCACCAGGTCGTAGCCTTCGCCGATCAAGTCCACCGGGCGGTCGCTCAGGTCAACTTCAACGCAGACCTGCGGATGCTGACGCAGGAACAACGGCAACAGGCAACCCAGGTGCGCCATGGCGAACGACAAGGGTGCACTGAGGCGAATGGTGCCTCGCGGCTCGCTGTTCTGGCCGGCGATGCCCTGCTCCACTTGTTCCACCTCACCGAGCAGGCGCAAGGCCGACTCGTAGTAGCTCTGACCCAGCGGCGTGACGTCCAGGCGCCGTGTGGAGCGGTTGAGCAAGCGTACGCCCAGGCGGTCTTCCAGTTGGATCAGTCGGCGGCTGACGAATTGCTTGGACAAGCCCAATTGCTCGGCGGCGGCGGTGAAACTGCCGGATTCCATGACCTGGCAGAACAGGCGCATGTCTTCGAAGGGGTTCATTGTCGCTTCTCAGGGGACGATGGGCTGTTTTATAGCCTGTCAGTGGTCACACCACAAACCAAAATGTGAACACCATCAAATGTGGGAGCTGTGCCAGGCGCTGATGTTGTGGGCAATATAAACCCATGTGGGAGCTGGCTTGCCTGCGATAGCGGTGTATCAGCCAGCAATACTGTTGACTGATGCATCGCAATCGCGGGCAAGCCCAGCTCCCACAGGGTTTTGCGGTGTTTTACAGAGCAGGTTACTTGGCAGCGAACGCCGAGTAGCTGTTCATCAGGTTGCGGTAGTTGGGAATGCGCGGCGAGAGCAGGTTGGCCAGGCCTTCCATGTCGTTGCGCCAGTCCACTTGCAGCTCGCAGGCCACCGAGAACCAGTTCACCAGTTGCGCACCGGCTGCGGTCATGCGCGCCCAGGCGGCTTGTTGCACGGTTTCGTTGAAGGTGCCGGAAGCGTCGGTGACCACGAAGACCTCAAAGCCTTCGTCAAGGGCACACAGGGTCGGGAACGCCACGCACACGTCGGTCACCACACCGGCAATGATGATCTGCTTGCGGCCGGTGGCCTTGACGGCCTTGACGAAATCTTCGTTGTCCCATGCGTTGATCTGGCCGGGGCGCGGAATGTACGGCGCGTCGGGGAACAGTTCTTTGAGCTCGGGCACCAATGGGCCGTTGGGGCCACTTTCAAAGCTGGTGGTCAGGATGGTCGGCAGGTTGAAGAACTTCGCCACGTCGGCCAGGGCCAGCACGTTGTTCTTGAACTCGTTGGGGGAGAAATCCTGCACCAGGGAGATCAGGCCGGTCTGGTGATCAACCAACAAAACAACAGCATCGTCTTTGTTCAAGCGCTTGTAAGTCATGGGTAACTCCTTTGGGGATGGGGTGTTCTTCAAAAGGCAAAGCAGGAGCAGCCGAACGCCCCCCAGAAACCCTGGAAGTCGCTGACCGGCACGCTGGAAAGGCGCGCTTTTTCATGGCTGTGGGCATGCACGCCACAGGGGCCGCTGCACTGGTGAACCTGGGCCTGCATCGGCGACGTCGGGCGCCAGTGCCCCGGCACCTTGACCACCGGCGACCAGTCCGGCAGCACCGGTACCCGTGGGGGTGCGAAATCTTCGAAGTCGCCAGCGCCGTACACGACCTTGCCGCCGACCACTGTCAGCACCGACTCGATCCACTTGATGGCTTCTTCCTCGACACTGAAAAAGTCCGCCGACAACGCGGCAACATCCGCCAGTTGACCGACCTTGATCTGGCCTTTCTTGCCCTGCTCGGACGAGAACCAGGCGCTGCCGTGGGTGAACAACTCCAACGCGGTAAGGCGCGGCAAGCCCTCGGCGTGCAGCTCCAGGCCACCGACGGTACGGCCGCTGACCATCCAGTACAGCGAGGTCCAAGGGTTGTAGCTCGACACGCGGGTGGCATCGGTGCCCGCCCCTACCGGCACGCCTTCGGCCAGCATGCGCTTGATCGGCGGTGTGGCCTCGGCGGCCTTGGCGCCGTAGCGCTCGACGAAGTATTCGCCCTGGAACGCCATGCGATCCTGGATCGCAATACCGCCACCGAGGGCACGCACACGTTCGATGTTTTTCGGGGTGATGGTTTCGGCGTGGTCGAAGAACCACGGCAAGCCATTGAACGGGATGTCGCGGTTGACCTTCTCGAACACGTCGAGCATGCGCGAGATGGACTCGTCGTAAGTGGCGTGCAGACGGAACGGCCAGCGCTGTTCCACCAGGTGGCGCACCACCGGTTCCAGCTCCTGCTCCATGGTCAGCGGCAGGTCCGGGCGTGGTTCGAGGAAGTCTTCAAAGTCCGCCGCCGAGAACACCAGCATCTCGCCGGCCCCGTTATGGCGCAGGTAGTCATCGCCCTGATGCAGGGTGACGCTGCCGGTCCAGTTCTTGAAGTCGCTGAGCTCTTCCTTGGGCTTCTGGGTGAACAGGTTGTAGGCGATGCGCACCGTCAACTGTTGATCCTTGGCCAGTTGCTCGATCACCGCGTAGTCATCGGGGTAGTTCTGGAAGCCGCCGCCGGCATCGATGGCGCTGGTCAGGCCCAGGCGATTGAGTTCACGCATGAACTGGCGGGTGGAGTTGACCTGGTATTCCAAAGGCAGTTTCGGGCCTTTGGCCAAAGTCGCATACAGGATCATCGCGTTAGGCCGCGCCACCAGCATGCCGGTTGGGTTGCCGTTGCTGTCACGCACGATCTCACCGCCCGGCGGGTTCGGCGTGTCCTTGGTGTAGCCCGCCACCCGCAGGGCTGCGCGGTTGAGCAAGGCGCGGTCGTACAGGTGCAGGACGAACACCGGGGTGTCCGGGGCGGCCTGGTTGAGTTCTTCCAGGGTGGGCATGCGCTTTTCAGCGAACTGGAATTCGTTCCAGCCGCCCACCACACGTACCCATTGCGGCGTAGGTGTGCGATCGGCCTGGTCTTTGAGCATGCGCAAGGCATCGGCCAGGGACGGCACGCCTTCCCAGCGCAGTTCAAGGTTGTAGTTCAACCCGCCACGAATCAGGTGCAAGTGCGAGTCGTTGAGGCCGGGAATCACGGTGCGGCCCTTGAGGTCGATGACCTGGGTGGCGCTGCCGCGCAGGGCCATGGCTTCGCCGTCGGTACCGACGGCGACAAAGCGCCCTTGGTGGATGGCCACGGCGGTGGCGCGTGGGTTTTCCCGGTCCACGGTGTGGAACTGGCCATTGAACAGAATCAGATCGGCGTTCATAGGGTTTCCTTTACAGAGGCTTCAAGCCAGGGAGCGAACAGGCGGGTGGCCGCCGGCATCAGCAGGTACACCACCAGCAACACGATGGTCAGGGTGACCAGGAAGGTGGAGACCACGTAATTGGACAAAAACGGGTGCAACCGCAGGATCGGCCCCCAGATAAACGGCAGCAGCAGGGTTTGCGGCAGGATCACAAACAGGCTGACCACCGCCTGCTTCCAGCGCGGCGGCTTGGCACCGCCCTCGGCCTGGGGCGTGAACCAGAACTCATTGGCCGCGCCGATTTCCGTCTGGTCGCCATCCGCCAGCATGGGCGCGGCTTCGTCGATCAGGGCCTGGCGTTGCGGGGAGCCGAGCCACAGCTCAAGGGCGCTGGTGGAGCTATAGCGCAGCACGCAAGTGAACAGCGCCATGCCGTTTTGCTGGCTGCGCACCACGTCAACGCCAAGGTGCCCAGGGCGTTCGCCAGCGATGCGCACGATGCGGCGCAGCCAGGCTTCGTACTCGACTTCAAAGCCGGGTTTGACCCGGTGCTTGACGACCAGGGTGACGACTTCGTCGGGGCTGGTATTGGCGGTTGATTCCATGGCTGGGTGTTTCCCCGGAGCATTGAGCGATGGGGAGAGTGTGGCCGGTTGGCAGGTGTGGGGAATTGCATGTATGTGCTGTCTGGCAGGCATTCGCCCGCTCTGCATCCGATATTTATGCTCACTTCCCAACTTAATAATATTTTATTAATACCCCCCCGCCCCCTAACTTGACGTCATGCCCGAGCTGAATCCAACTGCATTACGCAAGGATAGAGACATGACTGTAGCGATAACAAAAATAGACACGCTGGTGGTTGGCGCAGGTCAAGCTGGCGTGGCCATGAGCGAGCATTTGAGCAAGCAAGGCGTGCCGCACCTGGTGCTGGAACGCAGCCGTATTGCCGAGCGCTGGCGCACCGGGCGCTGGGACTCGTTGGTCGCCAACGGCCCGGCCTGGCATGACCGCTTCCCCGGCCTGCACTTCGATGACGTCCCCGCCGATGGTTTCGCACCCAAAGAGCGCGTCGCCGATTACTTCGAAGCCTATGCCCGTAAATTCAACGCGCCGATCCGCACCGGCGTGGACGTCACCTCAGTGGTACGCAACCTAGGCCGCCCCGGCTTTACCGTGCACACCAGCGAAGGCGTGATCGAAGCCAACCGCGTGGTGGCCGCCACCGGGCCCTTTCAGAAGCCGGTGATTCCCGCTATCGCGCCTAAAGACACCGCGCTGCACCAGATCCATTCCGCCGACTATCGCAACCCTGGGCAACTGCCTGCCGGCGCTGTGCTGGTGGTGGGCGCCGGCTCGTCCGGGGTGCAAATTGCCGATGAATTGCAGCGCTCCGGTCGCCAGGTGTACCTGTCGGTCGGCGCCCATGACCGCCCTCCTCGCGCCTATCGCAACCGCGACTTCTGCTGGTGGCTGGGCGTATTGGGCGAGTGGGACCAGGCGGCGATGAAACCCGGCCGCGAGCACGTCACCATTGCCGTGAGCGGCGCCCACGGCGGCAAGACCATCGACTTTCGCGAGCTGGCCCAGCAAGGCATGACCCTGGTCGGCCTGACTCACGCCTTCGACGGCACGGTGGCAACGTTCCAACCCAACCTGGTGGAGAACCTGGCGCGCGGTGATGAAAACTACCTGGCCTTGCTGGATGCGGCCGACGCCTATGTCGAGCGCAACGGCCTCGACCTGCCCCTGGAGCCCGAGGCACGTCGCGTGTTCCCCGACGCTGAATGCATCCAGCAGCCGATCCTGACACTGGACCTGGCGGAAGCTGGCATCACTTCGATCATCTGGGCCACCGGATTTGCCGTGGACTACAGCTGGTTGCAGGTAGACGCCTTCGACGCCGCTGGCAAGCCGCAACACCAGCGCGGTGTCTCCAGCGAAGCGGGCATCTACTTCCTTGGGTTGCCATGGCAATCGCGGCGTGGCTCGTCGTTTATCTGGGGCGTGTGGCACGACGCCAAATACGTGGCCGACCATATCGCCATCCAGCGTCAGTACCTTGAGTACCGCGAAGCCGCCCCGGTTGCCCGCCAGTCCCCTGTCAGCGCCTGATCATTTTTCCCAGGAGTTTTTTGATGCCTACTCACACTCGCATTCGCATGTTCAACACCAAAGAAACCTATCCCAACCAGAGCCTGGACAACGACCTATGCCAGGCCGTGCGCGCCGGCAACACCGTGTACGTACGCGGCCAGGTGGGCACTGATTTCGACGGCAACCTGGTCGGCCTCGGCGACCCACGGGCCCGGGCCGAACAGGCGATGAAGAACGTCAAGCAACTGCTGGAAGAAGCCGGCAGCGACCTCAGCCATATCGTCAAGACCACCACCTATTTGATTGACCCACGCTACCGCGAGCCGGTGTATCAGGAAGTCGGCAAGTGGCTCAAGGGCGTGTTCCCGATTTCCACCGGGCTGGTGGTCTCGGCCCTGGGCCAGCCGCAGTGGCTGATGGAAATTGATGTGATCGCGGTTATTCCAGAGTAAGGAGGCTAGCCATGACCTTTTCCATCGTCGGCCGTTGTGCAGAGACCGGCCAACTGGGCATTGCCATCAGCTCATCGAGCATCGCCGTGGGCGCCCGCTGCCCGTGGCTGCGGCCCGGTGTGGGCGCCGTGTCGACCCAGAACATCCCCTTGCCGGCCCTCGGCCCGGACGTCCTCGACGGGCTGGAACAGGGCCTGGCTCCCGCCGCCGCCGTCGATAAAGCGCTCACCCGCAACGGCTACAGCCAGTACCGGCAACTGACGGCGATTGACCACCTGGGCCGTAGCGTGCATTTCAGCGGCAGCCAGACCCTGGGTACCCATCACGCGGTTTCGGGCGAGCAATGCGTGGCGGCGGGCAATATGCTCGCCGCCCCTAAAGTGATCACCGCGATGGTCACGGCTTTCGAACAGGGCGAAGGCCAGCTCGCAGACCGGTTGCTGGCCGCGATGCATGCCGCCATCGCCGCCGGCGGCGAAGCCGGCCCGGTGCACTCCGCCGCGCTGGTGGTGGTGGGCGAGTTGACGTGGCCGATCATCAACTTGCGCGTGGATTGGGCCGACAACGCGCCGATTGGCGAATTGCAAAAACTCTGGGACGCTTACCGCCCACAGGTGCAGGACTATATCGATCGCGCCCTCGCCCCCGACCGCTCCCCCGGCTACGGTGTGGCCGGAGACGACCGATGAGCCGCAGCCGCGAACTGCTGGAAACCCTGGTGGGCTTCGACACCACCAGCCGCGAGTCCAACCTGCAATTGATCGAGTATGTGCGCGATTACCTGGCCGGGTTTGGCGTCGCCAGCGAGCTGGTCTACAACGCGCAACGCAGCAAGGCCAACCTGTTTGCCAGCATCGGCCCGGTGGAACTGCCAGGTATCGTGCTGTCGGGGCATACCGACGTGGTGCCGGTGGATGGGCAACCCTGGAGCCTGCCGCCGTTCACGTTGACCGAGCGTGACGGCAAGCTGTTCGGGCGCGGTACCGCCGACATGAAGGGGTATATCGCCTGCGTGCTGGCGTTGGTGCCGGCGCTGGTCAAGGCGCCGTTGCGCCTGCCGGTGCACATCGCCCTGTCCTACGATGAGGAAGTCGGCTGCCTGGGCGTGCGCTCGCTGCTCGCGGTTCTGGAACAGCGTCCGGTCAAGCCGATGCTGTGTATCATTGGCGAGCCGACCGAGCTCAAACCGGTGCTGGGCCACAAGGGCAAATTGGCGATGCGCTGCGATGTGCAGGGCCAGGCGTGCCACTCGGCCTATGCGCCCTCGGGTGTGAATGCGATTGAACACGCCGCCGAGTTGATCGGTGAACTGGGGCGCATTGGCCAACGGTTACGCGCGCGTCAGGACCCACGTTTTGACCCGCCGTTCAGCACGGTACAGACCGGCATGATCAACGGCGGCAAGGCCTTGAATATCGTGCCGGCCGACTGCCGCTTTGACTTTGAAGTAC
This sequence comes from Pseudomonas sp. GL93, assembly GCF_003408955.1. NCBI lineage: Bacteria > Pseudomonadati > Pseudomonadota > Gammaproteobacteria > Pseudomonadales > Pseudomonadaceae > Pseudomonas > Pseudomonas sp. GL93. The sequence goes on from NZ_NKRF01000094.1 coordinate 16,091, forward strand.
GCGCCCTGCCCTCCATGGACCCGGGCGAAGTGGCTGAAGAGTTGCAGGCCTACGCGCGGCAGCAGGTGTTGCCGCGCATGCAGGCGGTCAGCACACAGAGTTCGATTCGGTTCACCGAGTTGTCAGCCTACCCAGGGCTGGTCACGGATGAGCGCAGCCAGGCGGCGCAATTGATTGCGGCGTTTTGCGGCTCACAGGAATTCGGCACCGTGGCGTTTGGTACCGAGGGCGGGCTGTTCGATGCGGTGGGTATTCCCACCGTGGTGTGTGGGCCAGGGAGCATGGACCAAGGGCATAAGCCGGATGAGTTTGTGAGCCTGGAGCAGCTTGATGGCTGTGATGCCATGTTGCAGCGGTTGTTAGGCTTTATCACCACCTGAAGACGCCGTTACACGGTCATCACCCTCTATTACCCTGTAGGAGCGAGCTTGCTCGCGAAAAGCTCACAGACGCCGTGTTCATTCAGGAAGCACGCGTTATCGTTGACGTTTTTCGCGAGCAAGCTCGCTCCTACAATATTCAGCCGAGCAAACGGGCAAGCTCTTCGCGGCAGTAGTCGACAAACAACTGCACCGGTTTGGTCAACGGTGCGCGGCGTAGCCAGACGGCCGACAACCCCGACCCCGTGACCGTTTCCGCCAAGGGAATGCACACCACTTTCTGCCCATCATAGGTGTACTCGCTGAACGGTTTGGTCACCAGGATCGAGAACCCGAACCCACGCCCCACCATGCCCCGCACCATTTCGATGGAGGGCGAGCTGAACACGATATTCGGCGTCAGCCCGCGCTCTTCGAAGATGCTCACGAAGTAGGTACGGCTGGGCAACACGTCCAGCAAAATCATCGGCTCCAGCACCAGGTCGGCCAGGGACACCTTGGCCTGCTGGGCAAAGCGGTGATCGGCCGGCAGCAACGCATAGGGCTGTTGCGGCGGCATCAGCGGCGTGGTCTCGATGGTGCCGCCCAGGTCGTGCTCAAACAGCATCGCCACGTCGATACTGCCCGCCGTCAGCGCCTGCACCAGCTCCTGCTGCTCGCCATCGCGGATGCGGATCTCCACGCCCGGCCAGCGCGCCTTGAAGCCGGCGATCAAGCGTGGCAGGTACAACGGTGCCACGGTTTCAAAACAGCCGATGTCAATCTGCCCGGCCACCACATCGTTATCGGCCAGGGCGTTCTGCTCGAACTCATGGGCCACCCGCAACAGCTCCAACGCCTTGCGATAAAAGCGCGCGCCGCTGGGCGTGAGGGAAACGCCCTGGGCGTGATGGCGGATAAACAATTGCACGCCAAAGCTGTCTTCCAGTTGCTTGATCGCCGTGGAAACCGACGGCTGGGCGATATACAGCTTGCGCGACGCTTCGGCAACGCTGCCGCATTCGGCCGTGGTCACAAAATATCTGAGCTGGCGCAGGTTATAGGCTGCCATCGGCACCTCCCTAAACGTGGTTTTTTGCCCCAAACAAGTGCGCAGAAACACCGGTTTTTCAAGCCATTGACGTGCCTGCAACATACCGGAGCAAAAAACCTCACGAGATACTTTTTTTAAGGTCTATAGCAACAAACTTACTAATTTACCTGCCTGCGCCCATTGCAGATGATCACTCCAACAACAAAGCGGCGCCCACGCGCCGCACAGCGAAGTACGTCCACGTACTCACCTTGCCTTGGAGCTCGTCATGGTTACCACTGCAACATCCTCCGCCCCGCTTATCGAAAAACACACGATTGGATACGTGCCCCCGGAAGATCGCCATGGAAAGGTAAGAGACCTGTTCACCCTATGGTTCGGCGGCAACATCGCGCCGTTGCCGATCGTCACTGGCGCACTGGGTGTGCAACTGTTCCACCTCAACCTGGTGTGGGGCATTGTCGCCATCCTTGTCGGCCACTTGGTCGGCGGTGTGTTGATGGCATTGCACTCGGCCCAGGGCCCGCAGATGGGTATCCCGCAGATGATCCAGAGTCGTGCACAGTTCGGCTCCCTCGGCGCATTGCTGGTGGTGGTGATTGCCGGGGTGATGTACATCGGCTTCTTCGCCTCCAACATCGTGCTGGCCGGTAAATCCCTGCATGGTGTGGTGGACGCCGTGCCTGTACCGGTGGGCATCGTTATCGGCGCCATCGGTTCCGGGATCATCGGCATCATCGGCTATCGCTTCATCCACGTACTCAATCGCATCGGCACCTGGGTGCTGGGCGCGGGTATCGTGCTGGGCTTTGGCTACATCTTCACCCATGTGCAGACCACGGATTTCCTCACCCGGGGCAGCTTCAACATCTCCGGTTGGCTGGCCACGGTTTCCCTGGCCGCGCTGTGGCAAATCGCGTTTGCGCCCTACGTGTCGGACTACTCCCGCTACCTGCCCGCCGACGTGCCGGTAGCCGCCACCTTCTGGACCACCTACCTGGGCTCGGCGCTGGGGTCGAGCCTGGCGTTCATCTTCGGCGCCGTGGCAGTGCTCGCCACGCCGGTAGGCATGGACACCATGGACGCCGTCAAACTCGCCACCGGAGCGATTGGCCCGTTGATGCTGGTGCTGTTCCTTCTCAGCGTGATCAGCCATAACGCCCTCAACCTGTATGGGGCGGTGCTGTCGATCATCACCCTGGTACAGACCTTCGCTTACCGCTGGATCCCGACCGCGAAAAGCCGTGCGGTGATCTCCATCATCGTGCTGGCCGCCTGTTCGATTGCGGCGGTGTTTGCCTCCCAAGACTTCATCGGGCACTTCGTCGACATGGTGCTGGTACTGCTCGTAGTGCTGGTGCCCTGGACGGCGATCAACCTGATCGACTTCTACGCCATTCACAAAGGCCAATACGACATCGCCTCGATCTTCCGCGTGGATGGCGGCATCTACGGCAAGTACAACCCCCAGGCGCTGCTGGCCTATGCGGTGGGGATCGCGGTGCAGATTCCGTTCATGAACACGCCGCTGTACGTGGGGCCGATTTCGCAGCACATCAACGGCGCGGACTTGTCGTGGGTGGTGGGGCTGGCGGTGACGTCGCCGTTGTACTTCTGGCTGGCGAGCCGGGACAGTGCGTATAAGCGCCGGATGGACGGGGGCAAGTTGGTGGGTGGGGTTTGATACAGACGCTCGGCCGCGCCTGCCCTAACCGTCACAACGTGTAGGAGCGAGCTTGCTCGCGAAAAACTCACAGGCGCCGCGTTCATTCTGGAAGCACGCGTTATCGTTGACGTTTTTCGCGAGCAAGCTCGCTCCTACAGTTTGAATGGCCTTGCGGTGCCAAAG
>NZ_NKRF01000073.1:0-19301 GCF_003408955.1 Pseudomonas sp. GL93
GGCTGCCGGCACCTACAACGTGCAGGTCCGCGTCATCGACGCAGCCGGTAACGTAGGTCAAACCGCGAGCCAGAGCGTAGTAGTGGACAGTGTTGCACCAAGTGCAGTCATCGCGATCACCTCGATCACGACCGACTCGGGTACCAGCGCAACCGACTACATCACCAACGATCAAACCCTGGTGTTCAACGGCACCCTGGGCGCAGCCCTGGCGACGGGTGAGAAGGCGCAGATCAGCCTGAATGGCGGCACGACCTGGCTGGATAGCAGCGTTACCGGCACCACTTGGAGCTACGATAACCAGGCCACGAACCTGGCCGAGGGTAGCTATAACGTGCAGGTCCGCGTCATCGACGCAGCTGGCAACGTGGGTACAACCGCCAGCCAGAGCGTAGTAGTGGATCTCACGCCGCCGTCCGCCCTGACGACGATCGCGATCACCTCGATCAGCAGTGACTCTGGGGTCAGCACTACTGACTACATCACCAACGACAAAACCCTGGTGTTCAACGGCAGCCTGGGCGCCGCTCTGGCGGCGAGCGAGAGGGCACAGATCAGCCTGAACGGTGGCACGACCTGGCTGAATAGCAGCGTCACCGGCACGACCTGGAGCTACGACAACCAGGCCACCAACCTGGCCGATGGCACCTATAACGTGCTGGTCCGCGTCATCGACGTGGCAGGTAACGTAGGTCAAACCGCGAGCCAGAACGTGGTGGTAGATACCACTCCACCTTCGGCAACGGTGGTGATTTCCAACTACACCGACGACTATGGTTCGAGTACCGGTAACTTCGGCACCGCAACCGTGACTGACGACCATAAACCGGTCTTGAATGGCACGATCAGCGCCGCACCCGGCGTGAACGAGGTCGTCCGCATTTATGCGGACAGCGTCATGGTCGGGACCGCCACTGTTGTGGGAACGAACTGGTCGTTCAACTTGCCAGGGCTGAGCGAAGGCGCACACACATTCATGGCACGCGTCGAAGACCTTGCCGGGAATCTGGGGGCGAGCTCTACCAACTTTACCTTGACTGAAGACTACAGCTTCCTTGTCACCAGCCAGACGACCACGGATACCACCCCATTGGTAACGGGCACGATGCCCTTCCCATTGAGCGACGGTGAGTACATTCAGGTTGTGATAAATGGCGTGACGTACTCTTCAGCCAACGGCGGGGTAGTGGTCGATCCGGACAACCAGACCTGGTACGTGCAGACACCAGCGGGCAACGCGCTCGCCTTGGGTACCTATCAAGTTGCCGCGACGGTTTATAGCAGTCTTGGGGCTGTACTGGCAGCCGATGACACCGTGGGCGAGCTGATTGTCGGGGCCATTTCTGCCACGACAGTCAATGGTGATACTGCCGCGATTGCGGGCCCGGGTATGGCTGTAGGTGATGTAAACAATGATGGCCGGTTCGATTACTTTAATGGTAATACGTCAACAAGTAGCGGGGGTGATATTAACTTTGGAAGTGCAACGACATCATGGGATGCTAGTAGTTTTATAAATTTTGATTTTTATAACTATGGAAACGACATTTCCCCAGTTAATACTCTGGGGAGAGTCAGTGCGGTCAACTTTTTGGATTTCGATCGCTCTGGTAATTTATCGATCATGCTTGAGGATTCAGCGCTCGCAAATAATGTCCATTTTTATAAAAATAGTGGTGGGGTTCTACAGCAAACGAACTACAGTCCTGCCTCAGTCTCTTCTGGTGCAGGTTATCTATGGGGCGGCCAAGTCGGACTTGATCTCGATAATGATGGTTTTATTGACTTACTCCATGGCGATAAGGCGGGAGACTCGAGTTATTATTCTATAAATAACAAGTCCGGATCTTTTACTAGCTATGATACGAGTAATACCAACGGTGTTGACGGTGGTAGTTTCGGACGTTTTGGTGCGGACGTCGGGGCGTTTGATTTCAATGGTGACGGCCGCGTTGACCTGGCTGGACAGCTGGCCAACGTGTCGGGCGGCGGTTGGGGGGATGCAAATGATCTGACTGTCTTGTTTACGGGATCAGATGGGAGCAGCGCATTACGGGCAGGTGTTATTGGGAACCCTTATGCTGTTACAGCGAATGTCCTCGCTGTAAAAACCACAAGTTCGATCACCGACTTCCAAGCGGGCGCACAAACAATGAACTTTGCCGACTTCAACGGAGACGGTAATCTCGACCTGTTCATTGGGCAAAATGTCAGCTCCTTGGCTACCAGCATGGTTTACACAGGCAATGGCTCGGGAGGTTTTGCAGGCTCGGCGCTTAGCGGCAGTACGCTCGTCGGCGGAGTGAGCGTGAACACCGACTGGAACGCTGACGGTAAACTCGACGTTTTCGAGTTTGCGGATAACGGCGCGAACGGCCCGACTCTGGCAACCAATACCACCTACGAATACTGGCAGAACACGACTGCCACCGCAGGCGGTACACCGACGTTCGTGCGCACTGCCATGACCGTCACTGATGTTCCAACAGCCACGTCCATCATCGGCGCAGCGGTTGCTGACTTTAACTATGACGGCGCGCAGGACCTGGTGATTAACGCCAACGGTGCGGATGTGCTCAGGCTCAACACCAATGTTGTGGCCGACGGCACGAGCCTGCACTTGAAAATCGTCAACCCGAACGGCTACAACACCTACGTGTCGCAGAACGTCAAGTTGTACAACGAGGCCGGGACATTGGTCGCGACAAGTGTAATCAATGGCCAATATGGATACGGCACCACAGACAGTCGAGGCATCGTCGACTTCTACGGCCTCAATGCCAATGAAACCTACACGGCAGTGCTGGTTAAAGCAGGCATAACGGGCATAGACGGTGGCTTGGGCTCAATTGGTGGGGAAGCGTTGGGTGGTGTTGTCGCAAGCGGTGTGAATACCACGTGGGACGACCTTAAGGCAGGCCCGGCCAGCAGCGGTTATGTTCTTTCTGCCGAGGCCACAACCGGCAATAATAACGGGACCTTCGTCGGCACCGGCTATAACGACACGTTCTTCGCCAGTGCGGGAACGGATACCTATCGCGGTGCGGGCGGTTCGACCTTTGTGTCGGGTGAGCGCCTCTGGAGCTCCAGTGGTGGCATGGATGTTGTTGACTTTACGACGGCTGGCAACACCGGCGTGACCGTTAACCTTTCTAATGCAGCTGCGCAAAACACCGGCTACAACACGGCGACTTTCGCTAGCATCGAAGGTCTTAAGGGGGGTAACGGCGTTGATTCCTTCACGGACAGCAGCGCGGACAACCAATTCGAGGGTCGAGGCGGCAACGACACGTTCCAGTTGGTCAATGGCGGTCACGACACGCTGATCTATAACCTGCTGACGAGCGCAAATGCCACCGGGGGCAACGGGACCGATACGGTGGTCGGCTTTAAAGTCGGTACCTTCGAGGCGACACCAAACTCGGATCGTATCGATCTTCGCCAATTGTTGGTCGGGTATACCGCGGATGCCGACGGTGCAGCCCATTATGTCAATGGGACTGCCACGATCGACGTTGGCGAGACGATCCAGAATTACCTCTCGACAACCAACAGTGGGGGCAATACCACCTTGTCTATCGATCGCGATGGCACGGCAGGCACCTATGCACCTACTCAACTTCTAACAATGACCGGGGTGACGACGGACTTGGCCAAGCTGTTGGCTAATCATCAAATTACGTTAGTGTGAGGTAAACATCTGGTTGGCTTACGGGCCATACTCTGTTCCGGTGCTCGATTCTGATGAGGAATCGAGTACTGGAATATGAGGGGCTTAGGGCCAGTTCCAAGCACAAAATCACTGTATGAGTTAAACAATAACGCCCGGTGCATTGCATCGGGCGTTTTTATTTTTACACTGATATCAGGCGTTTCTAAGCGCCAGGATTTTGTACTGCGTAACGCCGCACTCAACTTGGGAGTTCTATAGGTTTGATATTTATGAAGAGTTTGCTTTCGTTCGTCAGGAAAAGAAGATGTTCATGAGTTTTATTAGGGGGCAAGTATAAGCTCAAATTCCAGTGAATGATGGGTCTCTATTTTTCTCGCCGCTTAAGTGGGTATGCCTGTGCAACGAATTGGAAATAAAATAAATAGCAAAACATCATAAAGTTCTCTCTTGTGGTCGGAGAATAAAAGCCTACTGTATTCCTACGCCTGAATCTTTTTTTACACATGTGAGGCCCTGCAGGGCACCTTAAAAAGTTGTACTGTTTTAAACTATTTTATACTGTTTAAATATTATGTATATAAGCAATTTTTCCACGATATTTCGGAGTTATCATGGAAGAGAATCTTATTCTGGTAGACCAGAATGATTTCCCGACAGGTTTTGCCGAAAAGCTATTAGTCCACCGGCAAGGGCTCCTGCATCGGGCTTTTTCTATTTTTATCTTTGACCTGCAAGGCCACTTGCTGCTCCAACAGCGAGCGCTCACCAAATACCATTCCCAGGGCTTATGGACCAACACCTGCTGCGGCCACCCGCGTCAGGGCGAAGAGATCGGCAGCGCAGCCCGGCGGCGGTTGCGCGAGGAAATGGGCATTGAATGTGACCTCGCCGCAGTGACGCAACTGCTCTATCACGAACAGGTGTCCAATCAACTGATCGAGCATGAATACGACCACGTATTTGCCGGGATTTACTGCCAGGACCCAGTCGCTAATCCCGACGAGGCTCATGCCTGGCAATGGCTGAGCCTGCCTGAAGTGTCTCGACTTGTGAACTCGGCCCCGGACACGTTCAGTGTCTGGTTTCGCCGGATCCTGGAGCGTCACACCGTCACTGGCCTGCGTGATTGGCAAACTCATGCCGCCGCAGGTGCGCACTCGACTACAGGGTTTGGCTGACGGGCCTATCAAGCGCACGCAGTAAGAGTCGTGGTCATCGTGCTAATGCTCAGGCAAGGACATCACTATGTTCGAGTTACTCAACACCGTCGGCAACCCGGTTGATTTGCGAGCCCTGCCTACTGACGCACTCGCGCCTCTGGCAGATGAACTGCGCGATTTCATCCTCCAGAGCGTTGCAAGTACGGGGGGGCACCTATCGGCAAATCTTGGTACGGTCGAATTGAGCATCGCCTTGCACTATGTATTCGACACCCCCCACGACCGGATTATCTGGGATGTGGGGCATCAGGCTTACGCCCATAAAATTCTCACTGGGCGCCGGCAAGCCATGGCGAGCATTCGTCAGTTGGGTGGCATCTCCGGGTTTCCACGGCGCAGCGAGTCGCGTTATGACGCCTTTGGCACCGCGCATTCCAGTACCTCTGTATCAGCCGCGTTGGGCATGGCATTGGCTGCCAGAATCAAAGGCGAGCATCGCCATTGCATTGCCGTGATCGGCGACGGCGCGCTGTCGGGTGGCATGGCATTCGAGGCGATGAATAATGCCGGGTTGTATCGCCGATTGCCGTTGCTGGTGATCCTCAATGACAACGGTATGTCAATTTCACCCGCTGTCGGTGCGCTGTGTGATCACTTGGGTGAACTCAAAAACATGGTCGCCCCGGCATCAATGTTCGAAGCACTTGGATTGAGCTATAGCGGTCCCATCAATGGCCACGAACTGACCGAACTGGTGCCCGCGCTGTTAGCTATGCGTAGCCGTCGAGGCCCGCAGTTGCTGCACATCGTCACTGAAAAGGGCCATGGTTATTCACCCGCCGCCAGCGACCCGGTGCTCTATCACGGGCCTGGGAAGTTCGAACCGGTCCAAGGCATCTTGCACGCCGCACCGGGCCCACTCAGCTACACACAGGTCTTTGGCCAGTGGCTGTGTGACGAGGCCGAAGACGACCCACGTGTCGTCGCCATTACCCCCGCGATGCGTGAAGGGTCGGGGCTGGTGGAGTTTGAGCGGCGTTTTCCGGATCGCTACTTCGATGTCGGCATTGCCGAGCAACACGCCCTGACCTTCGCCGCCGGGCTTGCCGCCGAGGGGTTGAAGCCGGTGGTCGCTATCTATTCGACCTTTCTGCAACGTGGTTATGACCAGCTGATTCACGATATCGCCATTCAAAACCTGCCCGTGTTGTTCGCCATTGACCGGGCCGGCATCGTTGGCGCAGACGGCGCTACCCATAACGGCGCCTTTGATATTGCCTATCTGCGCTGCGTGCCCAACCTGATCGTCATGGCGCCGGCCGATGAAAACGAATGCCGGCAGATGCTGCATATCGCATTGCTCCAGCACGGGCCAACCGCGGTTCGATATCCACGCGGGAAGGGCAACTCAGCCGCCGTGTCGGTACCTGTATCGATTGGCAGGGGCGAAGTGCGGCGTACTTCCCGTCAACCTGCGCGGTATCGCGTTGCGATCCTGGCCTTTGGTTCGATGGTATTACCCGCCCTGGAGTCCGGTGAAGCGCTCGATGCGACGGTGGTCAACATGCGTTTTATCAAACCGCTGGATGGTGCTCTGCTCGAAGAGCTGGCAGCCACTCACGACCTGTTGGTGACCATTGAAGAGGGTTGTGTGATGGGCGGTGCAGGCTCTGGGTGCTTGGAGCATCTCGCCGCCGTCGGGTTATTGCGTCCATTGCTGCAGTTGGGCTTTACCGATCAGTTCATCGAACACGGTACGCCTGAACAACTATTGGCTGCCTGCGGTCTCGATTCCGCCGGTATCACCCGTGCAATACGGGCATTCCAGGCACGCCAAGGCCTGGAAGTACTGCTCAACGATTCCGTCCCATCTACCGATGCGTTACGAGCCCAAGCCTAAAGTGAATACTCACAAGGAGCACGCCATGCGTACCTCAGCCCAACAGTACAACTCTGCCGAGGAAAACCTTCCCTATCAAATCATTCACGGTCCCAGTGTTGACAGCTACCAGGAAAAGGTCGTTTACACCTACGGTGACAGCCCCGAAGATTGGCGCAAAGCGATAGGTGACTGCATCCTCTTCCAGTTCGGGGTCTACGATGATCCACGTTCGACGCCACCGATCAGCCTTGATGAATCCGGCATCCGCTATTTCGAAAGGCAATTGAAACTCGCCGGCCTGGAAGAACCCGATCGCGCGCCGATCAAGCGCATTCTAGATATCGGTTGTGGTTGGGGCTACATCCTCAAGTACCTTGCCGAACGCTTCCCCGAGTGCCAGCGTCTGGACGGCGTGAACGTCAGCCGGCGCCAACTGGATTATTGCGCCAGCTTTCACAAGGCGCAGGGGCTGTCTGATCGGATCAGCCTGTACTTGTGCAACGCCAAGGATATCGAGTTGCTGCCCGACGCCGATGAGCCTTATGACCTGGTGATCATTCGCGGGGTGATTTCCCACTTCCCCAATGAACTCTATGAAAACACCATGCGCGCCTTGCTGCCTCGCGTGCGTGAAGGTGGCGTCGTGGTCATCTCAGATAACCTCTACAACACCGCGCCTGAGGTGTATGCCTCGGATACTCAGGACGACGTTGACCGGCTCGCGTGTAAACACCGTAAGACGCCCCAGTATTTTCGGCAGGTGCTGGAGCAGTCAGGTTTTACCCTTCACGACATGCGTGTATTGCCTGCCAATATCGATGTCGTTCATTGGTTGATGGATTCCAAAGCCAATATCGAAAACAAGGCGCTGTTTCCCAATGGCGTTACGGGCGCGCTGGAGGAGTTGCGGGTGTTGGCAGAGAACTGGTCGGTGGCCTTGCTCAAGGACAAGGTGTCGACATACAGCGTGATCGTCAGACGCTGAGGGGGGTCAGGCGCAGCGTTCTGTCCCCACGGCGAAGGTGCCATCCACGGTTATCAGGAGTGCCCGGCAGATGAACACGACAGAGAGCCATATCCTTGTGGCCAATTACGACCTTCCGGTTATCCCGTGCAGCGTACTGCCAAGGGTCAATACTCATTATCCGGTCATCCGCGCGCGCCATGCGCAATGGGCCTACCAACACACTCCACCGCTGCATCCGGGAGACTTGCCCAGGGGCGTGGCTCATATGGATGCGCTCTATGATTCGCTGATGCTGCCCGACGGTATGGCCGAGCGCGTCTGCCATCACGTATGCCTGCTGTCTGCGGTCGTCGACTGTGATGATCTGGCCCAGCTCAACCCTGTGTTCTGCGACCAGATAATCGCTGGCGATCCCGATAACCCTTATACCGGCCCCATCATCGATATCTGGAACACCATTGAAAAAAACGCCCCCAGCGAGGCGGTGTATCAACGGCTGCGTGAGCGCTGGCAGGAATGGTTCGGGTTTCTTGAGATTGAAAAAAAAGCCCGCAAAAAACCGGAGTCGCTGGACGTCGAAACCTGCATCCAGATGCACGTGGTTTCCGCTGGCATCCGCCCTTATCCCGTCGCGATCGAGTACGTCATGGATATAGACGTGGGTGATGTCGTCCTGGATCCGGACATCGAGCGCGCCAAGGAGGTGGCGGTGACCCATGGGGCGTTGGTCAACGATCTTTATTCCTACCGTAAAGAGTGTTTTCACGGTGATGGACTGAACCCGGTGCATGCCCTGCGACGTGATAACTACAGCCTGCAAGGGGCTATCGATTTCATTTACCGCCGGCTCGAAGCGCTCGATGCGGAAATGTCCGAGTTGGTCGGTACGCTGCATGGGCGGTATGCACGACATCCACTGGGTGAGCGTCTGCATCAGTACATTGACAACTACCACCTTCTCATCGCGGGTAACGCGCAATGGCATCTGGAAACGCCCCGTTACTACGGCAAGGGGCACTTATGGGATGGTCGCCTGGCACGACACATCACTGTGCAAACCCGGCAATTGCCGATCGACCCCTTGTGAAGTCCGCTATGCAGGCCTATCGGTTTATCCTGAGGAAAGGGAAATGATACAGCCCACTCTCCACTGTCCCATTCCAGGTGCCATTCATCCTGCTGCCGACCAAGCCAATGCCCAGGCAGTGCAGTGGATGGAGACTTTCGCCCTTTGCGCAAACGATACGGAACGCGCGCGTCTGGCCCGTACCGGCTGCGGTCAGCTAGCGGCGCGCATCGTGCCCGAGGCAACGGCAGAGCGGCTGCAGATTGTCGCTGACTTTTTTATCTGGAACGTCGCCTTTGACGATGAGTACTGCGACGAGGGGCCCCTGGGAAAACGACCTGGCAGCCTGGCGGTGGTCCTGTCGATGCTCCTGCGAGCGCTGGAAACCCCGGAAGCTCCGCTGTTTGAAACCGACCGTTATGCCACTGCCATGCTTGATATCCGGCGCCGACTCGATCAAATCGCCGCACCCTGGCAGACACGCTTGTGGGTCGAAGGCATGCGTGGCTGGTTCTTCGCTGAAATCTGGAAAGCGGGAAACGTTGCGGAGCGACGCATGCCCACATTGAATGAATATGCCACTCTGCGGTTGTACAGCGGTGGCCCCTTAATATTTCCGGTGCTGGCGCTCATTGTTGAAGATCAAACGGTGTCTTTTGCCGAACTGGAGCTGCGCCCGATACGCGCACTGACGGAAATGGCAGCGACTCTTTGTACCTGGGTCTCCGACATTGTTTCGTACGAAAAGGAAAAGCAGCGCGAGGAGGGCGGGCACAACCTGATCAACGTCATCGAGCACGAGCATCGGTGCACGGTCGCGCAAGCCGTTTGCCATGCAACAGCGCTGTATGACGAAATCATGAGGCTGTTCCTGCGCTTGAAAAACCACGTGGAGCAGCAGGCTTCGGAGGGGCTGCGCCAGTACCTGGTCAGTCTGGCCCATCTGGTCCGTTCCTCAGTGGACTGGTGTCACACGTCGGAGCGCTACACCGAATCCCAACTCGGGGACGCCACGCTGCGGCAAGCGCAAGCTCCGGGCCCCCTGCGTACCCGCGCGATGATTCCTTCGATTGCCTGGTGGTGGCATTACGACCCAACCCCCAACGACATTCGCTGCGCTAGCTAGCCCCATAGGTGGATCCGTACATGACAATGCCAACCTCGAGTGACCAGACAGGCCAAGCAGCGTTCTACCCAAGCGGCTGGTTTGTCATGTGCTTGGCCAGCGATCTGAAGCCCAAAACCGTGCTGACGCTGCCGTTCATGGGCAGCGAATGGGTGCTGTATCGCACGGTCTCGGGCGCGGTACGTTTGGTTGAACCCTACTGCCCGCACCTTGGCGCTCACCTCGGACGAGGGGGGCGGGTGGAGGGCGAAAATATCGTTTGCCCCTTTCATCATTTCGCCTTTGCGGCGGATGGGCAGTGTGTACACACACCCAGCGGTATCAAACCGCCCAATGCCAGGCTTATCGGGCGGTCGGTGCAGGAATGGAATGGGTTGATACTGGTCTGGCAGGGAAGCGGTGATCAGCACACCCCATGGAAATTACCGGAGCTTGACCTGGATGGTTTTTGTGCCCCCGTCAGAGGCCGTTATCAGGCCCGGGGCACGTTGCAGAACATCACAGAGAACGCCGTCGACCTGAACCACTTCGCCCCGATTCATGGCTGGATGAAAGCGCTGATGCAGCCGCCGGTAGCTGAAGGGCATCAACTGAATGTACGGTTCACCATGGAAGTGCTTGGGCTCGCCGTACAAATGGACATCAAGCTGTATGGGCTGGGGATCATGGTTGCGCAAATGACCCAGAAGCGCCTGGGCCTGCACATTCAGTTGATGATGACGCCGACCCAGATCGGGCCACAGCAATGGGCATTGAAGGACTTCATGGTGCTTCGGGTTGCCAGGTTTTCAGGGCTTCCACGCTGGTTGGGCAATGCCCTGAATGCGGTCTTGGCCAGGGCAGCCTATCGGTTCTGGTTCGTCCCGGAGCTTAAAAAAGACATCCAAATTTGGGACCACCGTAACTACGACGTCAGGCCCAAATTGACCGTCAATGAAGGACCTATCATGGTGTACCGCCATTGGGCTGCGCAGTTTTATCCTGCTTATGCCTTTGCTCCTGAACAGCAGGCGGCAACGGATTCCCTGAGGCAGAACAACCTGTCAGCCACTACCGTAGGTTGGTCTATAGCTCAGGACAATCAATAAACTATGACTGTCTTTCCGGTTGGCCATCCACCGCCCGTCTTTTTTTGTTGGTACGCAAAACCGTAGGGGACGCACTCTAGATCGCGCCAATGGATTTCGCGCTATTTCTGAAGATCAGCCCCCAGCGGCTGACCAACTGGTTTTCTCGTGGTATCCCGCACTCGCAGCTCGATAAGTTAGCCAGGCTGTTGAGCGTTAATGCACAGTGGCTGGAAACAGGGGCTGGCGAGAAATGCCCGGCGACAAGCGAGTAGCGAAGCCCTGTGCGAGCACATGGCAGAGATCCCTCGACAGGCGGGGGCTCAAGGTCTGGTGGTTGATTGAGTTACGACGCGACGGTTCGCAATATCAGGTGGGTCGCCGTAGCGGCGATGCTCTGCGCGCACATCGCCCCAATCGCCGCAGATGTGCCGGCGCACGTAGGGCAACGGGTCGAGCAGATCCTGTCGGATCAGAGCGTCCACACAGCGTGAGAGGGTTAGGCCACCGAGGGCACTTGGCAAGGTGTCCAACCCCGCAGGTACTTCATCGTTCGCTGACCCATGAGGGTGTCACTTTTTATGGGTGAGGGTGTTCGCCTCGCTGGTTTCCCTGACCGCAAACATTAGGCAGCGCACCGCTTCACGATCCTGTTCCGACAAGCAACGGTAGTAGTGGACCAGGCGCTCTTCCTCTCGGTTGAGTTGTCGGGGCCGCAGGGCTGTAACGATGGCGGTACGTAGTGAGGGAAAAAATGAGGTATTTAGCATGATCCAAGCTCTTCATGAGGTGAATGGAGACGTGGGCTTCTTGCCCAGAACAACTGAATACATAACGTTTATTTGTAGAAAAGGGCTCGTCATTTTTCGTGACTGTTGGGTATTTCAGATTGGGCCGTCGGAGGTGTTTGGAGAAGGTGTAGGAGCGATCTTTCAATGGAGGTGGAAAACACGCGATGGGGGGGACGCTACCGCGGATCGGGTCCTATGCAGTGCCTGAGAGGTCCCAGTGCTGGCTTTCGATCAGGTAGTCGCGAGCGGTTTTCATTGCTCAGGTGCAGCAAGCGGTCATAGGCGTCGCGCTGCCGTGACCCATTCCTCGACGTAACGGGCGTTAAATGATTCAGAGGCACAGATCGTCGACTACGTGCGCTCAGCGTCAAGTAACAATGGGCTGCCTCACCTTGCGACTTAACCCCGGTGTCTTGCCCGTAATACGTTTGAACGCGCGACTGAAAGCGGCCTGGGATGTATAGCCCAAGCGCTGTGCTACCTCTTCGATCGGCAGCCTTTCGAGGGTCAGCCACTGGCTTGCAAGCCGCATTCGCAGTTCGGTGACATAGCGCAGCGGCGTCATGCCAATCATCACCTGGAAGCGATCCGCGAAGGCCGAGCGTGAGGTATTGCATTGCTCTGCCAACTGGGCAACGGTCCAGTCGCGGCCCGGGTGTTGATGGAGCGCTAGCAGTGCACCGGCCAAGCGTGGATCGCGCAAGGCGGCGACCAGGCCAGAGGCATTACCGCAGGCGCACTCCACCCAGCCGCGAACGACCATGGCGGCCACCACGTCGGCCAACCGCGCGAGGATACCGGCGAAGCCCACACGTGCGGCGCTGACTTCGCGCTCCATGGTGGTCAGGATAGGCACCAGCCCGGGGTAGCGCTGGCCGCTGGCATCAATCAACATCAGGCCCGGCATCAGCTTGCCAAGGCCATGGATACTGCCCAGTTCAAACTCCATGCAACCACTGAACAAAATTGTGCTCGGCGATGGGCTGGCATCGGTTGCGGTGTGCACCGCGCTCACGGTGTCACCGAGGGGGACGCTGTCTAGACGGTCGATGTCCTGAACAGGTGCGTCCGCATGGGAATACAGTTGATGGCCCGCGCCATGGGAGATGAACACGGCGTTGCCGGCAGAGAGCGCGTAGGTGGTGCCGTCCTCCATTCGCAGTACCGCGTTGCCGACGGCCATGAAGTGGAACCAGGCATGCCCAGGTTTTTCAGCGAAGCCCAAACCGAATATCGGACTCGTTTGTATACGCCGGTATTCGACGCCACGCAGGCGCATGCCGCGCAACAGTTCGTTGATGAGATCCGAGGAAAGAGCAAACTGTTCTGCAGACATTGTTCAGGTGTTTTAGTCAAAAAGTAGAGGTTTTTGATCATAGATCATCCAGCTTTCGGCGCCTAGACTGCGGCTCGCAATGAAAATTGGGAGATCCCTGCAATGACTGACTGTGTATGTAATGCCGTATCCAACCGTCATCCCGGCGCCTTCTCGGATGCAGAGCCTGCGGCCCCCGCGTGGATGGCCGTCTTCTCGTTGGCAATGGGAGTGTTCGGATTACTGACCGCGGAGTACCTTCCGGCCAGTTTGTTAACACTGATGGCGACTGATCTGGGCGTGTCCGAAGCACTGGCTGGCCAGGCGGTAACGGTGACAGCAGTGGTAGCGTTGTTCGCCGGTTTGTTGGTGCCAGGCCTGACCCGCGGCATCGATCGACGTTGGGTGTTGCTGGGGTTTTCCACGTTGATGGTGGCCTCCAACCTGTTGGTCGCCGTTTCCTCCAGCTTCGCGGTGCTGTTGTTGATGCGCATCTTGCTGGGGATTGCCCTGGGCGGGTTCTGGAGCATGGCTGCGGCCGTGGCGATGCGCTTGGTGCCGAGTGCACTGTTGCCTCGGGCGCTTTCGATCATTTTCAGCGGCATTGCTATCGGGACGGTCGTTGCCGTGCCGCTGGGCAGCTATCTGGGCGGGCTATACGGCTGGCGCAGCGCGTTCTTTGCAGCGGCGGCGGTAGGCATGGTGACCCTGGCGTTTCAGTCATTGACTTTACCGCGCCTCGCGCCGCGCCGGCCGGCACGTCTGCGCACCGTTTTCGACGTGTTGCAGCGCCCGGGCATCGCCATGGCGATGTTCGGTTGTGTGCTGGTGCATAGCGGTCACTTTGCGATGTTCACCTATGTTCGGCCATTCCTGGAAGGCACTACCGGCATCGGCCCGCAAGGGCTGTCGCTGATGTTGCTGGGGTTCGGTGTGGCGAACTTCGTCGGCACGCTGTTGGCCGGCAGGCTGTTGGAGCGTCACCCGCTGGCCACTCTGGTGTTAATGCCTGCGCTGGTCGGGGTTGCAGCGCTGGCGCTGGTGTTGTTGCCACCCTCGTTGCCGGGGCAGGCGGTACTGCTGGCAATCTGGGGCTTGGCCTTTGGCGGTGTGCCGGTGGCGTGGTCGAACTGGGTCGCCAGCGCGGTACCTGATCAGGCGGAAAGCGCCGGGGGGATGGTGGTGGCATCTGTGCAGTCCGCCATCGCCACGGGCGCCGCCGCTGGCGGTGCAGTGTTCAGCCTCGGTGGCAGCGCGGGCGTATTTATAGCGGCGGCGGTGCTGATGTTGCTGGCTGCGTTGCTGATTGCGCTGCGTGTCCGGGTGCCTTCCGTCCATGTCGTGAATGCTGGGAGGGCTAGGGCTCAATAAAATGAGCACTATTGAATTTCTAGGTAACCCTTGACAGTCCCCCGTGACCCGCACTCAATCGACCCCGGCCATCCGAATCGAGGCCATCTGGCACGTCATCTGAAAAGGGACCAAGGGCATGGGCGTTTTCGATTACAAGGGCATGAAAGGCGACTCCGCCAAGGCGCTGCTGAACAATGCCTTGGCTTTATCCGAGTACGCGTATGACTCCACCGGCCAACCCCTGGCAACCGGTGGCTGGGCGCCTATCGGTGCGCAGGCCCTGGGCGTGACGCAGCATGTGGACAAGCAAGGCACCTTCTGGGGCGAGACTGCCTTGGCCCCATCGGCCAACGTTGAGATTCTCGGGCAGTACGATGGAGACGGCAGGCTGATCGCCATGGGCATCGCCTTTCGCGGCACGTCCTTTGGCTTGACCTGGGATGGCGCGGGTGACGTGGCCAGCGACCTGGCAGCCGCTGCACTTCCCGGATACGCCGCCAATTACGCCAAGTTCGCCTTCAGCGCCTTGCTCGAAAACGTCGCCCGTTACGCCGTGAGCCAGGGCTTGAGCGGCAAGGATATCCTGGTCACCGGCCATAGCCTCGGCGCACTGGGGGCCAACAGCCTGGCGACCTTGAGCCACGATCACTGGGGCGGCTTTTATCAGGATGCCAACTACGTAACCTTTGCCTCACCCGCTCAACGCTCGGGTGATACCCAGGTGTTGAATATTGGCTATGAAAATGACCCGGTGTTCAAAGCCATTGATGGCAAAGGCATCAATACCTCGGCACTCTTTTGGGGTAACGACAGTGGCTGGGATTCGGCGGCCAACAACCTCGTCAGTTTTACCGATAATTACGCGTCGTTCTCGGCACATTTACCCAATAGTCTGAATTGGGGCGTTGCCAAAGCGCACTCCCTGGACGGTTACATCCAAGGCCTGGGACGCATCGCGTCCTCCGAGTTCTACGACCTGACCAGCAAGGATTCGACCATCGTGGTCTCCAGCCTCACAGAGGCTGCGCGTGAAACCACCTGGGTAGAAGACCTGACCCGCTACGCTGAAAAACACACCGGCAACACCTTTATCCTCGGCACCGAGGGCAACGACCTGCTCAAGGGCGGAGCCGGCAATGACTTCCTGGAAGGCGGCGCCGGCAATGATCGTTTTCGCGATGACGGCGGCTACAACATCCTGCTGGGCGGGCAGGGCGATAACGTCTTCGAACTGCACAAGCCACTGGCCAGCTTCGGCTTCGCCAACGATGGCGATGGCACGCTTTACATCAACGACGCCTATGGCGGCATCAGTATGACCCGGGATATTGGTGCACTGGTGAGCCAAGAGCAGTCCTACATAGTGTGGAATTCAATCCCCTGGGGCACCTACGACGTCACTTATAACGTAACCGGCCAAGGCCTGCTGGCCGGCACAGCCTTGACGCCCTACACGGCCTCTGCCAACGGCGATGCGCAGAACAATGTCCTCACCGCTCATGCTGCGGGGGAATGGTTATTCGGTTTGGGCGGTGACGATCATTTGATCGGTAGGCAGGGCAATAATGTGTTCGTCGGCGGGGAGGGCAATGACCTGATGGTGTCGGGTGGTGGCAGCAATACTTTCCTGTTCAACGGCCTCTTTGGCAATGATCGGATCGAGGGGTACCAGGGCAGCGATAAACTGGTGTTCATGGGGATTCCTGACCTGGGCCAGCAATACGATTACCGCTCCCATGTCTCGATGTTCGAGGACAATGCGCTGCTGTCGTTTGGCGACAACTCGGTGACGTTGGTTGGCGTAAATATGACTCAGCTGAATGGGGCGGGGATCTACATCTCCTGAATATCCACACAACGGCTTGTTGAACCTGTGGCAAGCCGTCAGCCGACACATACCCACCTGACGCCCCGCGGTCCAAAATGTGGGAGCTGGCTTGCCTGCGATGGCGGCCGTCAGGCCGCCACGGGAGCAAGCTCCCTCGCCACAGGTGCAGCGGATATCCACCGCGGGTTTGTCATCGAGCTCAAACCCGCTACCTCATAGCCTCCGGTTACTTGAGCGTCACGTCGAGCATCGGCGGGATGTAGCCGTAGTCATACTCGGCGACCACGAACGTTTGCTGCCCTTTGATCTTGATGCCCACCGTCGGTGCTTCGGTGCCGCCGATACGGATCTGCGTGCCGGTGTCGTCGGTCGGTACGCTGTCGATGAAGGAGGTCACCAGGCCGTTGGGCATGACGCAGTGCGAGTAGGTCTGAAACGGTTGGGAGGACGGGTTGCCCAGTACCAGGCCAGAGCCGTTCAACGGCACATACGGGCCGAACAGCGAATCGGCGACGAAGCCGTACACGCCGTCCGGGCCGGTTACACCGTCGGCGTAGGTGAAGGTGTGGCTGATGGTGAACAGGTAGTACTTGCCGTCCTGGAACACGAAGTGCGGGCGTTCGGTCTGGTCGTTGACGCCGACCGCGGTCAGCAGCGGTGGCAGCATTTCCCAGTCGTCGCCGTCTTCGTCGCGGGCCACGGCGATACCGACGCAGGCGGTCTGGAAGCGCGAGTTGCCGACGTCTTCATAGCCTGGCGGCACGTCGCCGATTTCGGCTTTACCGACCTTGTGCGAGCCGCGCTCGCCGGCCACGTTGCCCTCGAACAGCATGTACAGCTTGCCGTCTTTCGGGTCGCGGAATGGCCATGGATCGCGAAAGCCCCAGAAGGCGTTTTGCGCCTCGGTCTGGTACATCTTGCCGTCCGCCTCGAACAGCGGCTTGACCTTCTCGAAGCCCACCAGGCTGACGCCATGCTCGGTGGTCACCACGCGGCCACGCACCTTGACGATGGTCGCGCCGGGCGTGACGGCGGTGTAGTACAGGTCCACTTCGCCTTGTTCGTTCAGCAGGATCGGTGTGCCGGCCCATTCGCGCACGGTGGGCGAAACCCCTTCAGCCATCACTCGGCCGCCGAGCTTCCAGTCTTTGCCAGTGCGGGAAAACCAGTAGTACATCTTTGCCCGGCCATGGCGATCGTTCCAGTCGCGGATGACGTCGTAGTTGCCATTCTGATCGAGGTATTGCGGGTCGTTCGGATGGCGATCCGCAGTGAGGGTGAAGATCACCGACCAGCCGTCGACGGAGGTGATGTTGCCGTCGATATCACGCAGCGGCATGGTGTCCCAGATAAAGACCTCGTCACTCAATACCGGGAAGTTCGCACTGACCAGCGGCTGAGTGGTAGTGGGGTCGTCGGCATGGACTTTAAGCGCATCGGCGCGGGTCCACAGGCTGGGTTGATGGGGTGTTTTGCCAAATTTCGAAGGGGTGCTTTTCATAGTAAGTCTCGTCCATGAAGGGATTAAAATACTGTACTTATATACAGCTATTTGAATTTAAAAGACTCGGCGCTATGGGTCAAGGATAAAAATGCATTTATGCATAATTTGTGTTTTTACCCAGGCTGATACGTTTCAGCTTGTCTTGTTTCAAGAGATTCGTTCCTGAGCAGATCAGCGAAGTTGCCCGCATGTTTTACGCAATGGTGCCTGCGATGGGCTGGTGATTCATCTGCAAGGTAAGGAGCAGGAGACCCTGGAGGTCGAATTGAGCGGTGAGCTGCTGCGCGGCTATCCGATTTTCTGAAAATTCATCTGAACTTCGCTTCCTGACGAACCCTCGCAAAGAGAAACCCACCCAGGAGAAGTTATGATGAACAGCTATCCAAAACCACCCTTCAACGCCCAGCAACAGCCCGTACCCGGTGAGCAGCGCAAGATGGACCCGATGCCCGATTGCGGTGAGCAGTCGTACCAAGGCTCGGGCCGGCTCGCCAATAAAATTGCCTTGGTCACCGGCGCCGACAGCGGCATTGGGCGGGCTGTGGCCATTGCCTTCGCACGTGAAGGCGCGGACGTGGCGGTGTCGTACCTGGATGAACATGAAGACGCCAAGGAGACCGCACGCTGGGTCGAGGCGGCGGGTCGTCAATGCCTGTTACTGCCCGGCGACCTGGGCAATGCGGCGCAGTGCACGGCCATCGTCAACGACACCGTGGAGAAGTTCGGCCGCATCGATGTGCTGGTCAACAACGCAGCGTTCCAGATGACCTATCAGTCGCTGGAAGACATCCCCGACGAGGACTGGGTGAAAACCTTCAACGTCAACATCACCGCGATGTTCCGCACCTGCAAGGCCGCGCTGCCTCACATGGCCGAAGGCAGTTCGATCATCAATACCAGCTCGGTCAACTCCGACATGCCCAACCCCAGTCTGTTGCCCTATGCGGCCACCAAAGGCGCGATTGCCAACTTCACCGCCGGCCTGGCGCAGATGCTCGGCGAGCGTGGGATTCGCGTCAACAGCGTGGCCCCCGGGCCTATCTGGACGCCGTTGATCGTCTCGACGATGACGCCGGACATGGTGAAAAACTTTGGCGGCAACACCCCATTGGGACGCCCAGGCCAGCCAGTGGAAGTGGCGCCGATCTATGTGCTGCTGGCGTCGGATGAAGGCAGCTACATCTCCGGCGAACGCTACGGCGTGACGGGTGGCAAGCCGATACTTTGATCAGTGATTGAGGAGGGCGGTATGAGCGAAGCCTCGAAGCACCACGAACCGAATCATTCCGAGCGCAAGGTGCGTCCGCCGGCAGCGAAGCGAAACGATAAATCGCAGGCTCCGGCAGGCGGACAACGCGGGAATGAGCAAGGCGGTGTTGCCCCTGGAGGGCCTTCGAAAGACCCTGAGTCAGGGGCGTGAACGCGAGGGGTATGTACTCGGCCTGACATCCTGATTGGCTGTCAGGTCGCTATCGCAGGCAAGCCAGCTCCCACATTTGAATCGTGGGGTGTCAGGTCGATGCGGGCCGGCTGCCGTTATTTTCGCTTGGAACGATGAATGCGCATCCA
>NZ_NKRF01000059.1:0-18496 GCF_003408955.1 Pseudomonas sp. GL93
GGGCAACGCCGAGCGGCAGATCCAGGCCATGAAGGTCAAGACGCCGAATGCCGAGCAGAAAATCCTGTACCTGTCCGGCGGTAATCAGCAGAAAGCCATCCTTGGCCGCTGGTTGTCGATGCCGATGAAGGTACTGCTGCTGGATGAGCCCACTCGCGGTATCGACATCGGCGCCAAGTCAGAGATCTACCAGATCATCCATAACCTGGCGGCCAGCGGCATTGCGGTAATCGTGGTGTCCAGCGACCTGATGGAAGTGATGGGCATCTCCGACCGCATCCTGGTGCTGTGCGAAGGCGCCCTGCGCGGCGAACAACTGCGCGAACAGGCGACTGAATCCAACCTGCTGCAACTGGCCTTGCCACGCGGCCTGGCGAACTGAGAGACGACCATGACTATTCAAAACAACGCGTTGCCCTCGTCACGCAAACCTATGGACATGCGCGCATTGCTCGACAACTGGGCGATGTTGATGGCAGCCGTGGGCATCTTTGTGCTGTGTGCCTTGCTGATCGATAACTTCCTCTCACCGCTCAACATGCGCGGCCTGGGCCTGGCGATTTCCACTGTGGGCATCGCCGCGTGCACCATGCTGTTCTGCCTGGCCTCGGGGCACTTCGACCTGTCGGTAGGCTCGGTGATCGCCTGCGCCGGGGTGGTTGCGGCGATTGTGATGCGCGATACCGACAGCGTAATGCTGGGCATTGGCGCAGCGCTGCTGATGGGTCTGATGGTGGGGCTGATCAACGGCATCGTGATCGCCAAGCTGCGGGTCAACGCCTTGATCACTACGTTGGCAACCATGCAGATCGTGCGCGGCCTGGCTTACATCTTTGCCGACGGCAAGGCCGTAGGCGTGTCCCAGGAGCAATTCTTCGTGTTCGGCAACGGCCAATTGTTTGGTGTGCCGGTGCCGATCCTGATCACCATTGTCTGCTTCCTGTTCTTCGGCTGGCTGCTCAACTACACCACCTATGGGCGCAACACCATGGCCATCGGCGGTAACCCGGAGGCGGCGCTGCTGGCGGGCGTGAACGTAGATCGCACCAAGATCCTGATCTTCGCCATCCATGGCCTGATCGGCGCCTTGGCCGGGGTGATCCTCGCGTCACGCATGACCTCTGGTCAACCGATGATCGGCCAGGGCTTCGAGCTGACGGTGATCTCGGCCTGCGTGCTAGGTGGGGTGTCGCTGAGCGGCGGCATCGGCATGATCCGTCATGTGATTGCCGGGGTGTTGATTCTGGCGATCATCGAGAATGCGATGAACCTGAAGAACATCGATACCTTTTACCAGTATGTGATCCGCGGTTCGATCCTGCTGTTGGCCGTGGTCATCGACCGCATGAAACAACGCTGAACCCAGGCCATCAGATCAATGTAGGAGCGAGCTTGCTCGCGAAAACGTCAACGATAACGCGTGCTTCCTGAACAACCGCGGTGCCTATGAGTTTTTCGCGAGCAAGCTCGCTCCTACAGTTTTAATCGGCGGTGAATTTGAAGAGGGTGCTCTGCGTGTAAGTCTGCCCAGGATTCAAGCGGGTCGAGGCAAAGCTTGGCTGGTTAGGCGCATCGGGAAAGTGCTGGGTCTCCAAAGTAAACCCACTCCAATGCTGATAGGTCTTGCCGCCTTTGCCCTTCACCGAACCGTCCAGGAAGTTGCTGGTATAGAACTGTACGCCAGGCTCTGTGGTGTAGAGCTGCAAACGCCGGCCCGACTCAGGATCATGCACCTCGGCGGCCAGTTGCTTGATGTCTCCCTTGGTATCCAGCGCCCAGTTGAAGTCGAAGCCACCTTGCTTGGGCTCGGCGAATTTGAGCTGCGGGTGGTCTGCCTTGATGTGCTGGCCGATGGGTGTGGGCTTCAGGAAGTCCATTGGCGTGCCCTTGACCGGTGCCAGTTCGCCGGTGGGAATCAAGGTGGCATTCACCGGTGTGTAGTGGCTGGCGTGCAAGGTGGCGACCTGCTTGAGAATGTCGCCGTTGCCCGCGCCGGCCAGGTTGAAGTAGCTGTGGTTGGTGAGGTTGAGCACCGTGGGCTTGTCGGTGGTGGCGGTGTAGTCGATGTGCAGTTCGTTGTTGTCGTTGAGGCGGTAGGTGACCTCGGTCTTCAAGTTGCCCGGAAAGCCCATTTCCCCATCTTTGGACAGGTAGGTGAGGGTGACGCCCACCGAATCTTTGTCCTTGACCGATTTGGCTTGCCACACCTGCTTGTCGAAGCCCTGGGCGCCGCCATGCAATGAGTTGGGGCCGTCGTTGAGCGGTACCTGGTAGCGTTTGCCGTCGAGTTCGAAGGCGCCGCCGGCCAGGCGATTGCCGAAGCGGCCGATGGTGGCGCCAAAAAACGCGGTACCGCCCTGATAGCCTTGCACGTCATCGAAGCCCAGCACCACGTCGTCGAGCTTGCCGTGTTTGTCTGGCACTTTTAGCGACTGCAGCACACCACCGTAGGTGATCACCGTGGCTTGCATGCCATGGCTGTTGCGCAACACGTACTGTTCGACGGCGGTGCCGTCATTGGTTTTACCGAAGGGTTGGTGTTCGCTGCTAAGGCCGGCGGCGTGCGCGCCGCCGCTGGCGATCAGCATGGACAGCGCAAGGCCGGACAGCAGGTATCGAGGGTGCTTCATGGTCGAACTTCCTTTTGTTGTTTTGCTGGAATAGTTCTACTAATTTGAGATATTTTGTCGATATGACAGCAGATTTATAGCCTTTAACGCCGTTCTTGCAAAATAAAATAAGACTAATTAAGCGGAGCACTGATTGTTATGACTACCCAGCAAGCGATTTATCCCGACCTCAAGGGCAAAACCGTGCTGGTTTCCGGCGGGGCTTCGGGGATTGGCGAGTTCATGGTGCGGGCCTTCGCCGCGCAGGGTGCCAAGGTGGCGTTCGTGGATCGCGCACAAAGCCAGGGTGAACGCCTGGCGGCGCTGCTGAACTCCAAAGGGCACAGTGTCGAGTTCGAGTGCTGCGATATCACCGACGAGATCGGCTACCGCGCGGCGATCGGGCGCTTCGAGCATTCCCTGGGGCCGATCACGGTACTGGTCAACAATGCGGCGAACGATGTGCGCCACAGCCTGGAAAAAATCGACTCGCACCTGTTCGACCAGCTCATTGCGGTCAACCTCAAGCACGCCTTCTTTGCCGCCAAGGCGGTGGTGCCCATGATGAAAGAGGCCGGTGGCGGCTCGATCATCAACCTGGGTTCGGTGGGCTGGATGATGGCCTCGGCCGGCTACCCCGTATACGCCGCCAGCAAGGCCGCCGCCCACGGCATGACCCGAGCCCTGGCGCGGGAACTGGGGCCCAACCATATCCGCGTCAACACCTTGGTGCCGGGTTGGGTGATGACCGAAAAACAACTGGCCATGTGGGTCGACGACGCCGCCAAGGAACTCATCGCCCGCAGCCAGTGCCTGCCCGGCAGCGTGATGCCGGAACACATCGCCAACATGGCGCTGTTTTTGGCCTCGGATGTTTCGGCGATGTGCTCGGCGCAGAACTTTATCGTTGACGGCGGTTGGGTGTAGCGACGCGAACAGGGCTCTATGTAGGAGCGAGCTTGCTCGCGAAAAACGTCAACGATAACGCGTGCAGCCTGAATAACCGCGGCGCCTGTGAATTTTTCGCGAGCAAGCTCGCTCCTACAAATTAGGGCAAGTTCATTCGATGGGGTAACGCTTGAACGCTGGGTGCTGCTCCAGGCGTTCAGCATGGCGCTTGAGGTTGGGGAACGCATCGGCCTTCACCACCGAGGCCACGGTGAACTGGCTGAACGACCAGGCGACTGCTGCGGTAATCGACGCCTGGGTCAGCGCTTGACCGTCTGCCAGTTGCTTGTCCAACAACGCATAGGCCGCCAGCAATTGCCCGGTAACGCGCTCAAGCCATGGCGCATGCAGCTTTTCGGCGGGGCGCAGGTTGTGTTCATAGACGATCTGCACGCTTTTTTCACAGGCCGCCAGCGCGAGCCCAAGCAGTTGCAGGTCGCGGGCGCGTGCCGCCGGTTGTTGGGGCAGCAGCTTCTTGTCAGCCGGCGCCAGCGCTTCCAGGTAATCGAGGATCAGGCTCGAATCCATCAGCACCGTCCCGTCGTCCAGCACCAGGGTCGGGGCCTTGACTACCGGGTTGATCTGGGCAAATTCAGCGTAAGTGCTGAATACCGACAGCGGTTCATGCACAAAGTCCACCCCGTATAACTCCAGGGAAACAGCCACGCGGCGTACGTAGGGCGAGTCCAGCATTCCGACCAGTTTCATGCAGCCTCCATTGCTTACAGGGTGTTGGGCTCAAGAGATTAAGGGCGCGGGCCTGGATTGCGCAACGGCGTTGTGCGGTGCCGGATAAGGGATGGATGCCATGGCGTCGGGTGGCGGTGGCATTCACCGTGTGACGAGTCATCAACCTTTGGTTTAGTCTGGAACGCTTAGTTGATCGCAAGCGCCTCTGGAGCATTGATTATGACCGAGTACGTACCTGCCAAAGTCTGGACCTGGGACACCGAAAGCGGCGGCACCTTCGCCAGCATCAACCGGCCCATCGCCGGCGCCACCCACGAAAAGCCGCTGCCGGTAGGCAAGCACCCGCCGCAACTGTATTCCCTGGCCACGCCCAATGGGCAGAAAGTCACGATACTGCTTGAAGAACTGCTGGCGCTGGGGCACAGCGGCGCCGAATACGACGCCTGGCTGATCAAGATCGGCGACGGCGACCAGTTCGGCAGTGGCTTTGTGGCGGTGAACCCGAACTCGAAGATTCCTGCGCTGATGGACCACAGCGGCGCCACACCGATTCGCGTGTTCGAATCAGGCGCGATTTTGCAGTACCTGGCCGAGAAGTTCGGTGCGTTCCTGCCCACGGAGCCCGCCGCCCGGGCTGAGTGCCTGTCGTGGCTGTTCTGGCAGATGGGCAGCGCGCCTTACCTGGGGGGCGGCTTTGGGCATTTCTATGCCTATGCGCCAAGCAAGATGGAATACCCGATCAACCGCTTCGCCATGGAGACCAAGCGCCAACTGGATGTGCTGGATAAGCGCCTGGCGGTCAGCCAATACATCGCCGGGGATGAATACACCATTGCCGATATCGCCATATGGCCTTGGTACGGTGGGTTGGTCAAAGGCCGTTTGTATGGCGCGGCGGAGTTTTTGTCGGTGCATGAATACAAACATGTGCAGCGCTGGGCGGATGCGATTGATGCGCGGCCGGCGGTGCAGCGTGGGCGGCGGGTGAACCGGGTGTCGGGCGATGATCAGTTGCCCGAGCGGCATGATGCACGTGACCTGGATTGATACGATAACCAGGTAGGAGCGAGCTTGCTCGCGAAAAACGTCAACGATAACGCGTGCTTGCTGAATGAACGCGGCACCTGGGCGTTCTTCGCGAGCAAGCTCGCTCCTACAAAGCTGCGTTATTTGTAGCGCTGCTCAAACACCCCCACCTGCTCAGGCGTGATCAGCTCGAAAGGCACCCACACCTGCGCGTCAACTTGCTCGCCCTTGATCATGCGCACCGCCGCTTGCACGGCCTGGGCAGCCTGGGCCTTGGGGTCCTGAAACACTGAGCCCGCCAACAACCCGCGCTTGATCGCCGCCAGGCCATCGGGCAAGCCGTCGATACCGACAATCGCAATCTCGCCCTTGGCCTTGCCCGCTTGCTGCAAGGCCATGGCCGCGCCAATCGCCATTTCATCGTTGTTGGCGACAATGGCATTGAACGCGGTGCCGGCCAGCAACCAGTTACTGGTCAGGTCCATCCCCTTGCTGCGCTGCCATTCGGCGCTTTGCTGCTCGACGACCTTGATCCCCGGGAAGTCCTTGAGCACCTGTTTGACCCCCTCGGTGCGGTCATGGGTGGCGTTCTGTGCAAGGTCGCCCATGATGATCGCCACATTGCCCTTGCCGCCCAGTTTTTGTGCGAGGTAGCGCATCTGCAATTGCCCCGCTTCGATGTCGTTGGAGGCCACCGTAACCACGCCCTCAGGCAGCGTACGCTCATCCGGGTGGCGGTTGACGTACACCAGCGGCGTCTTCGCCGCCACGGCGGCGCGGGTGATGTTGGCGGTGGCAGCGGTGTCTACCGGCAGCACGATGACCGCATCGACTTTCTGGTTGAGAAACCCTTCGACCTGATTGAGCTGGCGCACCACATCGCCCTGAGCATCTTCAAATTGAATCTGCACGTCCTGGTGTTTCGCTGCCGCCTCCAGGCCGGTGCGCACATAGGTCATGAAGTTATCGTCCACCCGGGCAATGCTCACGCCGATGCGATAGGCGGCGAAGGACCACTGGCTGAACATCAACAACAGCGCGGCCACTAGTAATGAATAACGGTGCATGAGGCTGTTCCTTTTATTGTTATAGGGTGAATGCCTGGCGGAAACGCTCCAGAGCCGACTCGCTGTCGCCGCTGGCCCAGCCCTCCAGGCCGACCACACCGGTGTAACCCATGGCGTGCAAGGCCCGGGCAATGGCCGGGTAGTGGATTTCGCCCGTGCCGGGCTCCTTGCGTCCAGGCACATCCGCCACCTGGATTTCGCCGATGGCGCTGCCAGCGCGCTGGATCAATTCGATCAGGTTCCCTTCGCCAATCTGCGCGTGGTACAGGTCCAGGTTCATCTTCAGATGCGGGCTGCCGACGGCTTCGATCAGGGCCAGGGTGTCGTCGGCACGCGCAAACGGCGTACCCGGGTGGTCGACGGCGGTGTTGAGGTTTTCCAGCAGGAACACACGCCCGGCGTCTTCCCCCAGGCGCGCAATTTTTTCCAGGCTCTTGCAAGCGCTCAGCCACATGCGCCCGGTGGTGTGGCTGACGGGCTGCACGGGGAGGCCGCCTTCACCGAGGCCCGTGCCATGCAGGTTGAGGCTCGGGCAGTTGAGGCGCTCGGCAATGCCCAGGGACTCACGGGCGCTGTCGAGCAATTGGCGGATGCCGTCGGGGTCGGTGAGGGTGCCGCTGAGGTAGCCGGTCATTGAGGTGAAGTCCGCGCCCGTCGCCGCCAAGGCGTGGATGTCCTTATCGGCCCAACTCCAGATTTCGGCGCTGAAACCCAGGGCATGAATACGTTTGACCCGTTCGATGAAGGGCAGGTCGAGGAACACCATTTCGGCACTGACGGCCAATTTGAACGGCATCATTAAAGGGCTCCTTGAACGGCCACGGCCTTGCCGGTTTGGTACGACTCAATGCAGGCACGGGCAATTGCCAGGGCTGCACGCGCATCTTCACCGCTGGCCAGGGGCTTGGCGCCGCTGCGCAGGCAGTCGACAAAGTGGTTGAGCTCGGCGATATAGGCGTCGCGCAGCAGGTCGGTGTCCATCCGCTGGGTGTCTGCCTGGATACCCTCGGCCAGGTAGCGCACCAGGTCGCAGTCGTTAAGGCTGCCCATGCTCAGCATGCCCTTGCTGCCGAACACTTCGCCGCGCACGTCGTAGCCATACACGGCCTGGAAGCTGGCTTCGGCGGTGGCAATGGCGCCGTTGTCAAAGCGCAGGGTGACCACGGCGGTGTCGAGCAAGCCTTGGCTTTTGAATTGCGGGGCAATCAGCGCGTCGGCCATCACCTGCACCTGTACCACTTCGGCCCCAGGGTTGAGGTAGCGCAGGGTGTCGAAGTCGTGGATCAGGGTTTCGAGGAAGATCACCCATTGCGGTGAGTTGGCCGGGTTGTTCAGCGCCGGGTCGCGGGTCAGCGAGCGTAGCAGCTGTGGCGTGCCAATACGTCCCGCGGCGATGTCGAGGTGCGCCGTGCGAAAGCTCTTGGCGAAGCGCCGATTGAAGCCGACCTGCAAGGGCACCCGTGCATCGGCAGCGGCGGCGATGGCGCGGTCGGCTTCGTCCAGGGTAATCGCCATGGGCTTTTCGCAGAAGATGCCTTTGCCGGCGCGGGCGGCACTGATCACCAGCTCCGCGTGGCTACGGGCAGGGGCGGCGATGAGGACGCCGTCGATGTCCGGGTCGTCCAGCAGCTGTTGCGGGTCGGTGTAGGCCTTGTCCACGCCCAGTTCTGCTGCCAGGCGAGCGGCCTGGCCTGGAACGGGATCGGCGATGGCGGCGAGGCAGGCACCGGGTATGTGGCGTGCGGCGGTAAGGCCATGGAAGCTGCCCATGCGACCGGCACCGATCAAGCCCAGGCGGATGCTTTGTGTACTCATGAAACGACCCCTTTTGTTGTTATGGGCCCCCAGGACAGTCCTGAGTGACACGGGGGCAAGAGCAATGTGTGTGCCAATTTATAAGATATTGATTTTTATGAATTTATTATTTTTATGAGGCAAAAAGTGTTCATATTCATGACATGTCTATACTGACATGTCGAAAATATGAACATGGATAACCGCAATGACCCAGGCGTTCAGTGTGCAAGACCTCGAATACCTCACAAGCCTGGGGCCTGCCGCGTTGAACGACGGGCCGATTGCTGCGTTGGAACAGGCGTGGCGCCAATGCCTGACTGGCCAAGTCGTGCGTCCCGACGGGGTGCGCCAAGTCATCTGGGATTCCTGGCGACGCAGTGTCGAGGCGGGGATAGAGCCCGGCAACAACGGTTATCGTTTTGTTGCGCCGCAAGCGCTGGCGGCGACCCTGGCCAACCATCGCGCCGTGATCGCCGCTGCCGCGCAGGTCATGCATGGATTGCTGGCTTACAACCCGCGCGGGCATATCAACCTCACGGATGCCGACGGCACGACCTTGTATTTCTGCGGGCTGGACATCACCCCGGTGGGCAGTCGCCTGCTCGAATCGGTGCAAGGCACCAACTGCACCGGCCTGGCCCTGGCCGAAGATCGCCTGGTCTATGTGCTGGCTGAAGAAAATTTCGCCAGCGGCCTGCGTCAGCGCCACATGCACTGCGCCGCCGCGCCGATCAAGGATGCCCAAGGCCAGACCCTGGCCATGCTCACCCTGACCGCCGAGCCCGGCTGGTTTCACTTCCATACCCTGGGCACCGTTCAAGCGGCGGCCGAAGCGGTGTCGCGGCAGATGGCGCTGCAGGTGTTGCTGGAAGAACAACAGGCCGTGCTCGAAGTGCTGAACGAAGGCTTGGTGGTGCTCGATGAGCGTGGCTGCATCAAGGCGCTCAACCGTTATGCGCGGCAACTGTTCGGGGTAGGGCTGGAGCTGATCGGCAGTCCGTTCCGGCGCCTGGGCCGCAGTGAACTGAACGACGCACTGGGTGAGCCTGTGCGCGACCTCGATTGCACCTTCCACCTGCACGACGGCAGCCAACTCGCCTGCCTCGTTTCGCTATGCCCACTGGAGCAGGGTGGGGTGATTGTGTCGGTGCGCGAAAATCGCCGTATCCGCGAGATTACCCGGCGTATTATCGGCACCCAGGCCCGCTATACCTTCGAGACCATCCTGGGCACCTCGCGGGCCATACAAGACGCACTGCACCTGGGGCGCATTGCCAGTCGCAGCGAGTCCACCACCTTGATCCTCGGCGAAAGCGGCACCGGCAAGGAACTGTTTGCCCAAGCCATTCATAACGGCAGCGAGCGTTGCAACGGTCCGTTTGTGGCGGTCAACTGCGGCGCGATCCCACGGGACCTGGTGCAAAGTGAACTGTTCGGCCACGTCGAAGGCGCATTCACCGGCTCGGCGCGGGGTGGGGCGGCAGGCAAGTTCGAATTGGCGGATGGCGGCACCATTTTCCTGGATGAAATCGGCGACATGTCCTTCGACGCCCAGGTCAGTCTGCTACGGGTTTTGCAGGAGGGTGAAATCACCCGCGTCGGGGCCAAGCAATCGCGGCAAGTCGACGTGCGCATCATCGCCGCCACCCATCGCAACCTGAGCCAGGCGGTGGCCGAGGGCGCCTTTCGTGAAGACCTTTACTACCGACTCAACGTGTTGAACCTGAGCGTGCCGCCACTGCGTATGCGCCGTGACGATATCCCGCTGCTGGCGCGGCATTTCCTGCAGCGCTGTGCCCGCTCGCTCCGTAAAGCGGTGCAAGGTTTCGCGCCGGATGCGTTGGCGTTGCTGTCAGCTCATGGCTGGCCGGGCAACGTGCGAGAACTGGAGAACGTTATCGAGCGAGCGACCAACCTGGCGATGGGCGAGCTGATCCAATCGGCTGACTTGCCGTTGGAAACCCAGCAACGCATGGCCTTACGCGCCTACCCGCCACAGCCCGCGCAGGATTTGAGCAGCCATGAAATGCACGCCATCGTTGCCGCGCTCACCAGCACCCGCGGCAACATTCGCCTGGCCGCCCGGCAACTGGATGTGTCACGGGGCGGGCTGTACAACAAGATGAGTCGGTTTGGCTTGAGCGCCGCCGATTTCCGTGAGCGCTGAAACCTCAAGCCAAACCGATCAGCTGCACAGGTTTTCCGGGGTCACTATCTGTGGCGGTATATGCACGCGGTGCCCCAATGGGTCAAACCCCTCATCACTCTGCAAGCGCACCAGCAATTCGACCAATGCTACGGCCGTCTGCTTCGGCTGCGAGTCCATCACCACATCAATCAACCCATTGCTCAATGCCTGGCGTGACAACGGCGTGGACTCTTGCAGGATGCAGCACAGCGTCGGGCGCTTGGGCAGTTGCGCCAGGGCGTTGATCACGCCGTCGCCACCACCGCCCACCACGCATAACCCACGCAAATCGGTATGGCGGCTGAGCAGGTCGAGGGTGGCTTCTTCGGTGATGTCGCAGTTGTCCAGGTTGATCAGCGGCTCCAACGGCTTGAGCCCCGGCGCGTGTTCGGCCAGGTAGCTGTGCAAGCCTTCGACCCGTGCCTGATGGCCGAGAAAACGATGGCCACCCAACAGGATGCCCACGCTGCCTTTGCGTGCGCCGCAGGTGCGCGCCAGCAGCCAGCCCATGGTGCGCCCGACCACGTGGTTGTCCTGGCCTACATAGGGTTCGGCAGCGTGTTCATGGATGTCCGAGAGCAGGGCAACCACCGGCACGCCAGCTGTGCGGATCTGCGCCAGGCAGGCGTTGATCAACGGATGGGCGAAGCTGACCACCGCGAGGGCGTCGCACTGCACGGCCAGTTGTTCGATTTGCGCGACGATGGCGCCGGGCGTGCGGTCGTTGATGTAGTCGAACTGGCAGCTCAGGTTGGCGGTGGCGTGATGCTGCGCTGCCTCGCTGATGGCGTGGGCCAACTGCGCATAGAACGCTTGGGCGGTCCCCAGCAACAGCACGCCGAAACGGTAGGTGGGCCGACGTTCGCGAATGCGCTGGCCGATCAGCCGTGCGGCGAAATAGCCCACCGCTTCGGCAGCCTGGAACACCTGTTCGGCCGTGCCGGGGTTGACCGGCGCGCGGGCGTTCAACACGCGGTCGACGGTGGCTACGCTGAGCCCCGCATGGGCGGCGACGGTGGCGATGGTTGGGCGTTTGTTGTTGTGCATGGCAGGCCCCTTGAGCGTCTTGATAGAAAACTATCAAGCCCCGCTGGGCCTGGATGATAGCTTGATAGGGAATGGATTCAAGGCCTTGAGGGTGATTTAGCCGCACTCTATCGTTGGTTTCGCAAAGCACCTGAAACCCACGCTTGCGGAGAACAATAACAATGCCTGAACACACCGCTTACCGCGCCCGGCGCGACTACAGCCTCACTGGCCCCGAAGCGGCCCGCGCCGTCGAAAAGGGCTTGGTCTCGGCCCGCTGGTACCAGTCGCCCATCTCGCGCAAACGCATGAAAGAACTGATGCAGCGCCGTGACGGCCCGGCCTTGCGCGACACCGCCCTGTGGTTCTCGACGTTGTTGGCCACCGGTGTCGGCGGCTACTGGTTCTGGGGCAGTTGGGCCTGCGTGCCATTCTTTATCGCCTACGGTGTGCTCTACGGCACGGCCTCCAACCCGCGCTGGCACGAAACCGGCCACGGCACGGCGTTCAAGACCCGCTGGATGAACGATGCGCTGTATCAGGTGGCGAGCTTCATGTGCCTCTTCGAACCCCACGTGTGGCGCTGGAGCCATGCCCGTCATCACACCGACACCATCGTCGTCGGCCGCGACCCGGAGATCGTCGAACCGCGCCCGCCAAGCTTATGGATGATGGCGCTCAGCCTGTTCAACCTGCCCCTGGCCTGGAAGACTTTCAGCGGCGTGGCCCGCCATGCGCTCGGGCGAATGAGTGCCCAGGAGCAGGACTTCATCCCCGAATCCGAGTGGCCCAAGGTGTACCGAGATGCGCGTATCTGGGTCGGCCTCTACGCCCTGATCATCGGCACCGCGCTGTACCTGCACAGCGGGTTGCCGCTGATGCTGGTGGGCCTGCCCAGCCTCTATGGCGCGTGGCTCGGCTACCTGTTTGGTCTCAGCCAACACGTGGGCCTGGCCGAAGATGTGCTCGACCACCGCAGCAATTGCCGCACTATCTACATGAACCGCGTGTTGCGCTTTATCTACATGAACATGAACTACCCCCTCGAACACCACATGTACCCGATGGTGCCTTACCACGCGCTCAGTCAACTGCACGAAGAGATCCGCAGCGACTGCCCACCGCCATATGCCAACCTGTGGCAGGCCTACCAGGAAATCATTCCGACGATCTGGCGCCAGCGCAGCGATCCCAGCTATTTCGTCCAGCGCCCCACCCGTGGCGAGGGAGCTTGCTCCCGCTGGGCTGCGCAGCAGCCCCAATAACCCTTCAGACCTACACCGTTCAGACGAATCTGGGGCCGCTTCGCAGCCCAGCGCGAGCAAGCTCGCTCGCCACAGAGTAAGAGCAAGTCATTGGAGATAAATATATGAACGATCAATGGATCGACGTCTGCGCCGTGGGCGAAATAGACGCCGAAGACGTGCTGCGCTTCGACCACGGCGCGCAGACCTACGCGGTGTTCCGTTCTGCCGAGGATGAATTCTTTGCCACCGCCGGCCTGTGCACCCACGAGAAAATCCACCTGGCCGACGGCCTGGTGATGGACCATGTGATCGAGTGCCCCAAGCACAACGGGCGCTTTGATTACCGCTCCGGCAAGGCCCTGGGCGCGCCGGTGTGCGTCAACCTCAAGACCTACCCGGTGCGGGTCGAAGCGGGGCGGGTACTGCTCGCTGTCACGGCCGAAGGATGAACGCCCCCCTGATCATCGTCGGTGCCGGCCATGCCGGGGGCCGTGCGGCACTGACCCTGCGTGAAGAAGGCTACAGCGGACGCCTGATCCTGATCGGCGATGAAGCGCATCTGCCCTACGAACGGCCACCGTTGTCCAAGGGCTTGCTGCAAGGTTCGAGCGACCTGGCGCAATGCAGCCTGTGCGACAGCCAGCAGTTGGCGGTGCTCGGGATCGAGCATATCGCCGCCAACCCGGTCAGCCGTCTGGAGCCACAGCACCACCGCTTGCAACTGGCCGACGGCCAATGGTTGACCTATGCCGGCCTGCTGCTGGCCACCGGAGGTCAGGCGCGGCGCTTGCCTCAGGAGCAGGCCAACGTATTTTACCTGCGCACCCATGATGAAGCGTTGGCCTTGCGCAATGAATTAAAGCCAGGCGCCAGGCTGGTGGTGGTCGGCGGTGGCTTTATCGGCTTGGAGGTGGCAGCGACCGCGCGGGGCCTGGGCTGCGAGGTGACGGTACTGGAAGCCGGACCACGGCTGGCAGGGCGGGTGTTGCCGCCGGTGGTCAGTGACGCGCTGCTGAGGCTGCACCATGAACATGGCGTCGATGTACGTTTGAACGTCGCCATCGAGTGCATCCACGCCGACGCCGTGCAACTGGTCGACGGGCAACGGCTGCCCTGCGACCTGGTAGTGGTCGGCATCGGCATGCAGCCCAACATCGAGTTAGCCGCGGCGGCGGGCTTGGAAGTCGGGCAGGGCATTCGCGTCGATGAGTACTTGCGCACCAGTGCGGCGGATATCTACGCGGCGGGGGATGTGTGCGAGTTTCGCCTGGCGGGCCTTTATCAGCGCCAGGAAACCTGGCGCAACGCCGAAGCCCAGGGCCGCCTCGCGGCGTTGAACCTGCTGGGGCGGGAGTTGACGTTCGAGACGATCCCGGGTTTCTGGTCCGATCAATACGCGTGGGGCTTGCACACCGTCGGGGTGATGACTGCGCTGATGGTTCGCCGGGAACTGTCCGACGGCGGCCTGCTGCTGTTCTACCTTGACGACCATCACCGTCTGCAAGGCGCCTGCGGTTGGGCCTTGGGTAATCGCGCAGCCAAGGACGTCAAGCTGTGCGAGCGCTTGATCACCGCCCACATCCCGCTTAACCCGGCCAGCCTGGCCGACCCCGAGGTATCCCTGAAGCTGTTATTGCGAGGCTGACCATGCGCCAGTTGTTAGTATTCCAATCGATGTGGGCCATGCAAACCGAGCCCGGCAGCCTTGAAGCGCAACTGGACCGCATCGTCGCCGCTGGTTTTGACGGCATCACCGATCATTACTGGGCGCCGGCATCGGTACAGCGCCTGCACGCGGCGGCCACGGCCAGGGGCCTGCAGATTGAAGGGCAACTGTTCCCGCAATCGGTGGATGATCTGGCCAGGGCATTGGAGGTGATCAGCCGTTACGGCTGTCACCACCTCACCTTGCAAGCCGACGTGCGCCCACGTACCCAGGCCGAGGCGGCCAGACTGATCGACGGCTGGCAACGCCTGGCCGAACAGGTGGACTTCCCGATCCTGCTGGAAACCCACCGTTATCGGCTCACCAACGACCTGTTGTTCACCCTCGACCTGCTGGCACAGATGCCCGATCTGAAACTGCTCGCTGACCTGTCCCACTACGTGGTTGGCCGCGAGTTGCCCCAGCCCGGCAGTGTGGAAGACGACGAACAGATACGCACCATCCTGCGTCACAGTTGGGGCTTTCATGGCCGCATCGCCAGCAGCGAGCAGGTACAGGTTGGCCTGGATTTTCCCCAGCATCAACAGTGGGTCGAGCGGTTTACCGGCTGGTGGCGCTATGGGATCGAACACTGGCTGGGCCGCGCTTACACCCCGCAGAGCTTGTCCTTCACTTGTGAGTTAGGCCCGCCACCCTATGCGATTACCGACGCACAGGGGCGCGAACTCACCGATCGCTGGGCCGAGGCGCTCAAGCTCAAAGCCCTGATTCGCCAGGTGTGGGCCAGTTGCCATCGATGATCTGCTAATCTGCGCGGGTTCAAACCGCCCTCAGCCTGTGGAATGCCCATGAAAACCTGCCCCGTCCGTCCCCCGCTCGAACCGCAATCGGTGTGCCACCCGATCACCAGCAGCGCGATCTTCATGGTCGCCACCCTGGCGCCTGATGCGGTTGAAAACGTGCGGGCCTGGTGCGCCGACATCGCAGGCCTGGTGCGCTCGGTAGGCAAGCGCGTGCCCTCGGGCAACCTGACTTGCGTTTGCGGGTTTGGCTCGGATGCCTGGGACCGCCTGTTCGGCGCGCCGCGCCCGGCGGCCTTGCATCCGTTTCGCGAGTTCGGTGTGCAAGGGCGCATGGCGGTGTCGACCCCCGGCGACATCCTGCTGCACATCCGTGCCGAGCAGATGGACCTGTGTTTCGAGCTAGCGACCCAGCTGATGGCGGCCCTGGGTGATAGCGTGAAGGTGGTCGATGAGGTTCAGGGCTTTCGCTACTTCGATATGCGCAGCATTATCGGTTTCGTCGACGGCACCGAGAACCCGGTGGGGCGCAAGGCCGAGGCCTTCACCCTGGTGGGCGATGAAGACCCTGAGTTCGAAGGCGGCAGCTATGTGCTGGTGCAGAAATACCTGCACAACATGACCGCGTGGAATGGCTTGACGGTGGAGGCTCAAGAGAAGGTGATCGGGCGCACCAAATTGTCGGACATCGAACTGGACGAAGACGCCAAGCCGAGCAACTCCCACAGCGCGCTGACCGTCATCACCGACGAGAGCGGCGAGGAAGTGAAGATCCTGCGCGACAACATGCCCTTTGGCCGCCCTGGCGCGGGCGAATTCGGCACTTATTTCATCGGCTACGCACGCTCGCCTCAGCCCCTGGAACAGATGCTGGAAAACATGTTCGTCGGCCGCCCGGCCGGCAACTACGATCGCTTGCTCGACTTCAGCACGGCCGTGACCGGGGGCCTGTTCTTCGTGCCCTCGGCCGACTTGCTCGAAGCGCTGGCCGACCGCCAATAACCTGTAGGAGCGAGCTTGCTCGCGAAAAACCCAAGGCCACCGCGTACATACAGAATGCCCGCGTTATCGTTGACGTTTTTCGCGAGCAAGCTCGCTCCTACAAGGGTCAGGTAAGCAGGCCGGTGCTGACCGCCACAATCAGGAAGATCCCCAGTAGCGCCCGGTAGATCACGAACGGCCAGGTGGAGAAACGCTCCAGAAACTTCATCAGGCCCCAGATGGCGAAGAACGCCGAGATGCTCGCCACCACCAGCCCGAACATCAAGTGCGGCCAAGCGTGGGCGGGCAGGTCGGCGCGCAGCAGCACCCACAGCTCTTTCAAACCGGCCAGGGCGATGGCCGGCAAGCCCAGCAGGAAGGAAAACCGCGCCGCTTCTTCGCGTTTGAAATTCAGGAACAGCGCCGCGGTCAACGTGGAGCCCGAACGCGATACGCCCGGTATCAACGCGCCAATCTGTGCAACCCCCACGATCAGGGCATCGCGCAGGCGCATTTGGCTCACGTCGCGTGTATGCCGGGCACGCAGTTCGGCCACTGCCAGCAGCACCGCCATCACCACGCAGGAAATGCCGATCACCATGAGCCCGCGCAATGGCGAGTTGCAGGCATTCAAGGTCGACGACAACGCCAGCCCCGCAATGCCAATCGGGACGGTTGCCAGCACAATTGCCACGGCGAGCTTGAACCAGCGGTCGTTATAGTCGCCCCGGCGCACCGCACTGATGCTGCCGGTGGTGACCTGGCGCACATCCCGCCAGAAGTAACTGACCACCGCCGCCAACGCCGCCAATTGCATGGCTGCGGAAAACGCCGAGCCGGGGTCTTGCCAGCCGACCAGGGCGGGTACCACGCGCATATGGGCGGTGGACGACACCGGCAGCAATTCAGTAATGCCCTGGATCACCCCAAGGATGAAGATTTGCAGGTAATCCAGGGAGGCAAAGCCCACATCCAGGCCGGCGGTACAGACGTTGGTCAAAATACGTGTCCTTGAGCAATAGGGGGAAACCGGCGAAGTTTATTCTAAATGTTTCAGGATTTCGGCCAGGGCAACCGCTATATGCAATCTGTTCAGCCAATAGAAAGGATTCGCCAGGCCATTGGCGTGGGCAGCACTTTTGTGAACAATGGCGCCCTGCGTTTTTCCACCGAGAGCCCCATGCCTGAAACCACCGTCGAATTGATCCAGACCGGCCCCGAAGAAGCTGAACTGATCCGCAACCTTTACCAGTACTACGCCTACGAGTCTTCGGACTGGGAACAGGAAGATGTCGAGGCCGATGGGCGTTTCTACATCCACGACGAACACCTGGCCCGCTACTGGAGCGACCCGCAATGGAGCGCCAACCTGTTGCTGGTAGACGGTTATATCGCTGGTTTCCTGTTGATCGAAGGCAGCGAACTGCCGAGCATCGACGCCCTGGAACTGGCTGACCTGTTCATCCTCAAGCGCTACCGCCGCAAGGGCATCGGCCGCGCCATCGCCAGCCAGGTGCTGTGCAGTGGCGCGGCCAATTGGCTGGTGCGATTCTATGATCAGGACGAAGTGTCCCAGGCGTTCTGGCGCACTGTGCTGGATAACCTGCCGCGCCCAGTGCAGAGCATTGAACTGGACGATGAGCCACAGCTGGTGAACTACCTGATTACCCGGGCTTCGTTGCATTGATGGGCGCGGGCTTTTTCCCGATGAGCATAGATATCTAAACAACGCTGTAGCGATCAACCGTAACCACGATGCGAAGCGAGTCGCCCTTGATCTGCTTTTGATCTTGATCTTAAGCGCCCCGTCAAACCACGCTGGCCGGAATTCGACAGGGATTTGGGGGGTAAACCGGCAGGGATGCCGGTTTAGCCGCCCCGCGCCATGGATGGCGCGTGGCGGCGGCCCCCCAAATCACTGGCGGATTACGGGCACACCGAGCCTAGGCGAGGTGCCGAGTGGTGGGGCAAGAGCCCTTTGGTTACTTTGGGGCTTTTCCAAAGTGACCCGCCGTTGAACTGCCCCCCGAATGTTGGACACCTGACCCCCTCGGGAGGGTGTTCCATGACGAAATACAACCTAGCACTCAAGCAATCACTGATTGAAGAGTGTCTGTCTGCCAGTAGCGTTCATGAGGTGGCCCTCAAGCATGGCTTGAGTCCATCGCTGCTTCGTCGCTGGGTCAAGGGTTTTGAAAAGCACGGCGCCTCTGGCTTGATTGCCAAGTACAGCCATTACGATGCCCAGTTTAAATTGAAGGTTTTGCAGTGCATCAAACAAGACGGGCTGTCGGACCAACAGGCCTGTATACGGTTTGATATCCGTGGTCCAAGTAGTATCAGGCAGTGGCGAAAGCTGTACGATGAAGGCGGTGTAGAAGCACTACAACCGCATCGTCTTAAAGAGTCCAGCATGCCCCGCAAACCTTCCAGGCAACCCAAAGCAAGTCC
>NZ_NKRF01000039.1:0-18171 GCF_003408955.1 Pseudomonas sp. GL93
TGCTGGCGATGAACCTGAGCGAGCTTTCCCCTTCCTGATTCACGGGCGACCCTAAATCCCTGTGGGAGCGGGCTTGCTCGCGAATGCGCAGTGTCAGCTAATGCATCAGGCACTGAACCACCGCATTCGCGAGCAAGCCCGCTCCCACATTTGGTTTGCCGATTGCTTAAGGTTTTGGTTGTAACAGTAACGCCACCAACGCACTCCAGCCGGTCTGGTGTGAAGCTCCCAACCCTCGCCCTGTTTCCCCATGAAAGTACTCATGGAACAACACCAGGTCACGACTGGCCGGGTCCTCCTGCAACTGCGCATACCCCGCCATCGACGGCCGCATACCATTTTCATCCCTGAGAAACAGCCGCGTCAGCCGCTCGCTGAGACTGTCAGCCACTTGCTCCAGAGACGCCAGATACCCACTGCCCGTCGGATACTCCACGGAAAAGTTATCCGCGTAATAGCGGTGAAACTCGCGCAACGATTCAATCAGCATGTAGTTCACCGGCATCCACAACGGCCCGCGCCAATTGGAGTTGCCGCCGTACAAGCGTGAGTCGGATTCACCCGGCTGGTAGCGCGCGCACAAGGTGTCGCCATTCATCTTCAGCGCCAGGGGCTGCTCGGCGAACGCCTTGGACAGGGCGCGCACGCCAAAGGCCGACAAGAACTCCCGATCATCCAGCATGCGCCGCAGCAAATCCTTGGTGCGTTCACCGCGCAGCAGCGCCAGCAACAGGCGGTTGCCCTGCCCCGGTTCGGTCCAGCGCG
The DNA here is from genome assembly GCF_003408955.1 of Pseudomonas sp. GL93. NCBI lineage: Bacteria > Pseudomonadati > Pseudomonadota > Gammaproteobacteria > Pseudomonadales > Pseudomonadaceae > Pseudomonas > Pseudomonas sp. GL93. The sequence goes on from NZ_NKRF01000039.1 coordinate 766, forward strand.
AAACCAGCTTGGCCAGGTCCGGTCGATGATGCATAAAGCCCAGCAGGCGCTCGCGCAAGCCTTCCAGGCCCTCGTGCTCGCGCTGTTCCAGCACCAGCACCGCGAACAGCGGCATTAACCCGACGATGGAGCGCAGGCGCACCGGTTCGCTCTGGCCATCAGGGCGGTGCAGCACGTCATAGAAAAACTGGTCCTGCTCATCCCATAAGCCTTCGGCGCTGTCATCGACGCGGTTGATAGCGCCGGCGATGTAGAGGAAATGCTCGAAAAATTTCACGGCAATGTCCACGTACACCACATTACGCTTGGCCAACTCCAGGCCGATGCGCATCAGGTCCAGGGCATAAGCCGCCACCCAAGCGGTGCCGTCGGCCTGGTCCAACTGGTAGCCCGGCGGCAACGTGGCCGAGCGGTCGAACAAGGCGATATTGTCCAGGCCCAGAAAACCGCCCTGGAACAGGTTGCGGCCCTCGGCGTCCTTGCGGTTGACCCACCAAGAGAAATTCAACAGCAGCTTGTGAAAGATCCGCTCCAGGAAATCCATGTCGCCCACGCCGGTCAGCGCCTTGTCCTGCTGATATACGCGCCAGCTGGCCCAGGCATGCACGGGCGGGTTGGCGTCGTCAAAGCGCCACTCGTAGGCCGGCAATTGGCCGTTGGGGTGCATGAAGCGGTCCTTTACCAGCAACAACAACTGTTGCTTGGCGTAACCAGGGTCGATCAGCGCGATGGCCACCGCCTGGAAGCCTTGATCCCAGGAGGCGTACCACGGGTATTCCCAAGTGTCAGGCATCGACAGGATGTCGAAGTTGGACAGGTGCCGCCAATGAGTATTGCGGATGTGCAAGCGCTCGGGCGGTGGCGCGGGCTGAGCCGGGTCGCCGTCAAGCCACTGGTTCACGTCAAAATAGTACAGCTGCTTGGACCACAGCAGGCCCACCAGGGCCTGGCGTTGCACAGTGCGCGCATCGTCATCGGCAAGGCCCTGTTGCAAGACCGCGTAGAAGTCATCGGCCTCCCGGCGGCGCTGTTCGAATAGCTTGCGCGCATTGACGTCTGGCGCGTCCAGAGGCGCAAAGCGCAGGTAGAGGGTTTTGCTTTCCTGGCCCGCCAGTTCAAGGGTGAAATGCGCGGCCACTTTAGTGCCCGCGTCCCGGCGAATCGCCGACTCGACCCCGCCCACCACATAATCGTTAATGCCATCCTTGAACGGCCCCGGCGCCGGTTGCCCGTCCAGTTTGGGCTGGTTGGTTTCGTTTTCACAGAACAGCCACTGCACGCCGTCCTGGCCCCAGGCACTGAGGCAGCGGTCATCAAGTTCATGATGACGGGCCAGCACCCGATCAACGTCCAGCCTCAAGCTGGGCTTGGGTGCATCTAAGGTCCAGCTCCAGTCATTGCGCGCCCAGAGCTGGGGCAGCACCTGCAGGCGTGTGGGTTGGTCCGAACGGTTATGCACGGTGACGCGCATGAAAATATCGTCGGGCTGATGCTTGGCGTATTCGACACTGACGTCGCAGTAGTGGTTGTCTGCAAACACACCGGTATCAAGGATTTCATACTCGGCATCATCCAGCCCACGACGGGCGTTCTCGGTGATCAGGTCAGCGTAGGGAAACGCCGCATGGGGGTATTTGTAGAGCATGCGCATGTAGGCATGGCTCGGCACGCCATCGACGAAAAAGTACAGCTCCTTGACGTCTTCACCGTGGTTGCCTTCGGCGTTGTTGAGGCCAAACAGACGCTCCTTGAGGATTGCATCGCGCTCATTCCACAGCGCCAGGCCCAGGCACCAGCGTTGGGCCTTGTCACTGAAACCGGCCAACCCGTCCTCGCCCCAGCGATAGGCGCGGCTGCGTGCATGCTCATGGGGGAAGTAGGCCCAGGCGTCACCGTCGGCGCTGTAGTCTTCGCGCACCGTGCCCCACTGGCGCTCACTCAGGTACGGGCCCCACTCGCGCCAACGTTCGGCGTGTTGCGTTGCCAGGCGCTGGCCTTCAATGGTGCCCAGCAGGTTGGTTACGGGTCTGGCCGTCATTGGGTCCTCCTTCACCGACACAGTGAGGGCAGTGTAGAGCCCAATGACGTCCGCTTGCACATGAAGACTTGGGCGCAGGGCCAACTCATTCATTTGCAGAATGAAGTCCAGAGGAATCTTCGTTTGCAAGCCGGCCGCCCCCTCAACAAAATCGGGCAAAGGCCACGATCATCGCTCCAGTCATCAGGAATTTTTCTATGCACGCCACCGCCCATGTCAGCCCCGACGAGATCCGCAAGGGCTTTTCCAAGGCCATGTCCGACATGTATCGAGATGAAGTGCCCTTGTATGGCGCGCTGCTGGAGCTGGTGGCCCAGACCAATGCCCGCGTGCTCGACAGCGAACCGGGCCTGGCGCATCAACTGCAACGTACCGGCGAAATCCAGCGCCTGGACATGGAACGCCACGGCGCCATCCGCCTGGGCACCGCTGCGGAACTGGCAACCATCAGCCGGTTATTCGCGGTGATGGGCATGCAACCGGTGGGCTACTACGACCTCACCCCCGCTGGCGTACCTGTACACTCCACCGCCTTTCGCGCGGTGCATGAACACGCGCTGCAAACCAGCCCGTTTCGCGTATTCACCTCATTGCTGCGCCTGGAGCTGATCGAAAATCCTGACCTGCGTGCCTTCGCCGAAAGCGCCCTGGCCAAGCGCTCGATCTTTACCGCCGAGGCCTTGGCATTGATCGACCAGGCAGAGACCCAAGGCGGCTTGAATACCAGCGATGCCGAGGCCTTTATCCGCCAGGCCCTGGAGACGTTCCGCTGGCACCACACTGCCACGGTCACGGGTGCCCAGTATCAGCAACTCAGCGACCAGCACCGCCTGATCGCCGACGTCGTCGCGTTCAAGGGCCCACACATCAACCACCTGACGCCACGCACCCTGGACATCGACCAGGTGCAGGCGGCGATGCCCGGCAAAGGCATCACCCCCAAAGCCGTGATCGAAGGCCCACCTAGGCGCCAGTGCCCGATCCTGCTACGCCAGACCAGCTTCAAGGCCTTGGACGAACCCATCGCCTTCACCGATGCCCACGGCAGCCACAGCGCGCGCTTCGGCGAAATCGAACAACGCGGCGTCGCGCTTACGCCTAAAGGCCGCGCCCTGTACGACCAACTGCTGAACGCCGCCCGCGATGAACTCGGCACATTCCCCAATGAAGCCAACGCCGAGCGCTATGTGCAATTGATGGAACAGCACTTCCAGGCCTTCCCCGATAACTACCCGCAAATGCGCGAGCAGGGCTTGGCGTATTTTCGCTACTTCGTCACCGATAAAGGCCTGGCGGCATGCGGCCAGGCCGATCAGCCGCGCACATTGGAGGCGCTGCTCAGCGCCGGTCATGTGGCGGTGGAACCGTTGGTGTATGAGGACTTTTTGCCGGTCAGTGCGGCGGGGATCTTCCAGTCAAACCTGGGGGATGGGGCGCAGAGTCACTACGCGGGCAACTCCAACCGAGCCGCCTTCGAGCAGGCGCTTGGGCGCAGGACGATTGATGAGTTGCAGTTGTATGAGCAGACGCAGCAGCGTTCCATGGATATATGCCTTGAAACGCTGTTGAAATGACTGGATGCAAGACCGAACGCCAAGCGCCACGGCCTTGATGGTAACCACGATGCGAAGCGAGCCGCTCTTGATCTTGATCTTAGGCGCCCCGTTAAACCACGCTGGCCGGAATTCGACAGGGATTTGGGGGGTAAACCGGCAGGGATGCCGGTTTAGCCGACCCGCGCCATGGATGGCGCGTGGCGGCGGCCCCCCAAATCACTGGCGGATTACGGGCACACCGAGCCTGGGCGAGGTGCCGAGTGGTGGGGCAAGAGCCTTTTGCTTACTTTTGGGCTCTTTTCAAAAGTGAGCCGCTGTAAAAGCGGAACCCTAAGTGGCCGTTACCGCAGGAATGGATATGTACACGTTCCAACTGTGTTGACTGTCAGGCCGTCATCGCAGGCAAGCCAGCTCCCACATTTGGACTGTGGGGTGTCAGGTGGATAGGCGTCGGCTGGGAGGCCGCCATCGCAGGCAAGCCAGCTCCCACAGGCAGCATTTGCAGCCGACCGATTCGGCCCTGTGTTGCATGAATTCTGAGGATGCCCACCCGGCTCAACAACGCAATCCTTGCGCCGCAACAAGCCCCAGAGCCGAGTGGACGGAGCGCATCATAAGGATTGAAACGGCACTTGTCCTCCAGACAATTCTGAACAAATGTGCACATTCCAAGCGTGTGGCGAGGGGTTGCTTAACCCAGCCGCCCAACAATTTCGTCTTTGATCAATAGCCGTTTCTTCTTCAGCTTTTCCACATCCTCATCGCTGGCACTGGCTTTTTCCGCCGCCAGCACCTCCCCGTCGGCAACATCATATTGGGTGAGCAGCGAATCCAACCGTTTATCCGTCGCCCTGCGTTCGTGAACAGCTTCCTTGCTCAATCCCAAGTCCTGATACAGGTCGTGTTTCACTGGCATGGCGTACCTCCACAGATTGATCGATGGTCTACGCCCTTGAAGCTAGCCCATTCCAACCGATCTTGTCATGTTTGAGGCCAACAACGTCCCGTTCGTCGCGGCGCACGCGATGGGATCAAACCTTTGCCCCGCCCTGCCCTCCACTGTAGATCGCCACCCCAGGGAGACCGGTTTTATGAATCACGTTGCCACTGCTGCCGACACCCAATGCATTAACACCCTACGCACCCTGGCCATGGATGCCGTGCAGAAGGCCAATTCGGGTCACCCTGGCACGCCCATGGGCCTGGCGCCGGTGGGTTATACGTTGTGGAGTCGCTTCCTGCGTTATCACCCCGAGCATCCTGACTGGCCCAACCGTGACCGTTTTGTGCTGTCGGTAGGGCATGCCTCGATGCTGCTGTATTCGCTGTTGCACCTGGCCGGTGTGGTGGAGATCGATGCCCATGGCCAGCGCTCGGGCCAGCCGGCCGTCAGCCTGGACGATATCAAGCAGTTCCGGCAGATCGGCTCCAAGACCCCAGGCCATCCTGAGTACCGCATGACCACGGGCGTGGAAACTACCACCGGCCCGTTGGGCCAGGGCTGCGCCAACAGTGTAGGCATGGCCATGGCCGAGCGATGGCTGGGCCAGCGCTTCAACCGCGACGGCCAGGTGCTGTTTGACTACGACGTCTACACCCTGTGCGGTGACGGCGACATGATGGAGGGCATCAGCAGCGAAGCCGCGTCCCTGGCCGGGCACTTGAAGCTCGATAACCTGTGCTGGATCTATGACAACAACACCATCAGCATCGAGGGCCACACTGAGCTGGCGTTCAGTGAAGACGTGATCCAACGCTTCCAGGCTTATGGCTGGCACACCGTGCATGTCACCGACGCCAATGACTTGCAGGCCTTGAGCGTGGCATTGGAAACCTTCAAGGCCAACACCGGCGCTCCCACCTTGATCGTGGTGGACAGCGTGATCGGCTACGGCTCACCGCACAAACACAACACCGCTGCGGCCCATGGCGAACCACTGGGAGAGGACGAGATTCGTCTGACCAAAGCCGCCTATGGCTGGCCGCAGGATTCAAGTTTTCTCGTGCCCGAAGAGGCTCGCACACTGTTGCGCGATGCCCTTTACGAACGCGCCGAGCCGCTGTACGCCGAGTGGAACCAGACCCTCGCCACCCTCGACCCGCAACGGGCCGATGAGCTGCAACGCATGCGCGCCGGGGAAATGCCCGAGCAATGGCAAGCGCACCTACCCAGCTTTGCCGCCGATGCCAAAGGCGTCGCCAGCCGTGCTTCAGGCGGCGAGGTATTGAATGCCTTCGCCCAACAGATTCCATGGTTGCTGGGCGGTTCGGCGGATTTGTCGCCCTCGACCAAGACCAACCTCACCTTCGACGGTGCCGGGCGTTTCAGCGCGGATGACTACAGCGGGCGCAACCTGCACTTCGGTATCCGCGAACATGCCATGGGCGCGATTGCCAATGGCATGGCGCTGTCCTACCTGCGCCCGTACACCTCGACCTTCCTGGTGTTCAGCGACTACATGAAACCGCCGATCCGCCTGGCGGCGATCATGGAGTTGCCGGTGATCTTCGTGTTTACCCATGACTCCATCGGCGTAGGCGAAGACGGGCCCACCCACCAGCCCATCGAACACCTGACCCAACTGCGTGCCACGCCGGGGCTGTTGACGCTACGGCCAGGCGATGCGAATGAAACCCTTGAGCTGTGGAAGGTGGCGTTGGCACAAACCCATCGGCCCAGCTGTATGGTGTTATCGCGCCAGGCATTGCCGACCCTCGACCGCAACCACTATGCCGCAGCTTCCGGCGCGGCCAAAGGTGCCTATGTGTTGGCCGGCGCGGATCAACCGGAGGTCATCCTGATCGCCACCGGCAGCGAAGTCAGCCTGGCGGTGGCCGCCTATGAGCAGCTCAAAGACCAAGGCATTGGCGCTCGCGTGGTGTCGATGCCCAGCTGGGAGCTGTTCGAAGACCAGGGTCAAGCCTACCGCGACAGCGTCCTGCCGCCTGCGGTTAAAGCCCGTGTAGTGGTGGAGCAGGCAGGGCCCTTGGGGTGGGACCGCTACGTCGGGCAGACCGGCGCCAAAGTGGTGATGAACAGCTTCGGCGCCTCGGCACCGCTGGCCAAGTTGCAGGAGAAGTTCGGGTTTACCGTGGAGAATGTGGTGAAGCTGGCCAAGCAACAGATCCAGCACAACCTCACCGACTGACACTGGGCTTAATGTGGGAGCGGGCTTGCTCGCGAAGACGTCGGCCCAGCAAACATTATATTGACTGACCTGCCGCTTTCGCGAGCAAGCCCGCTCCCACAGGAGTCTGCGCTTAACTGACTGGCATCAGGGCTTGCCCCTCCCACATTTTGGACATCAGCACCCGTTAGATCAGTGATTGGGCCAGATAAGGTGCAGTGCGGCTGTGTTTGCTCTTGGCAACCTTGTGGGGCGTGCCGCACGCCACCACCGTTCCGCCCAGGTCCCCTGCCCCCGGGCCGATATCAATCACCCAGTCACTCTGGGCCACCACGCGCATTTCATGCTCCACCACAACCACCGTATGCCCCGCCTCCACCAAGTGATTCAACTGGCTGAGCAAACGATCGACGTCCTTGGGGTGCAAGCCGGTGGTCGGTTCGTCCAAGACATACAAGGTGGCGCCCCGGGCGTTACGTTGCAGTTCAGTGGCGAGCTTGATGCGTTGGGCTTCACCGCCGGACAGCTCGGTAGCCGGCTGCCCCAGGCGCAGATAACCCAGGCCGATATCGCGCAGCACAAGCAACGAACGCAGGATGCCCGGCTGCTCGGCAAACACCTGCACCGCCTGCTCCACCGTCAGCCCCAGCACCTGGGCGATGTTCAAGCCCTGCCATTTGATCGCCAGGGTATCGGGGTTATAGCGCGCGCCGTGACAGGTCGGGCATGGCGCGTACACGCTGGGCATGAACAGCAACTCAACGCTGACAAAACCTTCACCCTCACAGTTCGGGCAACGGCCCTTGGCGACATTGAAGGAGAACTGCCCGGCATCGTAATTGCGCTTCTTGGCCGCTGGCGTGGCGGCGAACAGTTTGCGCACGTTGTCGAACAGCCCGGTATAGGTCGCCAGGTTGGAGCGCGGCGTGCGGCCGATGGGTTTCTGGTCCACCTGCACCAGGCGCTGGATGTGCTCCAGCCCGGCGCTGATGCGCCCGCCACTGGCTTGCGGTGCAGCATCTTCCAGGCTCGGTTCGTCGTCGCTTTCCAGCACACGCCCCAGGCCCGTGCCCACCAGCTCCAGCAGCGCCTGGCTGACCAGGCTGGATTTGCCCGAGCCGGAAATCCCCGTCACCGCGGTGAAACAGCCCAGCGGGAAATCCACGTTCAAATTATTCAGGTTATTTCGCGTCACGCCTGCAAGCTTCAGCCACCCGGCCGGCTCGCGGCTTGGCGCATTGGCCGGGCGAGGTTGGGCAAACAGGTATTCACGGGTCTGCGAGGCCTCGACATCCGCCAACCCTGCGGGCGGCCCGCTGTACAGCACTTGCCCGCCATGTTCGCCGGCAGCCGGGCCCACGTCGATCAGCCAGTCGGCGCGGCGCATGGTTTCCAGGTCATGCTCCACCACAAACAGGGAATTGCCTGCGGCCTTCAAACGATCAAGCGCCGTGAACAATGCTTCGCCATCCGCCGGGTGCAGTCCCGCCGAAGGCTCATCGAGCACATAAATAACGCCGAACAACTGCGAGCCCAATTGGGTAGCCAGGCGCAGACGCTGCAGCTCCCCGGACGACAAGGTCGGCGTGCTGCGCTCCAGGGACAGGTAGCCCAGGCCCAGCTCGATCAAAGTGTGGACCCGTTCGAGCAGGTCCTGGGCGATGCGCTGGGCCGCCAGGCGTTTTTCCACCGACAGCTTCATCCTGTCCTGCCCCGCTGCCACGGGCCGCAGCAACTCGGCCAATTGCGCCAGGGACAATTGCGACAACTCACCGATATCCACCCCGGCAAACTTCACCGACAACGCCGCCTGGTTCAGGCGTTTGCCCTCGCACAATGGGCAAGCACTGCCTTGCATGAACTGCGACACGCGCTTTTTCATCAGCGCGCTTTGGGTGTGGGCGAAGGTGTGCAGAATATAGCGCCGAGCGCCGCTGAAGGTGCCTTGGTAACTGGGCTCAAGCTTGCGTTTCAACGCCTCGCGGGTCTGCTGTGGGGTGAAGCCGGCGTACACCGGTACGGTGGGGGTTTCTTCGGTGAACAGGATCCAGTCGCGCTGCTTTTTGGGCAGCTCGCGCCACGGGATGTCCACGTCATAACCCAGGGTCACGAGGATGTCGCGCAGGTTCTGGCCCTGCCACGCCAATGGCCAGGACGCCACTGCGCGCTGGCGGATGGTCAAGGACGGATCGGGCACCATCAGCGCTTCGGTCACTTCATACACGCGGCCCAGGCCGTGGCATTGCGGGCACGCACCCTGGGGCAGGTTCGGCGAGAAGTCCTCGGCGTACAACATGGCCTGCCCCGGCGGATAACGGCCAGCGCGGGAATAGAGCATGCGGATCAAGCTCGACAAGGTGGTGACACTGCCCACCGACGAGCGCGCACTCGGTGTACCGCGTTGCTGTTGCAGGGCCACGGCAGGCGGCAAGCCTTCGATGCTGTCTACATCCGGCACGCCAACCTGGTCGATCAAGCGCCGCGCATAGGGCGCCACCGATTCGAAATAGCGGCGCTGGGCCTCGGCATACACCGTGGAAAACGCCAGGGACGATTTGCCGGAGCCAGACACGCCGGTAAATACCACCAGGGCGTCCCGGGGAATATCCACATCGACATTACGCAAGTTATGTTCACGGGCGCCACGCACCCTGACGAAGCCCGTTTGCCGGGCGGTGAGCGGTGGGATGTTGCGCTGTGATGTCATGGGCAACCTTGTCTTGCGCCGAGCACCCTGCGCACGCGTTGGGTCAGGGCATCGGGACTGTAGGGTTTGCTCAGCAGGTGGATATCGGCGCTGAGCAGATGATTGGAAGACAGAATGTCGCGGGTGTGGCCTGAGGTAAACAGCACCGGCACCGGCGGGTTCTGCGCGCGGGCCCAGGCGGCCAGGTCGATGCTCTTGACCCGACCGGGCATCACCACATCGGTGAAGATCAGGTCAGGCGACACGCCGCGCTGCAACATTTGCATCGCGCGGTCGCCATCCTCGGCGGTCAATACGGTATAACCCGACTGCTGCAGCAACTCGACCACCGTCAGGCGCACGCCTTCGTTGTCCTCGACCACCAGAATGGTTTCCTGGCCGCTGCCTTGCGGGTCCGCATCACTGTCGTCGTCGAAGCATTCAGGCTCCAGGCAGTGGGGAAAATACATCTGTACCACCGAGCCCTTGCCCTCCTCGCTCCACATGTCCACGTGCCCGCCACTTTGGCGCACAAAACCGAACACCATGCTCAGGCCCAGGCCGGTGCCGTGGCCTTCGCGCTTGGTGGTAAAGAAGGGTTCGAATGCGCGCTTGAGGGTCGCCTCGGACATGCCCACGCCGGTGTCGGCCACGGCCAGGCGCACGTACTCGCCGGGCTTGATGCTTTTACCGACGCAATCTTGCGGGTGGAGGATGACGTTTTCCCCGGTGATACGAATTATGCCCTCGCCCTGCATGGCATCGCGGGCGTTGATCGCCAGGTTGAGCAACGCGTTTTCCAGCTGGTTGCGGTCGACATTGATGCACCAGGAGTCCTGGGGCAGTTGCACGTCGATATGAATGGTTTCCCCCAGCGCCCGTTGCAACAGCTCGCCCAGGCCGGCGTAGATGCGCTGCGGGTTATATACCGCCGGAGACAAGGGCTGGCGACGGGCAAAGGCCAGCAGTTGCGACGACAGCTTGGCCCCCCGCTCCACAGCGGCGATGGCCGCGGTGACGCGACGTTGCACCTGACAATTGTCCGGCTCATGCCGGGCGAGCAAATGCAGGTTGCCGGCGATCACTTGCAGCAGGTTATTGAAGTCATGGGCCACGCCACCGGTCAGGCCGCCAATCGCTTCCAGCTTCTGTGACTGGCGCAACTGGTCTTCTGCGGCTGACCGCGCCTGCACTTCAGCGGCGACGCGTTGCTCCAGATTATGGGTGAGCTCCTGGCGCACCCGCTCGGACTTCACCAGTTCGGTGGTTTCCACCACAATCGCCAGCACCCCGGCCGGCTGTTGGTTGTCCCCGGCCACGGGGCTGTAATAGAGGTCCAGCCACACGCTTTCCGGTTGGCCGTGACGCGATAACACCAGCTCCTTGTTATTGAACGACAAGGTGCCGCCCGCCAGGCACGTATCCACCACATGCCGATTGAACTCGGCCACTTCCGGCCAGCCCAGTTCTACCGGAGTGCCCAAGAGGTAGGGATGGCGCCCGCCGGCAAATACCGAATAGCTGTCGTTGTAGATCATGTACCCTGCCCGCCCCCACAGCATCACCATCGGCACGGGTGAGGCGAGCATCATTTGCACGGTGCAAGCCAGGCTCGTGGACCACTGATCCAAAGGGCCAAGGTCGGTACTTGACCAGTCAAATGTGCGAATCCGCTGGGCCATTTCGCCGGCCCAGCCTTCACAGCCATGGGGGTTGGATAAAAATTGCATGATTGGGCTCTGTGCAGGGACAAGACAGTCGCAAGTTTTGGAGCGCGCCAGCGGTGGATGGTTTCATCCTGAACACAGAGGAATGCACAAACCCCTGGAACTCAATGAAAATCCCGGCTGCGCACCACCATTCCATCCAGCAACGGCGTCAAATCGGTGAGGCGTCCCGCGATCAAATGCCGCACCTCACCCACCGCCTCCCAACGGCCGTCCACCTTGAGCAAACGCGAGCCCACCAGCGCCTGGCGCTGACGCTCGGCCAGGTCGCGCCAGACCCCCACATTGAGGTTGCCGAACTCATCTTCCAGGGTGACAAAGGTCACGCCGCTCGCCGTGCCTGGGCGCTGGCGGCCAGTGACCAGCCCGGCGATGCTCACGTTGCGCCCATGTTCCACCGCCAGCAACTCCTGGGAACTGCGGCAACGGCGCCGGCGTAACTCGGCGCGCAACAACGCCAGGGGATGAGGCCCCAGGGTGGTACCGAGGGTGGCGTAATCGGCGTGCAAATCTTCGCCTACCGTGGGCTCGGGCAATGCCACCCGCGTTTCATCGGGGCTCGGCAGGCCGGCAAACAAGCCCAGTTGCTGATGCACACCGGCTACGTCCCAGCGCGCCTGATGGCGGTTGCCGGCCAGGGCACGCAAGGCCCCGGCATCCGCCAGCAGCGCCTGGGCACGCGTATCCAGGCCGGCGCGCGCGTCCAGGGCAGCGATGTCGTTGAACAGCCGCTGCTGCCTCGCCGCTTCGATACGCCGCCCGTCTTCCTCGCGAAACCCCGAGATCATGCGCAAGCCCAGACGAATCGCCGGTTGCTGGCCGTCGATGGGCTCCAGGCTGCACTCCCAGTCACTGGCCTGCACATCCACCGGGCGGATCTGCAAGCGATGGCGCCGAGCGTCCTGCAGGATCTGGTCCGGGCTGTAGAAGCCCATGGGCCAGCTGTTGATCAGGGCGCAGGCGAAGGCTGCCGGCTCATGGCATTTGAGCCAGCAACTGGCGTAGGTCAGCAAGGCGAAACTGGCGGCGTGGGACTCAGGGAAACCATAGCTGCCAAAGCCCTTGATCTGCTCGAAAATCTGCGCGGCAAAGGCTTCGGTGTAGCCGTTTTTCAGCATGCCGGTGCGCAAGCGCTGCTGATGCGGCTCCAGGCCACCGTGGCGTTTCCAGGCGGCCATGGAGCGGCGCAACTGGTCGGCCTCGCCGGGGCTATAGTCAGCGGCGACCATGGCGATTTGCATCACCTGCTCCTGGAACAGCGGGATGCCCAGGGTGCGTTCCAGCACGGCTTCCAATTGCGGCGACGGATAGGTCGTGGGCTCTTCATTATTCCGCCGACGCAAGTACGGATGCACCATGCCGCCCTGGATCGGCCCAGGCCGCACAATGGCAACCTCGATCACCAGGTCATAAAACGTCTGCGGCTTGAGCCTGGGCAACATCGACATCTGCGCCCGCGACTCGATCTGGAACACACCGATGGTGTCGGCCTTGCTGATCATGGCGTAGGTGGCCGGGTCTTCCTTGGGAATCGTGGCCAGGCTCAAGTCCCGGTGGCGATGCCGGCGCAGCAAATCGAAACAGCGGCGGATCGCGCTGAGCATGCCCAGGGCGAGGATGTCCACCTTGAGCAAGCCGACGGCGTCGAGGTCGTCTTTGTCCCACTGGATAATGGTGCGCTCGGCCATGGCCGCATTTTCCACCGGCACCAGGGTGTCCAGCGGGTATTCGCTGATCACAAAGCCGCCAGGGTGCTGGGACAGGTGCCGCGGAAAACCGATCAGTTGCTGGGTCAATGTCAAGACACGGCGCAGCAGTGGGCTGTCCGGGTCGAAGCCGCTTTCACGCAGGCGCTCCAACGGCGGCGCCTCATCACTCCAGCGCCCGCAGCAATCGGCCAAGGCGTTGATCTGGTCCGCCGGCAGCCCAAGGGCCTTGGCCACATCACGTACCGCGCCCGTGGCGTGGTAACTGCTGACCACCGCCGTCAAGGCTGCACGGGTGCGGCCATAGCGCTGGAACACGTATTGCAGCACCTCTTCGCGGCGTTCGTGCTCAAAGTCCACGTCGATGTCCGGCGGCTCGTTGCGCTCTTTGGACAGGAAGCGCTCGAACAGCAGGTTGGTCAGGCTCGGGTTGATTTCGGTGATGCCCAGGGCAAAACACACCGCCGAGTTAGCCGCCGAACCACGGCCCTGGCACAGGATCGAACGGCTGCGGGCGAAACGCACGATGTCATGCACCGTAAGGAAATAGCTTTCGTAACCCAGCTCGCTGATCAGCTGCAGTTCACGATGGATTTGCTGCAAGGTCTTGTCGTCGATGCCTTCGGGCCAGCGCTGGGCGATGCCTTCTTCAGTGAGGGTGCGCAGCCAGGATTGGGCGTCATGCCCCGCGGGTACCAGCTCGCGTGGATAGTGATAGCGCAGCTGGCCGAGGTCGAAGGTGCAGCGCCGCGCGATGGCGAGGGTTTCATCCAGTAAGGCCTGGGGATACAGCGCCGCCAGCGCGTCGAGGCTACGCAGATGGCGTTCGCCATTGGGGTGCAGGCGCGTGCCAGCTTCGGCCACCGACACGTGGTGGCGGATGGCGGTCATGGTGTCTTGCAGGGCACGGCGGCCCCGCGCATGCATATGCACATCGCCGCAGGCCACGGCAGGGATTTGCAGGCTGTGGGCCAGTAGCAAGCGCTGTTGCAGATGGCGCGCATCGTCCTGGCCGCAATGCAGATGCACCGCCAGCCATAAGCGCTGGTCGAAGGTGCGGCGCAGCCAGTCGAGGCTGGCCTGGGTGTCGCTGTCTTGCGCCACCCACAACGCCAAAAGACCGGGCAACGGTTGCTCGAAATCTTCCTGTAGCAGGCGATAGCGGCCCTTTTCAGCCCGCCGCCGGGCCAGGGTGATCAGCCGGCACAGGTGCTGGTAACCGCTCAGGTTCTCCACCAGCAGCACCAGTTTCGGGCCGTTTTCGATGTGCATTTCGCTGCCGATAATCAGCGGCAAGTTCACGGCTTTGGCGGCTTGCCAGGCGCGCACGATGCCTGACAGCGTGCATTCATCGGTGATCGCCAGGGCGCTGTAGCCTTGGCGCTTGGCGCGCTCGAAAAGTTCCAGCGCACTGGAGGCGCCACGCTGGAAGCTGAAATTGGACAGGCAGTGCAGCTCGGCATAATTCATACGTCACCCCTCCCCTGTAGGAGCGAGCTTGCTCGCGAAAAACGTCAAGGCACCGCGTTCCTTCAGGATCCCAGCGTCATCGTTGACGACCTTCGCGAGCAAGCTCGCTCCTACAGTAGGTGGCGGCCCAAGGGTTTTCATGCAAACCACCCTTGCAACCACAGCCCATCGCCTTGCCCCACCGTGCGATAGGCCCAACCCTGCTGGCCGGCGCGGGTCTGGACCAGGTAATAGTCGCGGCGGACATCGGCGCCATCCCACCAGCCGGATTCGATGCGCTCCGGGCCCATCAGGATCTGTACGCCGTGCTCGGCCAGCAAGGTCGGTTGCGGCAACAACCAGCCTGGGCGCCGGACCTTGTTCAAGGTCGGGCACGCCTGGTGGTCGGTCGTGGCCTGCCAGGCACATTCGGGGCGATGGTCGGCCTGAAAACGCAGGCCCTGCACCGCCTCATCCCCCAGGCGTGCACGCAGGCGTTCGCGCAATTGTTCCCACGGTAGGGTTTGTTGCGGGCGGTCGTCGAACAGGTCCTGGCGTTGCGGCACGAACACCGGCAAGTCCTCGGCCACCAAACGCACACCCCGCACCGGCGCGGTGACCTGTACCTGCTCCAGACGCCCACGGGCCAGTTCGAACAACATCGAAGGCTCGCGCTCGGCACTGAGCAGGCCCACCTTGATCACGCTGTCTTGTGCCTGGGCGTGTTCCAGGTGCAGGTCAAAGCGCTGCACGCCACTGTCACGCCCGCACAGGAAAGCGGACAGGTCGCCGGTCAAGCGCCGCAAGGGGAACAGCAGCGCCTGGTGGGATTGCACATCGAAATTCAACTCGATGCGTGCATCGAACTGGTCGGGCGGTTGATAAAAATCCAGGGGCAATGGCCGCTGCCCGCTCAGGGCGTCGAGGTGCTTGAGCAGGCTGGCGTCAAAGCGTCGCGCCAGGGTATGCCGGGGCAAGGCCTGCACCTGGGCCAGGCTGCGCAGGCCCATGCGCGACAAGGCAGTGGCGGCCTGGGGTTCAAGGCCCGCGCGGTCGATAGGCAACGATGCCAGGGCCTGCATCAGGGCGCGGTCATCGGCCACGGTCAGGCCGTCGTAGCCGTTTGCCAATATCCGCGCCGCCGCCGGGTTGGGCGCAGCGACGATGCGATGGCGAAAGCCAAGCTCGGTCAGCTCTTTGCGCAAACGCGCCTCGAGGTGCGGCCAGGGCCCGAACAGGCCCAGGCTCGATTCGATCTCGAACAACAAGGCCCGCGGATAATACAGGCTGACCTGGGAGCTGAAACGATAGGCCCAGGCGGCCAGAAACTGCTGCAGGCGCTCGATCTCCAACGGGTCGTATTCCACACAGGCAAACTGCTTGACCAGGGCATGGGCCGCCGTCAACGATTGACCGGGGCGCAGGCCCAAGGCGCGGGCGGCGGCGTTGACGGTTTGCAGCACGCGCCGCTGCGGCGTGCCGGCCAGCAGCGCCAGCGGCTGGTCGGGTTCGGGATGCACACGCTGTGCCCCGTCCAGCGCCAATTGCGGGAAGACAATACACACCCAACGCATGGCAACCTCAATGCCCTGCCAGGGCAATCGGCGCCGGATGGGCCAGCCCGCCACGGCACTTGAGCACCCGTACTTGCGCGGGCCTGGCCTCGACCGCCAGGCGCAGGGCGGCAGGCGAGGCATTGATCGCCTCGCTCAGGGAGCGCCAGGCAAACGCCAGGGTCTGCCCGGTTTCCGCCGCCACCTGCAAACGCCGCAAAGCGCGATCATCGGCCTTGCGCGGCCAGCACAACACCGCACCGCAACTGCCCGAACGCAGGCATTGCTCCACCGCCCACAGCGCGTCATGCTCCTCGGCCTGGATAATGGACAGCTGGCGCACATCCACCCCGGCGTTCTGCCACGCATGGGGATAGGGGGTATAGGGCGGCGCCACCAGCACAATGCGCTCGCCCAGGGCCGACAAGCGTGCCAGTGTGGGCAGCACCAGTTGCAACTCGCCCACCCCGTCCTGGGCCATCAGGATTTCACTCAAGGCCGATTCCGGCCAGCCGCCACTGGGCAGCACCGCATCCAACGCCGCCAGCCCCGTGGGGTGTACGCTGGCCGGTGGCGCGGCGGGCCGGCCCTTCCAGACTCGCCCGCCATGGAACAGCGAGTCCAGGGCAACCACGGCGCCCATCAGCCTTGCCTCACCAGGCCGCAGAACACGCCTTCGATGGCCAGGTCCTGCCCGGGCCCGACCACGATAGGTTGATAGGCCGGGTTGCGCGGCAACAGGCGTACACTGTCGCCGTGGCGCTCGAAACGCTTGATGGTGACGTCGCCGTCCAGGCGCGCCACCACAATCTGCCCGTTCAGGGCTTCGGCACTGCGGCGCACGCCCACCAGGTCGCCATCGAGAATGCCATCTTCAATCATCGAATCGCCCTGCACCCGCAGCAGGTAATCGGGAGTTTTGGCGAAAGTGGCGGGGTCCAGTTGCAAGCGGCTGTGCACCTCAGCATCGGCGCCAATCGGCCGACCGGCCGCCACACGGCCGAGCACTGGTACATCCAGCCACTCGGGACGCGCAGGTTGATTGAGCAGGCGGATGCCACGGGCCTGGTTGGGGTTGACCTCGATAAAGCCGGCTTCGGTCAGCGCCACCACATGCTTGCGGGCGACGCTGCGCGAGGCGAAGCCGAACGCCTCGGCGATCTCGGCGAGGCTGGGAGGCTGACCTTGTTGCGCGATGCGCTCGCGAATGAAGGTCAGGATGGCGGTGCGGCGGGGGGTCAGGTTTGTCATGGAGTACATTTGTACTCCTGTGGGATATTTCTGACAATAACCGTCAGTCGGGGCTGGGTGTTACACCTGTGGGAGGGGGCTTGCTCCCGTGACGGCCTGACAGCCGACGCCCGCCTACCTGACACCCCACGATTCAACTGTGGGAGCTGGCTTGCCTGCGATGGCGGCCTGAAAGCCGACGATGTTATCCGTGTACATATCCATTCCTGCGGCAACGGCCACTTAGGGTTCCGCTTTTACAGCGGGTCACTTTTGGAAAAGAGCCCCAAAAGTAACCAAAAGGGCTCTTGCCCCACCACTCGGCGCCCCGCC
>NZ_NKRF01000057.1:0-173333 GCF_003408955.1 Pseudomonas sp. GL93
CGAAGGAAGAAGTTGAGCGCGTGACGGCCTATCACAAGAAGTAAGCCCGTGTGGCGAGGGAGCTTGCTCCCGTTGGGCTGCGAAGCGGCCCGAAAAAGCATGCGGGCGCTGCGCACCCGAACGGGAGCAAGCTCCCTCGCCACAGATGCATTCAAGATGTGAAGTTTTTGAAGTGAGCAAGCCCCGAAACGTTTCAGCGTTTTCGGGGCTTTTTTGTTTTCGCTCGTCGGGAACCAGACACCCCTTTTCCCTTCTAAGCTTCTGGCAGATACCCCAGCTGCTTTGTCTCTCCAGGAGCTTTTCCATGTCTATACGCCGTCTCGCCCTGCTGGCTTTTTGCGTGCTCTTAGCCGCTTGCAGCAAGGTCAACCAAGAAAACTACCAAAAGCTCTCAGCCGGCATGGCCAAGGCCGAGGTGGAGTCGTTGCTGGGTAAGCCAACCGATTGTTCCGGCGCACTGGGCATGTCCAGCTGCACCTGGGGCGATAAAAACAGCTTTATCAGCGTGCAGTACGCCGGTGACAAAGTTCTGATGTTTTCCGGGCAAGGCCTGAAGTAAACCGGGGCGCGAGCCTGCGGGAGAAGAAGAATGATGCGTTTTGTTTTGTTCCTTTGCGCCAGCCTGTTTTTGGCGGGCTGCGCCAGCCATTCTGGCGATGATCTGCAACCCAAGACTGCGAGCAACGTCAACCTCAAGCGTTACCAGGGCACCTGGTATGAGTTGGCCCGTTTGCCGATGTACTTCCAGCGCAACTGTGCGCAATCCGAAGCCCGCTATACCTTGCTGCCTGATGGTGACATGTCGGTGTTCAACCGCTGCCTGACGCCTGAGTGGAAGTGGCAAGAGGCCAAAGGCACGGCTACGCCGCAGGTGCCAGGCAAGACCGACAAGCTGTGGGTAGAATTCAATAACTGGTTTACATCACTGTTGCCGGGCGTTGCCAAGGGCGACTACTGGGTGCTGTATGTCAGCGATGACTACAAGACCGCCCTCGTCGGCAGCCCGAGCCGTCGCTATATGTGGATCCTGTCGCGCACGCCGACGGTGAGTGCCGATACCCGCGAAGACCTGCTGAGCCGGGCGCGACAGCAAGGCTATGACACCACGCGCTTGATCTGGCGTACGTCGGATAAGCAGATGGCGAAGACGTCCCAGTAATTCGCAGCACCATCAATCAAATGTGGGAGCTGGCTTGCCTGCGATAGCATCAACCCGGTGTAACTGATGCACCGAGGTGTCTGTATCGCAAGCAAGCCAGCTCCCACATTTGTTATGGGTTGGCCTTTAGTTCAGCAAGTCCTTCAGGACCTGGGTGAATGCCCGGCTGCTGTCTTCTTCGCCAGCATGATGCCCATCTCGCACCACCCATTTGCCATTGACCAGTACATCGCGCACTTGCCGATCACCACCGGCAAACAGCCAGCGGTTGAGGATTCCATCCTCACTGGCCGTCGCCAAGTACGGGTCGCTACCGTCCAGCACTATCCAGTCCGCGCGCTTGCCCAGTTGCAGTCGACCAATCGGCTGGCCCAGCGCTTGTGCGCCGCCGTCCAGCGCAGCATCGAACAGCGTGCGACCCACCATCGGTTGGTCACTGCGATACAACCGATTACGCCGTTGATCGCGCAGGCGCTGGCCGTATTCCAGCCAACGCAGTTCTTCCACCACGCTCAGTGACACATGGCTGTCGGAACCAATGCCCATGCGGCCGCCCTGGGCGAGGAAGTCCACCGCTGGAAAAATCCCATCGCCCAGGTTGGCCTCCGTGGTCAGGCACAAACCGGCAATTGCTCGGCTGTTGGCCATGCGTGTCACTTCGTCGGCATCGGCATGGGTGGCATGCACCAGGCACCAGCGATCATCCACTTCGACATTGTCATACAGCCACTGCAACGGGCGCTTGCCGCTCCAGGCCAGGCAGTCGTCGACTTCCTTTTGCTGTTCGGCGATGTGGATATGCACCGGGCAGCGCTTGTCACTGGCGGCCAGCACGGTATGGATTTGTTCGGGGGTTACGGCGCGCAGGGAGTGGAAGCACAGGCCCAGTTGCTGCGCCGGTTGTGCCGCCAGAATGGGCTGCAGGCGTGCTTGCAGGTCCAGGTAGTGTTCCGTGCTGTTGATAAACCGTCGCTGGCCTTCATTCGGCGCTTGGCCACCAAAGCCTGCGTGGGTGTAGAGCACCGGCAGCAAGGTCAGGCCGATCCCGCTGCTGGCGGCTGCCTGGCTGATCTGGCGGGACAGTTCCGTACGGTCGGCATAGGGCTGGCCGCTGAGATCGTGGTGCACGTAATGAAACTCGGCCACCGAGGTGTAGCCGGCCTTGAGCATTTCGATATACAGCTGGCGGGCGATGACCTGTAATTGCTCGGGGTTGATCTTGCCGACCATGCGGTACATCAAATCGCGCCAGGTCCAGAAGCTGTCATTGGGGTTGCCGGCCACTTCGGCCAAGCCCGCCATGGCGCGCTGGAAGGCATGGGAGTGCAGGTTCGGCATGCCCGCCAACACCGGGCCCCTGAGCCGTTCAGCACCTTCTGCACTGGCATTGGGCTCAACCTTTGTCAGCAGGCCATCGGCGCTGACTTCAAGACGTACATCGTTGGCCCATCCATTAGGCAGCAGTGCGCGTTCGGCAAAGAAAGCGGACATGATCAAGGCACCCCGGTCGTGTGTTTATTTGTATATACATATACAGACGTTTGCCTGCTCGGTAAACTCCGGCAATCTATGCATCTTTTTCCCCTGCAAGGATTCCCTGTGCCGACTCCGCCCGCCAACTCTTCGCTGGCTGCCCACATGGACGAAAGTCCGGCGCCCTTGTATGCCCGCGTCAAACAGATGATCAGCCAGCAGATCCTCAACGGCAACTGGCCGCCCCATTACCGCGTGCCGTCGGAAAGCGAGCTGGTCAGTCAGTTGGGCTTCAGCCGCATGACCATCAACCGCGCCCTGCGCGAGCTGACCGCCGAAGGCCTGCTAGTGCGTATGCAAGGCGTGGGGACCTTCGTGGCCGAGCCTAAGAGCCAGTCGGCACTGTTTGAAGTGCACAACATCGCCGATGAAATCGCCTCCCGCGGGCATCGGCACACCTGCCAGGTGATCACCCTGGGCGAAGAGGCCGCCGGTTCCGAGCGCGCCGTCGCCTTGGAAATGCGCGAAGGCGGGCGGGTGTTCCACTCGTTGATCGTGCATTACGAGAACGACATTCCTGTGCAAATAGAAGACCGATTCGTCAACGCCCTGGTCGCGCCGGAATACTTGCAACAGGACTTCACCCAGCAAACCCCGTATGCCTATTTGAACCAGGTCGCGCCGTTGACTGAGGGCGAGCATGTGGTTGAGGCGATCCTCGCCGATGCCGCCGAGTGCAAGTTGTTGCAGATCGAGCCGAGCGAGCCGTGCCTGTTGATTCGCCGACGCACCTGGTCGGGTCGCCAGCCGGTGACTGCGGCGCGGTTGATCCACCCCGGTTCCCGTCACAGCCTCGAAGGACGCTTCAGTAAATGAGTGAGATCAACGTCTGGCGTGCCGCCGACTACGTGCGCATGCCGTGGAAGAACGGCGGCGGCAGTACCGAAGAAATCAGTCGCGACGCGGGCACCGGCCTGGAGGGCTTTGGCTGGCGTTTGTCGATTGCCGATATCGCCGAGTCGGGTGGGTTTTCCACCTTCGCCGGTTACCAGCGCGTGATCACGGTGATCAAGGGCGCGGGCATGGTGTTGACCGTAGACGGCGAGGAACAGCGCGGCTTGTTACCGTTGCAACCGTTCGCGTTCCTGGGTGAAAGCCAGGTTTCGTGCCGCTTGATCACCGGGCCGATTCGCGACTTCAACCTGATCTACTCGCCACAGCGTTACCATGCACGCTTGCAGTGGGTGGATGGTGTGCAGCAGTTTTTCAGCTCCGCGCAGACGGTGCTGGTGTTCAGCGTGGCGGATGAAGTGAAGGTGCTGGGCGAGAAGCTCGGCCACCATGATTGCCTGCAAGTGGACGGTAACACGGGCCTGCTGGATATCTCTGTCACTGGCCGCTGCTGCATCATCGAACTGACCGCGCGCGGTTAAAAACTGTGGGAGCTGGCAAGCCAGCTCCCACATTTGTTTTTGCATTGTTCACAAAATCTGTTTCCACTCCGCGCACCAATTTGTTACCGAATGCCCCAGCGTGACGCAAAGCTTCGCTGCCGTGACAAATTCCCCTTGCTGCAAAAAGCCTCCGTAAGAAATTTCATCAAGCTTTGAAGCCTTGATTTACAAGGCTCGCACGCCCCGTGCAAAAAAATCCCAACCACTCCTGGCTAGAGTTGGCCGCTCGATTGCATATGCTTGTACATACAAGTAAATATGTGTGCGTAAGACTTCGCACCATCAGTGTCCGCGCATCGTTCGCCGAGGAGTCCTAGCTGTGACCAAGCCTACAAAATACCGTGACGTCGAAATCCGCGCCGCCCGCGGTAACAAGCTCACCGCCAAAAGCTGGCTGACCGAAGCGCCGCTGCGCATGCTGATGAACAACCTCGACCCGCAAGTGGCCGAGAACCCCAAAGAACTGGTGGTGTACGGCGGTATCGGCCGTGCGGCGCGCAACTGGGAGTGCTACGACCAGATCGTCGAGAGCCTCACCAATCTGAACGACGACGAAACCCTGCTGGTGCAATCCGGTAAACCGGTCGGCGTGTTCAAGACCCACAGCAACGCCCCGCGCGTGCTGATCGCCAACTCCAACCTGGTGCCGCACTGGGCCAGCTGGGAGCATTTCAACGAACTGGATGCCAAGGGCCTGGCCATGTACGGCCAGATGACCGCCGGCAGTTGGATCTACATCGGCAGCCAGGGCATCGTTCAAGGCACCTACGAAACCTTCGTGGAAGCCGGCCGCCAGCATTACAACAGCGACCTGACCGGTCGTTGGGTGCTCACCGCCGGTCTCGGCGGCATGGGCGGCGCCCAGCCATTGGCCGCAACCCTGGCCGGCGCCTGCTCGCTGAACATCGAGTGCCAGCAAGTCAGCATCGATTTCCGCCTGAACAGCCGTTACGTCGACGAGCAAGCCACCGACCTCGACGACGCCCTGGCGCGCATCGCCAAATACACCAAGGAAGGCAAGGCCATCTCCATCGCGCTGCTGGGCAACGCCGCAGAGATCCTGCCGGAACTGGTCAAGCGTGGCGTGCGCCCGGACATGGTCACCGACCAGACCAGCGCCCACGACCCACTCAACGGTTACCTCCCGGCCGGCTGGACCTGGGACGAATACCGCGCTCGCGCCAAGACCGAGCCGGCCGCCGTGATCAAGGCCGCCAAGCAGTCGATGGCCGTACACGTCAAAGCTATGCTCGAATTCCAGAAGCAAGGCATCCCGACCTTCGACTACGGCAACAACATCCGCCAGATGGCCCAGGAAGAGGGCGTGGAAAACGCGTTCGACTTCCCGGGTTTCGTACCGGCTTACATCCGCCCACTGTTCTGCCGTGGCATCGGCCCGTTCCGTTGGGCGGCGCTGTCCGGTGACCCGCAGGACATCTACAAGACCGACGCCAAAGTCAAAGAGCTGATCCCAGACGACGCCCACCTGCACAACTGGCTGGACATGGCCCGCGAGCGCATCAGCTTCCAGGGCCTACCGGCACGTATCTGCTGGGTCGGCCTGGGCCAGCGTGCCAAGTTGGGCCTGGCGTTCAACGAAATGGTACGCAGCGGCGAGCTGTCCGCGCCGGTCGTGATCGGCCGTGACCACCTGGACTCCGGCTCGGTCGCCAGCCCGAACCGCGAAACCGAAGCCATGCAGGACGGTTCCGACGCTGTGTCCGATTGGCCACTGCTCAACGCCTTGCTCAACACCGCGAGCGGCGCGACCTGGGTCTCGCTGCACCACGGTGGTGGGGTGGGCATGGGCTTCTCCCAGCACTCGGGGATGGTGATTGTTTGCGACGGTACTGACGAAGCGGCCGAGCGGATTGCCCGCGTGCTGCACAACGACCCGGCGACCGGGGTGATGCGCCATGCCGATGCGGGTTACCAGATTGCTATCGACTGCGCCAAGGAACAGGGCCTGAACCTCCCGATGATCACCGGCTGACGCACCCACTGTAGGAGCGAGCTTGCTCGCGAAGGTATTCCAGGCGCATCGCTGCGTTGAATGTACGTTTTTCGCGAGCAAGCTCGCTCCTACAGAAAAGCATCGAACAATCCATCAGAGGTTGAACAACATGGCTGCAAACGACACCACCCCGTTGATCGAGAAACGTTCGATCGACTACATCCCGGAAGCGGAAAGACATGGTCGTCTATTCAGCCAGTTCACCCTGTGGATGGGTGCCAACCTGCAGATCACTGCGATTGTCACCGGGGCGTTGGCCGTGGTGCTGGGCGGTGATGTGTTCTGGTCGTTGATCGGTTTGCTGGTCGGTCAACTGATCGGCGGCGGGGTCATGGCGCTGCATGCGGCGCAAGGGCCCAAGCTTGGCCTGCCGCAGATGATTTCCAGCCGGGTGCAGTTCGGCGTGTATGGCGCGGCCATTCCGATTGTGCTGGTGTGCTTGATGTACCTGGGTTTCACCGCCACCGGTACCGTGTTGTCGGGCCAGGCGCTGGGCCAGTTGTTCGGGGTCAGCGACAGCGTCGGCATCCTGATCTTCGCCAGTGTCATCGTGCTGGTCACGGTGCTGGGTTACCGGGTGATCCACTTCATCGGCCGGGTTGCCAGCCTGATTGGTGTGGTTGCCTTTGTGTATCTGTTCAGCCGTCTGATGAGCCAGACCGACGTCGGTGCGCTCTTGCAGATCCGCCACTTCAGCTGGAGCAGCTTCCTGCTGGCCGTGTCGCTGGCGGCCTCCTGGCAGATTGCGTTCGGCCCTTACGTGGCGGATTACTCGCGTTACCTGCCGAGCAAGACCTCATCGGTAAAAACCTTCCTCGCTGCTGGCGCAGGTTCGGTCATCGGTGCCCAGGTAGCGATGGTCCTCGGCGTGTTTGCTGCGGCCATGTCAAACGGGCAGTTTGCCGGCCACGAGGTGGCGTACATCGTTGGCTTGAGCGGCACGGGCGCCACCGCTGCGTTGCTGTATTTCAGCATCGCGTTCGGCAAGGTCACCATCTCGACGCTCAATTCCTACGGCAGCTTTATGTGCATCGCCACTATCGTCAGCGGCTTTCGTGGGCGTCTGGAGGTCACGCGCCTGCAGCGTCTGGTGTTCGTGCTGATGATCGTCGGCACGGCCACGCTGATCGCGTTGCTCGGCCAGCATTCGTTCCTCGGTGCATTTAAGTCGTTCATCTTGTTCCTGCTGGCGTTCTTTACGCCCTGGAGTGCGATCAACCTGGTGGATTACTACTGCATCACCCGCGAGCGTTATGACGTGCCAGCGCTGGCCGATCCGAACGGTCGCTACGGCCGCTGGAACCTGCTGGGCATCAGCGTCTATGTGTTCGGCGTGCTGGTGCAGTTGCCGTTCATCTCCACCAAGTTCTACACCGGCCCCCTGGTGGCCGCGCTTGGGGATGTAGATATCTCCTGGATCATCGGCCTGGTACTGCCGGCGGCCCTGTATTACGTGTGTGCGAAAAAATGGCACGGCACGGTACCCGATCACCTGATCCTGCCAAAAGAGCAGGGCGCTTTACCCACAACAAACGGGCTGGCTGCACAAGCCTGATGGGACGTGGACAGGGCAGGACGCCTACTGACTGCCGTAATCCATTTCATGATTGGGAGCGTCACAACAATGACTATGAATAAGACCTTGCTGGCTACTTTGTTCGCCGCTGGTGTGCTGGCAAGTGCCGGCGCCCAGGCGGCCGGTTGGTGTGAGTCGGGTAAACCGGTGAAATTCGCCGGCCTGAATTGGGAAAGCGGCATGTTGCTCACCGACATCCTGCAAACCGTCTTGGAAAAAGGCTACGACTGCAAAACCGACAGCTTGCCGGGTAACTCCATCACCATGGAAAACGCCCTGGGCAGTAACGACATCCAAGTGTTCGCCGAGGAGTGGGTAGGTCGCAGCGAGGTCTGGAACAAGGCCGAGAAGGCCGGCAAAGTCGTGGGCGTCGGGGCTCCGGTAGTCGGCGCGGTTGAAGGCTGGTACGTGCCGCGCTATGTGATCGAAGGCGACGCCAAGCGCAAACTCGAACCCAAGGCGCCGGACCTGAAAAGCATCGCCGACCTGGCCAAATACGCCTCGGTGTTCAAGGACCAGGAAGAGCCCTCCAAGGGCCGTTTCTACAACTGCCCGGCCGGCTGGACCTGCGAGCTGGACAACAGCGAAATGCTCAAGAGCTACGGCCTGGAAAGCACCTACACCAACTTCCGTCCGGGCACCGGCCCGGCGCTGGATGCGGCGGTGCTGTCGAGCTACAAGCGTGGCGAGCCGATTCTGTTCTACTACTGGTCACCGACGCCGCTGATGGGCCAGGTCGACCTGGTCAAGCTGGAAGAAAAGCCCGGCGTGGATAAAAGCGTGAGCATCAAGGTCGGCCTGTCCAAGACCTTCCACGAGCAAGCCCCGGAACTGGTGGCCGTGCTGGAAAAGGTCAACCTGCCCATCGACCTGTTGAACCAGAACCTGGGCCGCATGGCCAAGGAGCGGATCGAGTCGCCGAAACTGGCGAAAATTTTCCTCAAGGAACATCCTGAAGTCTGGCACGCCTGGGTGAGCGACGACGCAGCCAAGAAAATCGACGCGGCCTTGTAGGTCAAGTGTGCACGGCTACCCTCAAGGGTGGCCGGGCGGCTGGCCACAACCCACTGGATCGAGAGCACGATATGTTCCCTGAGAGTTTTACCTTTTCCATCGCCGACTGGGTCAACGGTTGGGTGGACGCACTGGTCACCAACTACGGCGATGTGTTCCGGCACATCTCCGATACGCTGCTGTGGGCCATCGTCAACCTGGAAGGCCTGCTGCGCGCAGCGCCCTGGTGGCTGATGCTGGCCATCGTTGGCGGTATTGCCTGGCACGCCACCCGCAAGGTGGTGGCCACCGCGGTGATTGTCGGTCTGCTGTTCCTGGTGGGCGCGGTTGGCCTGTGGGACAAGCTGATGCAAACCCTGGCATTGATGATGGTGGCCACGGTGATCTCGGTGTTGATCGGCATCCCCCTGGGCATCCTGTCGGCGCGCAGTAATCGCCTGCGTTCGGTGCTGATGCCGCTGCTGGACATCATGCAAACCATGCCCAGCTTCGTGTACCTGATCCCGGTGCTGATGCTGTTCGGCCTGGGCAAGGTCCCGGCGATTTTCGCCACGGTGATCTACGCCGCGCCGCCGCTGATTCGCCTGACAGACCTGGGCATTCGCCAGGTCGATGGCGAAGTCATGGAAGCCATCAACGCCTTCGGCGCCAACCGCTGGCAGCAACTGTTCGGCGTGCAATTGCCGCTGGCGCTGCCGAGCATCATGGCCGGAATCAACCAGACCACCATGATGGCGCTGTCGATGGTGGTGATCGCTTCGATGATCGGTGCCCGTGGCTTGGGTGAAGACGTGCTCGTCGGCATTCAGACCCTCAACGTTGGCCGTGGCCTTGAAGCCGGGCTGGCGATTGTGATTCTTGCAGTGGTCATCGACCGCATTACCCAGGCTTATGGCCGCCCACGGCATGAGGCGAGCAAATGACGACTGTCAGCAAAATCGAAGTCAAAAACGTCTTCAAGATTTTCGGCGCACGCGCCAAGGATGCGCTGGCCATGGTCGGCCAGGGCAAGACCAAGGACCAGGTTCTGGCCGAGACCGGTTGCGTGGTCGGCGTCAATGACCTGTCCCTGAGCATCGGCACCGGTGAGATCTTTGTGATCATGGGCTTGTCGGGTTCGGGCAAATCTACCCTGGTGCGCCACTTCAACCGCCTGATCGACCCCACCAGCGGCGCGATCCTGGTGGACGGTGAAGACATCCTGCAACTGGACATGGAAGCCCTGCGCCAATTCCGTCGGCACAAGATCAGCATGGTGTTCCAGAGCTTCGGCCTGCTGCCGCACAAGAGCGTGCTCGACAACGTTGCCTACGGTCTCAAAGTGCGCGGTGAAACCAAGCAGGTATGCGCTGAGCGCGCCCTGCACTGGATCGAAACCGTGGGGCTCAAGGGCTACGAAAGCAAATACCCACACCAGCTTTCCGGCGGTATGCGCCAGCGTGTGGGCCTGGCCCGCGCCTTGGCCGCAGACACCGACATCATCCTGATGGACGAAGCCTTCAGCGCCCTCGACCCGCTGATCCGCGCCGAAATGCAGGACCAGTTGCTCGAGCTGCAAAAGACCCTGCACAAGACCATCGTGTTTATCACCCATGACCTCGACGAAGCCGTGCGCATTGGTAATCGCATTGCGATCCTCAAGGACGGCAAGCTGATCCAGGTCGGCACGCCGCGGGAGATTTTGCATTCGCCGGCGGATGAGTATGTGGACCGGTTTGTTCAGCGGCGGGCGGCGGTGGTCTGACGGACGCCATCGCAGGCAAGCCAGCTCCCACATTTGATTGGGTTCACACAGTTCAAATGTGGGAGTCGGGCTTGCCCGCGATGAGGCCGCCAAAGGTTTAGAGAATATGAAGAGGTCAACGATGTCCCAGGCAACCAAAATCATCATCGCCGACGCCCCGATGCGCTGGCAGGACGTCGCCGCCGTTGCTCGCCACGGCGCAGTGCTCGAACTCTCGGGCCACGCCTGGGCGCGCATCGACAATGCCCAGGCCATCGTGCAGCGCATCGTCGCCAGCGGCGAGCGCGCCTATGGCGTGAACACCGGCCTGGGCGCGTTATGCAATGTGTCGCTTGAGGGCGAGCAACTGAGCCAACTGTCGCGCAATACGTTGCTCAGCCATGCCTGCGGCGTCGGCCCGGTGCTCAGCGACGAGCAGACCCGCGCGATCATGTGCGCGGCAATCATCAACTACAGCCACGGTAAATCCGGCCTGCACCCGCAGGTGGTGCACGCGTTGCTGGCGCTGCTCAATCACGGCATCACGCCGCAAGTGCCATCCCAGGGTTCGGTGGGGTATCTGACCCACATGGCCCATATCGGTGTGGCCCTGCTGGGCGTTGGCAATGTGAGCTACCGCGGCCAGATCTTCACGGCGCAACACGCGTTGCAGGCTGAAGGCTTGCAGCCGGTGGTGCTCGGCGCCAAAGACGGCCTGTGCCTGGTCAATGGCACGCCGTGCATGACCGGCCTGAGCTGCCTGACCCTGGCCGATGCGCATCACTTGCTGCAATGGGCCGACGTGATCGGTGCCATGAGTTTCGAAGCCCAGCGCGGCCAGATCGACGCCTTCGACGAAGAAATCATCGCCCTCAAGCCGCACCCGGGTATGCAGCAAGTGGGCAGCAACCTGCGTGCGTTGCTCGACGGCAGTGAGGTGATCGCCAGCAGTAAAGGTATCCGCACCCAGGACGCCTTGAGTATTCGCTCGATCCCGCAGATTCACGGCGCGGCCCGCGACCAGGTGGAACACGCCACGCGCCAGATCGAGACCGAACTCAACAGCGCCACCGACAACCCTTTGGTGCTCGGCACGCCGGTCAGCTACCGCGTGGTGTCCCAGGCCAACCCCCACGGCCAGTCCGTGGCGCTGGCGGCCGACATGCTCGCCATCGCCATGGCCGAAATCGGCTCGGTGGCCGAGCGCCGCCTGGACCGTCTGGTCAACCCGCATGTCAGCGGCCTGCCAGCCTTCCTGGTGAGCAACCCGGGCGTCAACTCCGGGATGATGATCGTGCAGTACGTCGCCGCGTCCTTGTGCGGGCAGAACCGCCAGTTGGCGCAACCCGCGGTGCTCGACAATTTCGTCACCTCGGGCCTGCAGGAAGACCACTTGAGCATGGGCACCAACGCCGCGCTCAAGCTGCACCAGGTGCTGGCCAACGTCACCCAGATTCTTGCTATCGGGTACCTGCTGGCGGCCCAGGTTTTCGAGTTTCTCAAGGACCGGCGTTTCGGCGCCGGTACCGCCCGCGCCTGGCGTTTGCGGCGCGAAGTGGCCCCCGCCTATGAGCAGGACCGTTGGCTGGCGCCGGATATTGCCGCCGCTGCCCAGCTGCTTAAAGACACTGCATTACCGAATTTGCACTGAACACCTAAGAACAATTCACAAGGAGTATGAATGTGACTGCGCTAAACCTGATTCCAGGCCAACTGAGCCTCGCCCAACTGCGTGCCATCTACCAGCAGCCAGTAACCCTCAGCCTGGATGACAGCGCCTCGGCCCAGATCGAAGCCAGCGTTGCCTGCGTGGAGCAGATTCTCGCCGAGAACCGCACCGCCTATGGCATCAACACCGGTTTTGGCCTGTTGGCCTCGACCCGCATCGCCAGCGAAGACCTGGAAAACCTCCAGCGCTCCCTGGTGTTGTCCCATGCTGCCGGCGTCGGTGAGCCGATCAGCGATGCGCTGGTGCGACTGGTCATGGTACTCAAGGTCAACAGCCTGAGCCGTGGTTTCTCCGGGATTCGTCGCCAGGTGATCGACGCGCTGATCGCGCTGATCAACGCCCAGGTGTATCCACACATTCCGCTCAAGGGCTCGGTGGGTGCATCCGGTGACTTGGCGCCGTTGGCGCATATGTCCCTGGTACTGCTTGGCGAAGGCAAGGCGCGTTACAAGGGCGAATGGCTGGACGCGACTGCGGCGCTGAAAGTCGCCGGCCTCACGCCGCTGACCCTGGCTGCCAAAGAAGGCTTGGCGCTGCTCAACGGCACCCAGGTATCCACCGCTTACGCATTGCGCGGCCTGTTCGAAGGTGAAGATCTGTTCGCTGGTGCGCTCACGTGCGGCGGCCTCACCGTAGAAGCCGTACTGGGTTCGCGCTCGCCGTTCGATGCGCGTATTCATGCCGCGCGTGGCCAGCGCGGGCAGATCGATGCGGCTGCGGCCTATCGTGACCTGCTGGGCGAAAGCAGCCAGGTCTCGCAGTCGCACCAGAACTGCGACAAGGTGCAAGACCCATACTCCCTGCGTTGCCAACCACAAGTCATGGGCGCCTGCCTGACCCAGTTCCGCCAGGCCGCCGAGGTGCTGGTGGTAGAAGCCAACGCCGTGTCGGATAACCCATTGGTATTTGCCGCCGAAGGCGACGTGATTTCCGGTGGCAACTTTCACGCCGAGCCAGTGGCCATGGCCGCCGACAACATGGCGCTGGCCATTGCTGAAATCGGCTCCCTGAGCGAGCGGCGCATCTCGTTGATGATGGACAAGCACATGTCGCAACTGCCGCCGTTTTTGGTGGGCAATGGCGGGGTGAACTCCGGCTTCATGATCGCCCAGGTGACCGCTGCCGCGCTCGCCAGCGAGAACAAGGCGCTGGCCCATCCCCATAGCGTCGACAGCTTGCCAACCTCGGCCAACCAGGAAGACCACGTGTCCATGGCCCCGGCTGCGGGCAAGCGTTTGTGGGAAATGGCCGAGAACACCCGGGGCATCCTCGCGGTGGAATGGCTCGCGGCGTGCCAGGGCCTGGACCTGCGCGACGGCCTGAAGACTTCGCCCAAGCTGGAAAAAGCCCGTGGCATCCTGCGTGACAAGGTGGCGTTCTATGACAAGGACCGCTTCTTCGCACCGGACATCAACGCCGCCAGCGAACTGCTCGCTACCCGCTGCCTGAATGAGCTGGTACCGGCTAAGTTGCTGCCGAGTCTCTAACATACCGCCGCCTTCACTGTAGGAGCGAGCTTGCTCGCGAAAATCGCCAACGATTACGCGGTAAACCTGACATCCATCAGCGCTCTCAGGTTTTTCGCGAGCAAGCTCGCTCCTACAGGTGAGGTCGCGTTTTTCTCAGGATAAGAATAATAGGGAAGAGAAATGCACCAGCCAGAAAAAGGTTTGAAACGCGGGCTCAACGCCCGACATATTCGCTTCATGGCCCTGGGTTCCGCGATCGGAACCGGGCTGTTTTATGGCTCTGCCTCCGCCATCCAAATGGCCGGCCCGGCTGTACTGCTGGCCTACCTGATCGGCGGCGCTGCCGTGTTCATGGTGATGCGCGCCCTCGGTGAGATGGCCGTGCACAACCCAGTGTCCGGCTCCTTCGGCCACTATGCCAGCACCTACCTGGGGCCCATGGCCGGGTTTATCCTCGGCTGGACCTACGCCTTTGAAATGATCATCGTCTGCCTCGCCGACGTCACCGCGTTCGGCATCTACATGGGCTTCTGGTTTCCCGAAGTGGCCCGTTGGGTCTGGGTGCTGGGTATCGTGTTCCTGATCGGCGGCCTGAACCTGTGCAACGTCAAAGTCTTTGGCGAGATGGAGTTCTGGCTGTCGTTGCTCAAGGTCGGTGCCATTGTGGCGATGATCCTCGGCGGTTTTGGCATCATGCTGTTCGGCATTCACTCGGCGGGCGAAACCCAGGCCAGCGGCCTGAGCAACCTGTGGGCCCACGGCGGCTTCATGCCCAACGGCATCGGTGGGCTGATCGCCTCGTTTGCAGTGGGGATGTTCGCCTTTGGCGGCATCGAAATCATCGGCATCACCGCCGGTGAAGCCAAGGACCCGCAGCGGGTGATCCCCAAGGCGATCAACGCGGTGCCGCTGCGTATCCTGCTGTTCTACGTGCTGACCCTGTTCGTGTTGATGGCGATCTACCCTTGGCCGCAGATCGGCAGTCAGGGCAGCCCGTTCGTGCAGATCTTCAGCAACCTGGGGATTGGCTCGGCGGCGACCATCCTCAATGTCGTGGTGATCTCCGCGGCGGTGTCGGCGATCAACAGCGACATCTTCGGCGCCGGGCGCATGATGTACGGCCTGGCTCAACAAGGGCAGGCGCCCAAGGGCTTCGCGCAATTGTCCAAACAAGGCGTGCCATGGATGACCGTGGTGGTCATGGGCGCCGCCTTGCTCGGCGGTGTGGTACTCAACTACCTGATCCCGGAAAACGTGTTCCTGCTGATCGCCTCGATTGCCACCTTCGCCACCGTGTGGGTATGGCTGATGATCCTGTTTACCCAGGTCGCCATGCGCCGCTCGATGACCAAGGCGCAGGTCGCCGAACTGAAATTCCCGGTGCCGTTCTGGCCCTATGCGCCGGCAGCGGCCATTGTGTTCATGCTGTTTGTGTTTGGTGTACTCGGTTACTTCCCGGATACCCAGGCGGCGTTGATGGTGGGCGCGGTGTGGATCGTGCTGCTGATCATCGCCTACTGGCTGTGGGTCAAGCCTGCCGCCGGGCAAACGGCCAAGGTCGATTACGACCCGGTTTTGTCTCATCGATAACTTAGGGAGGCGTTGATGAAAACGCTTTGGCAACACTGCCACGTCGCAACCATGGCCAATGGCAAGTACTCGATCATCGAGGATGCCGCCATGGTGACTGCCGGCTCGCTCATCGAGTGGGTCGGCCCCCGCAGCCAGGCGCCGACGGCGGATTACGCCCAGGTGCATGACCTGCAAGGCGCGTGGGTCACCCCCGGGCTGATCGATTGCCACACCCATACGGTATTTGGTGGCAACCGCAGCGGCGAGTTCGAGCAGCGCCTCGAAGGTGTCAGCTACGCCGAGATCGCGGCCAAGGGCGGCGGCATTGCCAGCACCGTGCGCGCAACCCGTGCGGCGAGCGAAGATGAGCTGTTCTTGAGCGCCGAAAAGCGCCTGCGCAGTTTGCTGCGTGACGGCGTGACCACGGTGGAGATCAAGTCCGGCTACGGCCTGGACCTGGCCAACGAACGCAAGATGTTGCGCGTGGCCCGGCGCCTGGGTGAAGCGCTGCCGGTCAGCGTGCGCGCCACCTGCCTGGCCGCCCACGCGTTGCCGCCAGAGTACAAGGACCGTGCCGACGACTACATCGAGCACATCTGCAGCCAGATGCTGCCGGCCCTGGCCGCCGAGGGGTTGGTGGATGCGGTCGACGCCTTCTGTGAATACCTGGCGTTTTCCCCGGAGCAGGTTGAGCGGGTATTCAAGGTCGCCCAGCAACTTGGCTTGCCGGTGAAGCTGCACGCCGAGCAACTCTCGTCGTTGCATGGCTCAAGCCTGGCGGCGCGCTACCACGCGTTGTCGGCCGACCACCTGGAATTCATGACCGAAGAAGACGCCATTGCCATGGCCGCTGCCGGCACCGTCGCCGTATTGCTGCCGGGCGCTTTTTACTTCCTGCGTGAAACTCAGTTGCCGCCGATGGAGGCCCTGCGCAAACACGGCGTGAAGATTGCCATCGCCAGCGACCTCAACCCCGGCACATCACCGGCGCTGTCGGTGCGGCTGATGCTGAACATGGCCTGCACCCTGTTCCGCATGACCCCGGAAGAAGCCCTGGCCGGCGCCACGCGACATGCGGCCACCGCGTTGGGCCTGGGCGATACCCATGGTTCCCTGGAAGTGGGCAAGGTCGCGGATTTTGTCGCCTGGCAGATCGACCGCCCCGCCGACCTGGCCTACTGGCTGGGTGGCGAACTGGATAAACGCGTCGTGCGCCACGGCGTCGACGTCACTGTTTGAGAGGATGCAGTTGTGGATAAGGTTCTGACATTCAAACAAGGCCGCGTACCGCTGCTGATCAGCATGCCCCATGCCGGCCTGCGCCTCACCCCTGCGGTCGAGGCCGGGTTGATCCCCGAGGCGCAAAGCCTGCCGGATACCGACTGGCATATCCCCCTGTTGTATGACTTTGCTGAAGAACTGGGCGCCAGCACCCTGGCTGCGGAGTACTCGCGGTTTGTCATCGACCTCAACCGGCCCTCCGACAACACGCCGCTGTATGCCGGCGCTACCACTGGCCTGTACCCCGAGACGCTGTTCGATGGCGTGCCGTTGTTCCGTGAAGGGCAAACGCCCTCCGAGGAGGAGCGGGCCAACTACCTGCAAAAAATCTGGGGGCCGTACCACCGCCAATTGCAAGAAGAACTGGCACGCCTCAAGGCCGAGTTCGGCTTTGCGTTGCTGTTCGATGCGCACTCGATCCGCTCGGTAATCGCGCACCTGTTCGACGGCAAATTGCCGGACTTCAACCTGGGTACTTTCAACGGCGCTGCATGCGACCCGCAGCTGGCCAGCCAACTGGAAGCGATTTGCGCCCAACACCCGCAGTACACCCATGTGTTGAATGGGCGCTTCAAAGGCGGCCATATCACCCGTCACTATGGCAACCCGGCGCAGGATATCCACGCGGTGCAGCTGGAGTTGTGCCAGAGCACCTATATGGAGGAGTTCGAGCCGTTCCGTTATCGCCCGGATTTGGCCGAGCCGACTCGGGTGGTGTTGAGGCAGTTGCTGGAAGGGCTGTTGGCCTGGGGACAAAAGCGCTACGGCTGAAGTCGCTATCGCAGGCAAGCCAGCTCCCACACTTGAATGGGTTTACAGATCAACATGTGGGAGCTGGCTTGCCTGCGATGACGGCCCAACAGTCGCCCCTGTGCAACTGCCGGTCGCCACAGGTCGAGTTCATCAGGGTTTTGCTGGGTAAGGTTGTGAGTAGGGCGCATCAGACGCCATCCCCACAATAAAAAACTGCCGAGTGAGACCACTTCCATGAAACGACTGTTGTTGACCCTCATGCTCAGTGGCTATGTGAGCAGCCATGCCATGGCCGCCGAACCGGCCTCCTGCAAAACCATCCGCATGGGCGTGGTCAGTTGGACCGATGTGGTTGCCACCTCTGGCATGGCGGACGTGCTGCTCAGTGGCCTGGGCTACGACAGCAAACAGACCAGCGCCGTGCAGCAGATCATCTTTGCCGGTATCCGTGACAAGCGCCTGGATATCTTCCTCGGTTACTGGAAACCGGCGATGGACAACAACATCGCCCCGTTCCTGGTGGCCGGGCAGGTCAAGGTGCTCGACACGCCGAGCCTGGCCGATGCCCAGGCCACCCTGGCGGTGCCGCAAAACGTGGCCGATGCCGGCTTGAAGACCTTTGCCGACATTGCCCGCTTCAAGGACAAACTCGGCGGCAAGATCTACGGTATCGAGCCGGGCAGCGGTGCCAATACCGATATCCAGAAGATGATCGACACCAACCGCTTTGGCCTGGGCGGCTTCAAGCTGGTCGCGTCCGGTGAAGCGGGGATGCTCGCTGCAGTGCAACGTGCAGTGAATCGCAAAGAGTTCGTGGTGTTCGTCGGCTGGACTCCGCACCCGATGAACCTGAACATGCAAATGGCCTACCTCACCGGCAGTGAAGATGTGTTCGGCCCCAACGAAGGTCGCGCCACGGTGTCTACGGTGACAGCGCCGGATTTTGCCGAGCGCTGCCCGAACGCCAACCGGCTGCTCACCAACCTGACCTTCACCGCCGCCCAGGAAAGCCAGTGGATGGTGCCGATCATGGCGCGCCAGTCGCCCCAGGAAGTGGCGAAAAAATGGCTGCGCGAGCATCCCGAGGATCTACAGCGCTGGTTGGCCGGGGTGGCAGCCTTTGATGGCAGCGATGGTGTTGCTGCCGTCCAGGCCAGCCTTAAACCCTAGAGACACCATCGGACCAGTGTGAATAAGGTGTGCACATGTACCCTATTTCTTCGCAGATGCGCGCCTTTGTTGCCAAGACCGAAGCTTTTACCAGCAATGACTTATCGCTGGCTGGCCTGCGCCAAACCTACAACCGCATGTGCCAGGCATTTACCCCGCCCGTACCCGCAGGGCTGCACATCGTAGATTTTTCTGTAGGAAGTGTCAGCGTGCGCAGCTATCGGCCCGAGGCGCCTGATCCAGCAGAAGGCTGGCCCTGCCTCCTCTATATGCACGGTGGCGGTTGGGTCGTCGGCGGGCTGGACTCCCACGATTTCATCTGCTTTGAACTGGCCGCCACGCTGCAAGTGTTGGTGATCGCCATCGACTACCGCTTGGCCCCTGAGCATCCTTACCCCGCGGCCTACAACGATTGCCGGGCGGTATGGCAGGCGATCCAGGCAGGCGAGGGGCTGCCTGCCATCAACCTCGAACGGCTGGTGGTGATGGGCGACAGCGCCGGTGGCAACCTGGCGGCGGCGTTGTGCCTGGGGCTGCGCGATGACCGGCAAGCAATGCCCCGCGCCCAGGTGCTGGTTTACCCAGGCTTGGGTGGCCCCGCCGACTTGCCCTCGCGGGCTGATTGCTGGGATGCACCGTTGCTCAGCCGTGCCGACACTGAGGACTACTTGGCGTTGTACCTGGGTGACACGCGCATACCCTCGCCCTACGCCATGCCACTGCTGGCCGAGGCGCTCGACGGGCTACCCAAGGCGCTGATCGCCGTAGCCCAGTTCGACCCGCTGCGCGATGACGGCCGGCTGTACGCCGAGCGCCTGCAAGCTGCAGGCGTGGAAACCGTGCTGTATCCCGGCAAAGGGCTGGTCCACGGTTGTTTGCGTGCACGCGGCCAGGTGCCGGAGGTGGATCGGCTGTATGACTATCTGCTCGGTTACCTGAGGCGCGAACTGCTGACACAGGTCTAAGTGCTCAAGGACATGCTCATTGCACAATTCGGGTTTATGATGCCAGACGGCAAAATAATAGACGTCCCCCCAGGGATGAACCCGACACCCTACGGAGCACGCAATGCAGACTTGGTACCCGCAGATCAAACCCTACGCCCGGCACGATCTGGCTGTCGATGACACCCACACCCTGTATGTCGATGAAAGTGGCTCCCCCGAAGGCTTGCCTGTCGTGTTCATCCATGGAGGCCCCGGCTCCGGTTGCGACGCCCAGAGCCGCTGCTACTTCGACCCGAACCTCTACCATATTGTCACCTTCGACCAGCGTGGCTGCGGCCGCTCCACGCCAAGGGCGAGCCTTGAGAACAACACCACCTGGGATCTGGTCGCCGACCTTGAGCGCATCCGCGAGCACCTGGGCATCGACAAGTGGGTGCTGTTCGGCGGCTCCTGGGGCTCGACCCTGGCCCTGGCCTACGCGCAAACCCACCCCGAGCGCGTGCATGGCCTGATCGTGCGCGGCATCTTCCTCGCCCGCCCCCAGGATATTCGTTGGTTCTACCAGGAGGGCGCGAGCCGCCTGTTCCCGGATTACTGGCAGGACTACGTGGCACCGATCCCGGTGGAAGAGCGCCACGACATGATCGCCGCCTACCACAAGCGCCTGACCGGCAACGACCAGATCGCCCAGATGCACGCGGCCAAAGCCTGGTCGGGCTGGGAAGGCCGTATGTTGGGCCTGTGCCCGAGCCCGCAGCATGTGGAGCGTTTTTCCGAGCCGCAGCGCGCATTGTCTATCGCACGTATCGAGTGCCATTACTTCACCAACAACTCTTTCCTGGAACCCAACCAGCTGATTCGCGATATGCACAAGATCGCCCATCTGCCTGGCGTCATCATCCATGGGCGCTACGATATGATCTGCACGTTGGATAACGCCTGGGAGCTGCACCAGGCCTGGCCCAACAGTGAATTGCAGGTGATCCGCGAAGCAGGGCATGCGGCATCTGAACCCGGTATCACCGACGCGCTGGTGCGTGCGACCGGCGAAATGGCCCGGCGCCTGCTCGACCTGCCGCCTGAAGAAGCATGAAGGGCCTGTTGCAGCGGGTGCGTGGCGCCCGGGTTGAGGTAGCAGGGGAGGTGGTAGGCTCGATTGACCAGGGTTTGCTGGTGCTGGTCGCCGTCGAGCCTTCAGATACGCCCGAGAGCGCCGACAAACTGTTGCACAAGCTGCTTAACTATCGGGTGTTCAGTGACGAGGAGGGCAAGATGAACCTGTCCCTCAAGGACATCGGCGGCGGTTTGCTGCTGGTGTCGCAGTTCACCCTGGCCGCGGATACCAAAAGCGGGCTGCGGCCCAGTTTCTCCACGGCGGCTCCTCCGGCTCTGGGAGCGGCGCTTTTTGAGCACTTGTTGTTACAAGCGCAACAATTGCATGGCAAGGTGGCGTCAGGGCGTTTTGGCGCCGATATGCAGGTGCACTTGGTCAATGATGGCCCTGTGACCTTCCTCTTACAGACATGAATGTATGAAAAGCGACGTTAATGCCTAAAAACGCAGGGTTTCGCTACAAATACTTCACTGTCCCTGATGCGTTGTCTCGCGGGCTACTAGATAATCGCGCGCTACGGGGATCAGCGTTGTTTGGTCCATTTTTGACTTAGGTAGAGCCTTGTCCGACAACCACGTGGGGAATCATTTTGCCCCAGAGGAGTCGGAACATTGCTCGCCAACCTGGCATATAGATAGCTGGCCGTTGGTTTTTTGATCTGTTTTCGGCGAGGGTTGCTCGTGATTGTTAGTCCCTGTAATGCACCAAAATTGTCTGCCAAACGGTTGCGAAACGCACTGGTGACGGGCTCTGCCCTGTTTTGCCTGTTCGGCGCGGGTCAACTGTGGGCGTTCAGTCTGGATGATGTGTCGGCCAAGGCGAAAGAGCTGGCCGGGCAGAAATACGAAGCTCCGCGCAGCAATTTGCCGAACGAATTCCGCGAAATGAAATTCGCTGACTACCAGAAGATTCGTTTCCGCAATGAAAAAGCCGAGTGGGCCGATCAGAACACCCCGTTCAAGCTGTCCTTCTATCACCAGGGGATGCATTTCGACACCCCGGTGAAAATCAACGAAGTCACCGCCGACAGCGTGCACGAAATCAAGTACGACCCGACGCGTTTCGATTTCGGCGACGTGAAATTTGATCCTAAAGCCACCGAACAGCTGGGTTACGCCGGTTTCCGTGTGCTTTTCCCGATCAACAAGGCCGACAAGCAAGACGAAATCATGACCATGCTCGGCGCCAGCTATTTCCGCGTCGTGGGCAAGGACCAGGTGTATGGCTTGTCTGCCCGTGGCATGGCGATCGACACCGCGTTGCCGTCTGGCGAAGAATTCCCGCGTTTCACCGAGTTCTGGATTGAGCGACCAAAGCCGGGTGACAAGCACCTGGTGATTTTTGCGCTGCTGGATTCGCCGCGCGCGACCGGCGCCTACCGCCTGATCCTGCGTCCTGGCACCGACACCGTAGTGGACGTCAAATCCCAGATGTTCCTGCGTGACAAGGTCAGCAAGCTGGGCGTTGCGCCGTTGACCTCGATGTTCCTGTTCGGCGCCAACCAGCCGTCCAAGGTCCTCAACTACCGTCGCGAGCTCCACGATTCCAGCGGCCTGTCGATTCACGCCGGCAATGGCGAGTGGATCTGGCGTCCTCTGAACAACCCTAAACACCTGTCGGTCAGCAACTTCAGCGTCGAGAACCCGCGTGGGTTCGGCCTGCTGCAGCGTGGTCGCAACTTCAGCCACTACGAAGACCTGGACGACAACTACGACAAGCGCCCAAGCGCGTGGATCGAACCTGAGGGCGATTGGGGCAAAGGCTCTGTCGACCTGGTCGAGATCCCGACCGCCGATGAGACCAACGACAACATCGTGGCCTTCTGGAGCCCGGCCGAGCTGCCGGAAGTCGGCAAGCCGCTGGACGTGGCCTACCGTCTGCACTGGACACTGGACGACGCGGCCTTCCATTCGCCGGACAGTGCCTGGGTCAAGCAGACCCTGCGCTCCACTGGTGACGTGAAGCAATCGAACCTGATCCGTCAGCCGGATGGCAGCGTGGCCTACCTGGTGGACTTCGAGGGCCCGTCCCTGAAGAAACTGCTGCCGGACGCCCCGGTACGTAGCCAGGTGAGCGTGGGTGATAACGCTGAACTGGTTGAAAACAGCGTGCGCTACAACGAACACACCAAAGGCTGGCGCCTGACCCTGCGTATGAAGATCAAGGACGCAAGCAAACCGACCGAAATGCGTGCGGCGCTGGTGCAGGATATCGTGCAGCCTGAGCCTGAGTCGGTTTCCAACCATGTGCTCAAGGCCGATAAAGTCTTGGCCAAGCAGCATGAGAAACAGGCCAAGAAAGACGCCAAGGACAAGGAAGCCAAACAGCCTGAGGCTGCCCCAGCCACACCGGAGCCGATCAAGACCGAGCAAGTCCTGACCGAAACCTGGAGCTATCAGTTGCCTGCCGATGAGTAATTCTCAAGTCAAGCCAGAGACTCTGTCCGAGTACCTGGCGCATCTACCCATGACGGCTGAGCAGCGCGCCGAGCTGGCGGGCTGCAAGTCCTTCAGCGAGTTGCACGAACGTCTGTCGTCCAAGACCTTCGATGCACCGACCGACGCTGCCCAAGCGTCGGTTGGCCGCCGCTTGACTCTCAACAGCGCCGAAGAGCTGCAAGACGCCGAGATGCTTGCGCTCGATGCCAGCGGTCGTGTGTGCCTCAAGGCCACGCCGCCGATCCGCCGGACCAAAGTGGTGCCCGAGCCTTGGCGTACCAACATCCTGGTGCGCGGTTGGCGCCGGAT
The DNA here is from genome assembly GCF_003408955.1 of Pseudomonas sp. GL93. Classification (NCBI taxonomy): domain Bacteria; kingdom Pseudomonadati; phylum Pseudomonadota; class Gammaproteobacteria; order Pseudomonadales; family Pseudomonadaceae; genus Pseudomonas; species Pseudomonas sp. GL93. The sequence goes on from NZ_NKRF01000057.1 coordinate 23,196, forward strand.
GACCGGCCGCACCAACCCGCCCAAGCCACCGAAAGACGAGCGGGTACTGCCGGCTGCGCGCTGGCGTACCGTGGGCTCGATCCGTCGTTACATCCTGCTGGTGCTGATGCTGGGCCAGACCATCGTGGCCGGCTGGTACATGAAAGGCATCATGCCGTACCAGGGCTGGTCGCTGGTGGACTTCGACGAGATCCGCAACCAGACCCTGCTGCAAACCGCTACCCAGGTACTGCCTTATGCGCTGCAAACCAGCATCCTGATTATGTTCGGGATTCTGTTCTGCTGGGTGTCGGCCGGTTTCTGGACTGCGCTCATGGGCTTCCTGGAGCTGCTGACCGGTCACGATAAATACCGTATCTCCGGCAAAAGTGCCGGTGACGAGCCGATTCCGAAAGATGCGCGCACCGCCCTGGTGATGCCGATCTGTAACGAAGACGTGCCGCGTGTATTCGCCGGTTTGCGTGCAACGTTCGAATCGGTGGCCGCGACCGGCGACCTGGATCGCTTCGATTTCTTCGTGCTCAGCGACAGTAACGACGCCGACATCTGCATCGCCGAACAGCAAGCCTGGCTCGACGTATGCCGCGAAGCCGGTGGCTTCGGCAAGATCTTCTATCGCCGTCGTCGCCGTCGCGTGAAGCGCAAGAGCGGCAACCTCGACGACTTCTGCCGTCGTTGGGGGGGTGACTACAAGTACATGGTCGTTCTCGACGCCGACAGTGTGATGAGCGGCGAGTGCCTGACCAGCCTTGTGCGCCTGATGGAAGCCACGCCGGATGCCGGGATTATCCAGACCGCGCCACGTGCGTCGGGCATGGACACCCTGTATGCGCGCATGCAGCAGTTCGCCACCCGCGTCTACGGCCCACTGTTTACCGCCGGCCTGCACTTCTGGCAGTTGGGTGAATCCCACTACTGGGGCCACAACGCCATTATCCGTATGAAGCCGTTTATCGAGCACTGCGCCTTGGCGCCGTTGCCAGGTAAAGGCGCGTTTGCCGGTGCGATTCTTTCCCACGACTTCGTTGAAGCCGCGCTGATGCGCCGTGCCGGCTGGGGCGTGTGGATTGCCTACGACCTGCCGGGCAGCTATGAAGAACTGCCGCCCAACCTGCTGGATGAACTCAAGCGTGACCGTCGCTGGTGCCACGGTAACCTGATGAACTTCCGCCTGTTCCTGGTTAAAGGCATGCACCCGGTGCACCGTGCGGTGTTCCTCACCGGCGTGATGTCCTACCTGTCGGCGCCGTTGTGGTTCTTCTTCCTGGTGCTGTCCACGGCGTTGCTGGCGGTGAACACGCTGATGGAGCCGCAGTACTTCATGGCCCCGCGCCAGTTGTACCCGCTGTGGCCACAATGGCACCCGGACAAGGCGGTGGCGCTGTTCTCCACCACCATCGTGCTGCTGTTCCTGCCTAAACTGCTCAGCATCATCTTGATCTGGGCCAAGGGCGCCAAAGAGTTCGGTGGCAAGTTCAAGGTGACCCTGTCGATGCTGCTGGAGATGTTGTTCTCCATGCTGTTGGCGCCGGTGCGGATGATCTTCCACACCCGCTTCGTGCTCGCCGCGTTCCTTGGCTGGGCCGCTACCTGGAACTCGCCGCAACGTGACGACGACTCCACACCATGGAGCGAAGCGGTCAAGCGCCACGGTCCGCAAACCGTGCTGGGCTTCCTGTGGGCGCTGCTGGTGGTGTGGTTGAACCCAAGCTTCCTGTGGTGGCTGGTGCCGATTGTCGGTTCGCTGATGCTGTCGATCCCGGTGTCGGTGATTTCCAGCCGGGTCAAGCTGGGCCTCAAGTCCCGTGATGAGAGCCTGTTCCTGATCCCTGAGGAATACAATCCGCCGCAAGCCTTGCTGTCGACCGAGAAGTACACCCACGAAAACCGTTGGCACGCGCTCAACGATGGCTTTGTGCGTTCGGTGGTCGACCCGCAGCAGAACGCCCTGGCCTGCGCCTTGGCGACTTCGCGGCACCGTGAGGCCGAGCCCATCGAGTACCTGCGCATGGAGCGTGTTCGCCACGCGTTGAAAGTCGGCCCGGCCGGCCTCAATAACAGCGAACGCCTGGCCTTGCTCAGCGACCCGGTGGCCCTGGCTCGCCTGCATGAGCAGGTGTGGAGCGAAGGTCATGCCGAGTGGCTCGGCGCTTGGCGTGCCTCGATCAAGGCAGATCCGCACGCGCCATTGCTGCCTCTGCAACCACAGTCGCCCCAGGCCCAGCCGGCCTGATTCAGGCACCCCCGAAGGCTCACTTCGGGGGTGTTTCAAACGTTGGTCCTACAGCGTTTTTAGCACCTTCCTTTTTATCACTAACTCCTTGTTATTTCGAAACAAAAGACCTTTGTTCGAAGCGTATTGCCGTGCCTGCAGCTGGGTTAGGATCGCCCCCCAAATTGGACTCGCTACGGGGGCATTCATGATCAAAAGGTATTGTTTGGCATTGCTGATGGGCTTTTTCCTGGGGGGACAGGCAGGCCTGCTTTACGCCGGCGCGCTGGACAATGCTGCGCGCCGTGGCGTGCTTAAGGTCGGCACCACCCCCAATAACGTGCCCTTCGAAATGCTCGATAAGCAGGGGCGCATCGTCGGCTTTGAAATTGACTTGCTCCACGCCATGAGCCGCGCACTGGGTGTAGAACTTGAATTGGTGGCGGTGCCCTACACGGAGTTGCTGCCGGGGCTGATGGCGAACAAGTTTGATCTGATTGGCAGCGGCATGACGGTCACTCAGGAGCGCAACCTCAAGCTCAACTTCAGTGACTCGTTTATCGTGGTGGGCCAGACCGTGCTACTGAATCCGCGCCTGGGCGGGAAAGTGTCCAGTATCGAAGAACTGGACGATCCCAGTTACCGCGTCGTTGCAACCCAAGGCACCACCGGCGAAGCCGCGGCACAGCGCTTTCTCCTATCAGCGCGGCTCAACAGTGTGGCCAACCCGGAAGAAGGCGTGCGGCAGGTCGTTGAAGGCAAGGCCGATGCTTTTATCCATGATGCGCCCTACAACCTGATCGCGATGAGTCGGCCGCAGAACAGTGCATTGTTGGTACTGGAGCAACCCTTCACCTTTGAGCCTTTGGCGTTCGGCCTGAAAAAAGGCGATTACGACAGCCTCAATTGGATCAACCATTTTCTCAACCAGATCGCCCAGGACGGCACCTACGATCGTCTGCATGACAAGTGGTTCAGGGATACGGCGTGGATAGCCGAGATCGACTGATCGTCATAACTGCTTACACATCAATCCCTAATCGAGAGGCCGCGCGCAAGCGTCTGCGCCTGTGCTTGGGAGGGTCGCTGTCAGTGTTTTCCGACACACGCCGATAACATTTACCGGTGAAACCTTTGTGGCGGACAACGAGTGGGTTAGGATCGCACCCCGAAATGGCGCAGCCCTCTTGTGCGCCCACCTTACAAGAATCGTTCAGGGGTCTTGATGATGAAAAAGTATCTTTCGATGCTGATGCTCGGCGTCACCGCGCTGGTCGCCGCCACCGCGGCCCAGGCCGGCGCCATTGATGAGGCAGTCAAGCGTGGCACGTTGAAGGTCGGCATGGACCCCACCTACATGCCGTTCGAAATGACCGACAAGCGCGGTGAAATCATCGGTTTCGAGGTCGACATCCTCAAGGCCATGGCCAAGTCCATGGGCGTCAAGCTGGAGCTGGTATCCACCGGTTACGACGGCATCATCCCGGCCTTCCTGACCGGCAAGTTCGACATGATCGGCAGCGGCATGACACTGACCCAGGAACGCAACCTGCGCCTGAATTTCAGCGAACCCTTCATCGTGGTCGGCCAGACGCTGTTGATCCGCAAGGATCTGGAAGGCACCATCAAGTCCTACAAAGACCTGAACGACGAGAAGTACCGCCTGACCTCCAAGCTCGGCACCACCGGTGAGATGGTTGCCAAGAAGCTGATCTCCAAGGCCAAGTACCACGGCTACGACAATGAGCAGGAAGGCGTGCTCGACGTAGTCAACGGCAAGGCTGACGCGTTCGTCTACGACGCACCGTACAACGTGGTGGCCGAGAAGAAAGTCGGGAACGGCAAGCTGGTGTTCCTGGAAGAACCCTTCACCTTTGAACCCCTGGCGTTCGGTTTGAAGAAAGGCGATTACGACAGCATCAACTTCATCAACAACTTCCTGCACCAGATCCGTAACGACGGCACCTACGATCGCATCCATGACAAGTGGTTCAAGAGCTCCGAGTGGCTCAAGGACATGGAATAAGGCCTGACACCGAGTTGCCTGTATCGCAGGCAAGCCAGCTCCCACATTTGAGTGTATTCACACATCAACCTGTGGGAGCGGGCTTGCCCGCGATGGCGGCCTATCAGGCGACACCTATGCGGAAAGTGAAATGAAACAGAAAAAAGCCCAATGGCCGTGGCACCTGCTGACGGTGGTCGTGCTGGTCGGCCTGGCGGGTGCCTTGTATTACGCCACGTCGTTGATGTCTTACGAATGGCGCTGGAACCGCGTCCCCCAATACTTCGCCTATCAAGCCGAGACCTCCCAGCGCGCCGCGGATATTTCCACCGTGGTCGAGTTGGTGCGCAAAGGCGATACGGCCGAAGTCACCCTGCGCAACGACGCCGGAGTGGAGCAAAAGCTCACAGTCGCCGATAACAGCCTGCAAGTGGCGCGCGGCGACGATGTGGCTGAAGGCGATGTGGTCGGCGTGACCCGGCAATGGGCATTGGGGCCGTTGATGTGGGGCTTGTGGACCACGCTGTGGCTGTCGGTGGTGTCCGGCATCCTGGGTTTGGCGATTGGCTTGGCGACCGGGCTGTGCCGGCTGTCGAAAAACCCCACCTTGCGTGATCTGTCGACAATCTACGTCGAGCTGGTGCGGGGCACGCCGCTGCTGGTGCAGATCTTCATTTTCTATTTCTTCATCGGCACGGTGCTCAACCTGTCCCGGGAGTTTGCCGGGATTGCCGCGCTGTCGTTGTTCACGGGTGCCTACGTGGCAGAAATCGTGCGCGCCGGCGTGCAGTCCATCACCCGTGGCCAGGACGAAGCGGCGCGCTCCCTGGGCTTGAGTGCCAGCCAGTCGATGCGTCACGTGGTACTGCCTCAGGCCTTCAAGCGCGTGCTGCCGCCCCTGGCCGGGCAATTTATCAGCCTGGTCAAGGACACCTCACTGGTGTCGGTGATCGCGATTACCGAGTTGCTCAAGAGCGGCCGCGAAGTGATCACCACCTCGTTCTCGCCGTTTGAAATTCTGTTTTGTGTGGCGGGCTTGTACCTGCTGATCAACCTGCCGCTGTCGAAGATGGCCAGCCGGCTTGAGCGGAGGCTCGCCCAAAGTGATTGAAGTGCGCGATCTGGTAAAAGTCTTCGATACCCGTGGGCAGGTGGTGCGCGCGGTGGATCATGTCACCACCCAAGTGGCCAAGGGCGAGGTGCTGGTGGTGATCGGCCCCTCGGGTTCCGGCAAGTCCACCTTCCTGCGCTGCCTTAACGGCTTGGAGGAGTTCGACTCGGGTTCGGTGAGCATCGACGGCCTGCAACTGGCCGACCCTAAAACCGACGTGAATGCCTACCGCCGTGAAGTCGGCATGGTGTTCCAGCACTTCAACCTGTTCCCCCACATGACCGTGCTGGAAAACCTGTGCCTGGCGCAAAAGGTCGTGCGCAAGCGTGGCAAGCAAGAGCGCGAGGCCAAGGCCCTGGCGCTGCTGGAAAAGGTCGGTATTGCGCAGAAGGCCCACGAGTTTCCATCGCGCCTGTCTGGCGGCCAGCAGCAGCGGGTCGCCATTGCCCGAGCCCTGGCCATGGAGCCCAAGGTGATGCTGTTTGACGAGCCCACCTCGGCCCTCGACCCGGAAATGGTCGGTGAAGTGCTCGACGTGATGAAGACCCTGGCCCTGGAAGGCATGACCATGGTTTGCGTCACCCACGAGATGGGCTTTGCGCGGGAAGTGGCAGACCGGGTGTTGTTTTTCGATCACGGCAAACTGCTGGAAGACGCCGCCCCGGCCGAGTTCTTCAATGCGCCAAAAGACCCGCGTGCCCAGGCCTTCCTGCGCCAGGTGCTATGACTGTAGGAGCGAGCTTGCTCGCGAAAAACGTCAACGATAACGCCGCGCACCCTGAATGAACGCGGCGGCCTTGGGTCTTTCGCGAGCAAGCTCGCTCCTACAGTGGTGGTGTTTCAGAGCTTGAACTTGTCGACCAGCGTCTGCAAATCCAGGCTCAACCGCGTCAACTGAACACTCGCCGCTGCCGTTTCTTCACTGGCGGCGGCGGTCTGTTCCGACACGTCCCGCACCTTCAACACACTGCGATTGATCTCCTCGGCCACAGCGCTTTGCTGTTCCGCTGCGGCGGCGATCTGCGGGTTCATTTCCTGGATGATCGATACCGTGCGGGCAATGGCGATCAGGGCGTCGCCGGCGTCGCGGGTCAGGGCGACGCTGTTGTCGGTCAGGTTACGGCTGCTGTCCATGATGTCCGCCACCTGTTGGGTGCCGTTATGCAGGCCGAGGATCAGCCCTTCGATCTCCTCGGCCGATTCCTGAGTGCGTTGGGCCAGGCTGCGCACTTCGTCGGCGACCACCGCAAAGCCTTGGCCGGCAGTGCCCGCACGTGCCGCTTCGATGGCGGCGTTCAGGGCCAGCAGGTTGGTCTGCTGAGAAACAGACTTGATCACGTCCAGCACACTGGCGATCTTCTGGCTCTCCTGTTGCAGCGCGAGCATCGCACGGCCCGACAGCGCCATTTCACTGGCCAGGTTGCCAATCTGCTCCACCGCCTGGGTGACCACCTGCTCACCGGCGCCGGCCTGCTGGTCGGCCTCATTGGCCGCTACCGAGGCGCGTTCGGCGTGGCGCGCCACTTCCTGGGCAGTGGCGAGCATTTCATTCATTGCCGTCGCCACCTGGTCGGTTTCATCTTTCTGCTCGTTGAGCCCGCTGCGGGTCTGCTCGGTGACGGTGGATAACTGCGTGGCCGCTCCGGCGATCTGCCGGGCGCTGTCACCGATACTGCTGATCAGGCTACGCAGGCTGCGGGTCATTTGCCCGATGCTTTGCTGCAATTGGCCGAGTTCGTCGCGACGGTCTACCGGCATGTCATGGCTGAGGTCGCCCTCGGCAACGCGATGGGCGGCGCCAAGGATTTCCCGCAGTGGCACCGCAATCTGTCGGGCGATCCACCAGGCGGCCAGCGCGCCCAATGCCAGGGCTGCCACCGTCACGCTGATCAGCAACGTACGGGTGTGGTCCGCCTCGCTGTTTCGCTTAGTGTTCTGGCTGTGGCTCAGCAGGTTACTGTTCTCGCGCAGGTCATTGAGTTCTTGTTCGAAGCGGTTTTGCACAGTCTCCACGTTGAGCTGGGCTTCCTTGAGCTTGATCAACTGCTCGCGATAGGTGGCCAGGTCGGCCTTGAGCAGGGCTGAATCCACTGGCAGCGCTGTGACAGCGCCCTGCGCGATCTCCAGAGCGTCAAGCGCCTTGCCGATGGCCTCTGCATACATTCCCAGCGATTGCGCGGCCCAGGCGGGGCTCTGGGCGCGATCTTCGGCAAGCTCCATGGCCTGACGTAGTTGCTCAATGGCATCAAGGGCCTTTTCGTCGTTCTGGTCAGGCAGGTCACTGGAAAATTGGGCGAGGGTATCGCTGGCTTGCAGGGCGATTTTTTTCAGCACCGGGCGGATGCGCTCGCGCTGTTCGATCAAGGGTGGAAGTTGCGTCAGCGCGGCTTTGAAGTTGCTTGCAAGACGTTTGGCTTCATCAAGTCGCTGCAGGTCAGCCGGGTCTTTCAGGCGGTTTGAAAGGTCGGCCAGGTGCTGGTCGATCCGCTCAATGCTCGCGGCCATTTTGCCTAGGCTATCGTTGTCTGTCAGGGTGCGGTACACGATGCGGTCGGCGCGCATGGCCTCGGCGTCGACGGCCAATTGACCCAGGGTCGTCAGGCTATTGGATCGGTAAAGCACGGCGTTCAAGGCTTGCCAGCCCGTAGCGGCGATCAGGAAACTGAGGATCAGCACTTGGCCAAAACCCAGGGCGAGCTTGAGGCGGACGCTGGCATTGACCAGCACGCGGGTCAGCCGAGAAAACATGGTGAACCTCCGAATCAGAGAAAGCATTTCGCAACACCTGAAACGCTAATTCGATTCGCGGCCGTGGAGGGCTGATAACTGCGTAGGAAATTTCACAAGTTGCGGCGGCTTTGGTAAGCCGCCGCGTAGGGTAATTCAGACCCGGAAGCGCCCCACCAGGGTCTGCAGGTAGATCCCCAGGCGCGCCAGTTCGGCACTGGATGATGCGGTTTCTTCGCTGGCCGACGAGGTTTGCTCAGAGATGTCGCGCACATTCAACACGCTGCGGTTGATCTCTTCAGCCACGGCGCTTTGTTGCTCGGCGGCGGTGGCGATCTGCGAGTTCATCGCCTGGATGGTCGAGACGGTGCGGGTGATATTGCCCAGCGCGTGGCCGGCGCGGCGCGTCAGCTCAACACTGCTCTCGGTCAGCCCGCGGCTGTTGTCCATGATGGTTGCCACCTGCTGGGTACCACTTTGCAGGCCGACGATCAGTTCTTCGATCTCTTCAGTGGACTTCTGCGTGCGTTGGGCCAGGCTGCGCACCTCGTCGGCCACCACGGCAAAGCCGCGCCCGGCCTCACCAGCACGCGCCGCCTCGATGGCGGCGTTAAGGGCCAGCAGGTTGGTTTGCTGGGCCACGGATTTGATCACGTCGAGCACACTGCCGATCTTGTCGCTTTCGCGCTTGAGTTCACCCATGGCCACCGTGGAATTACCCACCTCGGTGGCCAGGCGCTCGATCTGGGCGATGGCTTCACCCACCACCTGGTCGCCTTCACGGGCTTGCTGATCGGCTGCCACGGCGGCTTCCGAGGCCTCTTCGGCATTGCGCGCCACTTCTTGCACGGTGGCCGCCATCTCGTTCATGGCGGTGGCCACCTGGTCGGTCTCGACCTTCTGGCTGTTGACCCCGGCGCTGGTTTGTTCGGTCACGGCCGACAACTGCTCGGCGGCGCTGGCGATCTGGGTGACGCCGTCGCTGATCCCGCCGATCAACTCGCGCAGACCTACGGTCATGCTTTGCATGGCACGCTGCAATTGGCCCAGTTCGTCCTGGCGGCCCGATTCCAGGTTGTGGCTCAGGTCGCCGGAGGCCACGCGCTCGGCGACTTTGAGGGTCTGGTTCAGGGGGATGACGATCTGGCGGGTGATGGCCCAGGCTGCGAACAGGCCGAACGCCACCGCCAGTACAGTGGCAAGTAGCAATAAGTACTTGGCCTGGGCCACATCATGGTCGCGCACTGCGGTTTGCGAGGTGGTGAGCTTCTCGCTATGGCCCAATAGGATATCGCCCTGGGCGCTTATGATTTTGAGAGCTGCGGCACTGGCCACCTGAGAGTCTCGGTATTGACTGACGGCGGCGCGATAGGCTTGCAGTGAGACACCGGCCTCTTGCAGGTTGGCCTGGTATTGCGCCGGTAGCTGGCCTTGCAGTTCGGTGATTTTCTTCAGGCCATTGTCGATAGCGTCGAGGGCGGGTTGCTCGGCTTCGACCTTGCCGCTGTAGGTGTAACCGCGTACCTGGAAGCGTGCTTGCTGGATCAGCTTGCTCAGGTCAACCACGCTGTTGAACTGGGTGACGCTGTCGCCTTGCAGCAGGTTTTTTTCAATCTCGTTGGTTTTGGCCACGGCATTGTCGGCGGTGTCGCCGAGCTTGCTGCGAGCACCCTCACGCTTGAGGCCCGCCTGGACTATGGCAGCAAAGGCTTTTTTGTATTGGCTCAAAGCTTCCTGTTGCTGTTCGACGAGAGCCTTGTCATTGGGTTGTTCGATTAACTGCGCGGCAGTTTTAAGGCCGTCGTCCAGCTGAGTGATCAGGCTGGTGACTGCGTCGGTGCCTTGCTCGCCACGGCGCATATCGAAGTCCAGGCGGGCCAGGCGCAGGTCTTTGGTCAGGCCATTGAGGCTGGAAATGAAGCCCAGCTTGTCGCCGCGACTGATCACATCCCCCAGGCCGGCCCAGCCGGTAAAGGTGATCAACAGCGTCAGGAGCAACACCAGGCCAAAGCCGACGCTCAGCTTGCGGTTGACGCTTACATTCCCCAACTTCTCGGCTAACCAACGATACATGCTGCGAACTCCCCTGGAACAAGGCTTGGACTTATTCAAAGGCTATCGGCACGGGCGCGGGATTCTGTAGCTATGCACATCTAAACGCCGATGCTGTAAGAGCGAGCTTGCTCGCGAAAAACGCCCACGATAACGCGTGCTTCCTGAGTAAACGCGGCGCCTGTGAGTTTTTCGCGAGCAAGCTCGCTCCTACAGAAGGCGAGATGATCGCTTGATCTGCGGGGGGTTAGAACAGGCGTGCGAGCAGGGCCGTTACGGCGGTTTCGACGCGCAAAATACGCGCACCCACTTGCACCGGCTGCAAACCCGCCTTGGCCAGCAAGTCCACTTCATAGGGAATCCAGCCGCCTTCCGGGCCGATTGCCAGGGTCACCGGTTCCTCGAGGGCCCGGGGGCAGGCCGGGTAATCGCCCGGATGGCCGATCAGGCCCAAAGTGCCCGCCGCCATGGCCGGCAGACGATCTTCCACAAACGGCTTGAAGCGTTTCTCGATAATGATCTCGGGCAGCACCGTGTCCCGCGCTTGTTCCAGGCCGAGGATCAGTTGCTCGCGCACCGCTTCAGGCTCCAGGAACGGGGTTTGCCAGAAGCTTTTTTCCACCCGGTAGCTGTTGACCAGCACTACCTTGGGCACGCCCATGGCCGCCACCGTTTGCAGCACCCGGCGCAGCATCTTCGGGCGGGGCAGGGCCAGCAGCAAGGTCAGGGGTAGTTTGCTCGGTGGCGGTTGGTCGAAGCTCACTTGCAATTCGGCTTCAGCGGCCTCCAGGCGCAGCAGTTGGGCATTGCCCATCAGCCCGCCAATGCGGCCCACGCGCAGGGTGTCACCGACGGCGGCGCGGTGAACTTCCTGCATATGCACCAGGCGCCGATCACGCAGCACTACGCGGTCGGCCGCGATAAAGTCGGCCTCTTCGAGCAACAACAGGTTCACGACTGGGTCGCTGGCGGCTGGTCGTCGTCGGCAGGTGCGTCATCCGGGTGTTCGCCGCGCTTGCTGATCAAGCCGCTGAACAGGATGCCCACTTCGAACAGCATCCACATCGGCACCGCCAGCAAGGTCTGGGAGAAGATGTCCGGCGGCGTGAGGATCATGCCGACCACGAAGCAGCCGATGATCACGTACGGGCGGATCTTCTTCAGGTACTTGACGTCGACCACGCCGATCCACACCAGCAACACCACCGCCACCGGAATTTCGAACGCAACGCCGAAGGCGAAGAACAGCGTCATCACGAAATCGAGGTAGCTGGTGATATCGGTCATCATTTCCACGCCCGCCGGAGTAGCGGCGGCGAAGAACTTGAAGATCAGCGGGAACACCAGGAAGTAGGCGAAGGCCATGCCGGTGTAGAACAGCAGGATGCTCGACACCAGCAACGGCACGGCGATGCGCTTCTCGTGCTTGTACAGGCCTGGCGCGATAAAACCCCAGATCTGATGCAGGATCACCGGGATCGCCAGGAACAGCGAGACCATCATGGTCAGCTTCAAGGGCGTCAGGAACGGCGACGACACATCGGTGGCGATCATCGTCGCGCCGGCCGGCAGGTACTGGCGCAGGGGCGTCGAGACGAAGGTGTAGATCTGCTGGGTAAAGGCGAACAGCCCGGCAAAGATGATGAAGATCGCAGCCACGCAACGCAGCAGGCGGGTACGCAGCTCGGTGAGGTGCGAGACCAGCGGCATGTGCTGGTCGTTTTCCGGTTTATCAGCGCTCATGGGGCTCGCGGCGGCAATGTAGGGTCATGGGGGGCGGGCGACGCAACGGGCGTCGGCGCGGGCGTCGTTGGGGCGGGAGCTGCCGGTGCGGCGTCGGCCACAGAGGCTGGCGCGATGCTGTGCTCGGCCACCGGCGTTACCGGCTTGGCCGGCTCTTGCACCGGGGAAAGAATCTTGCGGGCTTCCTGCTCCAACGAGAGGATGTGCTCGTTGTGCAATTGCCGGCGGATTTCGTCGGCACCGATTTCCCGTTCAACTTCCTGTTTGATCGCGTTAAAACTGCGCTTGAGGCGCCCGATCCACAAGCCGGCGGTGCGTGCGGCACCGGGCAGGCGTTCCGGCCCCAGTACCAGCAGGGCCACCAGGCCGACGAGGAGCAGTTCAGAGAAGCTGATACCAAACATTAGTCAGTGCTCACGAGTCTTTGCGGGTCGGCTCTTGGACCTTTTCAGCCTGCACATCGAAGGTACGGCGCTCGGTGATCGGCTGGGTGGCCTGCGGGTGAACAGGCTGGGCCGGTGGCACCGGGTTGGCGCTTGGCTCGGCTGGCTTTTCATCATCGTTCATGGCTTTGCGAAAGCCCTTGATGGACTCGCCCACATCGGTGCCCAGGTTCTTGAGTTTCTTGGTGCCGAACACCAATACCACCACCACCAGAATGACGATCCAGTGTTTCCAGTCAAAAATGCCCATGCTTCAAATCCTCAAGTCTTAGTTATTCAGGCGGACGGGCGCGACGCCTTCTCGGCGTGCCCGGACAAGCCGAAGCGACGGTCCAGTTCATCCAGCACGGCCTGTGGGTGCTGCCCCAGTTGGGCGAGCATCACCAGGCTATGGAACCACAAGTCTGCGGTCTCATAGATTACATCGCTGTAATCACCGCTGATTTGCGCGTCCTTGGCCGCAATGATGGTCTCGACGGATTCTTCGCCGAGTTTTTCCAGAATCTTGTTCAGACCTTTGTGATACAGGCTGGCGACGTAGGAGCTGTCGGCATCCGCGCCTTTGCGGTCTTCCAGCACCTGGGCCACACGGTTCAGGGTATCGCTCATGTTCAGTGTCCTGCTGGGTAGATAGCGTGCGGGTCTTTGAGCACCGGCTCCACAACCTTCCACTCGCCATTCTCGAACACGCGATAGAAGCAACTGTGGCGGCCAGTGTGGCAGGCAATGCCGCCGATCTGTTCGACCTTGAGGATCACCACGTCGGCATCGCAGTCCAGGCGCAGCTCATGCAGGGTCTGCACGTGCCCCGATTCTTCGCCCTTGCGCCACAGTTTGCCACGCGAACGTGACCAGTAGATGGCGCGCTGCTCAGCGGCGGTGAGGCTCAGGGCCTCGCGGTTCATCCAGGCCATCATCAGCACGCGCCCGGTCTTGTAGTCCTGGGCAATGGCCGGCACCAGGCCGTCACTGTCCCACTTGATCTCATCCAGCCAGTCTTTCATGTTCGGCTCCGGCAATTTGCGACAGTGTATAACCGGATGGGCTATCGACGCACGATCAGATAAACACCCACGGCGACCATGATGCCCGCTGGCCAATGGCCCAGCTGGTTCAATGGCCCACCAATCGCCAGCATCACGCCGCCCACCAGGTGCGCCGCGCCGAGCAGGCGCAGGAACCAGTCGTCCTTGCGCTTGCGCCACGGTGGCTCAGGGTCCTTGGCGTGGGGCTGGGACATGCGCTCCAGCAGGTCGCGGGTCATGTTAGCCAGGTGCGGCAGCTGTTCGAACTGGCTGTGCAGGTTGCCCAGCATGGTTTTGGGGCTCATGCGCTCGCGCATCCAGCGTTCCAGGAAGGGTTGCGCGGTGTTCCACAAGTCGAGGTCCGGGTACAGCTGGCGGCCCAGGCCTTCGATGTTCAGCAGGGTCTTCTGCAACAATACCAACTGCGGCTGTACTTCCATATTGAAGCGCCGCGCGGTCTGGAACAGACGCATCAGTACCTGACCGAAGGAAATATCTTTTAACGGTTTTTCAAAGATCGGCTCGCAGACGGTACGGATAGCCGCCTCGAATTCGTTGAGCTTGGTTTCCGCCGGCACCCAACCCGAATCAATGTGCAACTGCGCCACTCGACGGTAGTCGCGCTTGAAGAAGGCAAACAGGTTGCGCGCCAGGTAATCCTGGTCTTCGGGGGTGAGGCTGCCGACGATGCCGCAGTCGATGGCGATGTACTGCGGGCTCCACGGGTTGACGGTGCTGACGAAGATGTTGCCCGGGTGCATGTCGGCGTGGAAGAAACTGTCGCGGAACACTTGGGTGAAGAAGATTTCCACACCGCGCTCGGCCAGCATCTTCATGTCGGTGCGTTGGTCGGCCAGGGTCGCAAGGTCGGTGACCTGCACGCCGTAGATGCGCTCCATCACCAACACTTTTGGCCGGCACCAGTCCCAATACACCTGCGGCACGTATAGCAGTTGCGAGCCTTCGAAGTTGCGTCGCAATTGGCTGGCATTGGCCGCTTCGCGCAGCAGGTCGAGCTCGTCGTAGATGGTTTTTTCGTAGTCGGCGACCACATCCACCGGGTGCAGCAGGCGCGCATCGGCAGAGAAGCGTTCGGCCGCGCGGGCGAGGATAAACAGCCACGCCAGGTCCTGGCCGATGATCGGCTTGAGGCCCGGGCGAATCACCTTTACCACCACCTCTTCGCCGGTCTTGAGCTGTGCGGCGTGGACCTGCGCGACAGAGGCAGAGGCCAGGGGCTCGACATCGAAGCGGCTGAACACCTCACTGATCTTCTGGCCCAGTTGTTCTTCGATCAGCGCCATCGACTGCTGCGAATCGAAAGGCGGCACACGGTCCTGCAGCAGCATCAGTTCGTCGGCGATGTCTTCAGGCAGCAGGTCGCGGCGGGTGGAGAGGATCTGCCCGAACTTGATAAAGATCGGCCCCAGATCCTGCAACGCCAAGCGCAGGCACGCGCCTCGGCTGAGCTCCAGCTGTTTGCGCGGCAACCAGCGCCACGGCAGCACATAACGCACCGCCAGCAGGAACCAGGGCAGGGGCAGGGCAAACAGCAGGTCATCGAGGCGGTAGCGGATTACGACGCGCTGGATACGAAACAAACGGCGGACGGCGAGCAGCTTCATGCGTTATCGCTTGGATCAAGGGAGCGGCTCAGGCGTTCGAAGCGGGCCTCGAGGCGTTCCAGGTCGATTTTGGCCTTGTCGAGCTCACGAAAGCGCGCTTGCGCTTCCCGTTGCCCGACCAGGGTGCGCGATTCTTCGCTCAGGTATTCGGCGAGGTTCTGGTTCAGGCTGGCGAACCCTTGCTGGTACCAGCGCGAGCGGCTGCGCAGGTGCCCGCTGAGCAACTGGGTGGCGACCGGGCCGATCCAGCGCGAGAGTTCGTATTCCCAATCCAGCTCCAGGTCCTGCAGCACGGCGGCCAGGTCCATCAGCACCGCGCTGTCGCCTTCCAGCTCCACCTCGGGGCTGTGGAGGATGGCGGTCTTGTTGCGGCTCAGTGCCAGGTGCAACAGGCTTGAGGCTGGCGCACGCAGAGTGCAATCGGCCTCAGCGGCCCATTGAGTGGCGAGCAGCAGGCCTTCATCGCTGGGCAGGATAAACAGCTGCAAGGCGGGGCTGCGGCAGTCGACGGCAATGACTTTGCCGGTCAGGTGCGCGAGCCGCGCCAGGGCGGTGCTGTCCAGGCGCAGTACACGGTTGAGGCCGTGCTCGACGCTGGCGAGAAGACCTTGCAGCAGCATCAGGGCTTGATGCCGCGGTGCAGGGCAACGATGCCGGATGTCATGTTGTGGTAGGTCACGCGGTCGAAACCGGCCTCCACCATCATCGACTTCAGGGTTTCCTGGTCCGGGTGCATGCGGATCGACTCGGCCAGGTAGCGGTAGCTCTCGGCGTCGTTGGTGATCAGCTTGCCCATCAACGGCATGAAGGCGAAGGAGTACGTGTCGTAGACCTTGGACATCAGCGCGTTGGTTGGCTTGGAGAACTCCAGCACCAGCAGGCGGCCACCCGGCTTGAGCACGCGCAGCATCGAGCGGATCGCGTCCTCCTTGTGAGTGACGTTGCGCAGACCGAAGGCGATGGTCACGCAGTCGAAATGGTTGTCGGGGAACGGCAGCTTCTCGGCGTCGGCCTGGACGAACTCGATATTGCCGGCCACACCTTTGTCGAGCAGGCGATCGCGGCCGACCTTGAGCATCGAACCGTTGATATCGGCCAAAACCACCTGACCGGTGGGGCCGACCAGTTTGGAGAACTTGGCGGCCAGGTCGCCCGTGCCCCCGGCGATGTCCAGCACCCGGTTGCCGGTGCGTACGCCCGACAACTCGATGGTGAAGCGCTTCCACAGGCGGTGCATGCCGCCGGAGAGCACGTCGTTCATCAGGTCGTACTTGGCCGCCACGGAGTGGAACACCTCAGCGACTTTTTCCGCTTTCTGGCTTTCCGGGACGTTCTTGAAGCCGAAGTGAGTGGTGGGTTCGGCATCGCTGCCTTTGCGCTGATCAGTCATATCGCTGTCACCAAAAGAGAATGCGGGACATGATAATCCCCAAGGCCTACTTTGTCTTGGCAAGGCTGCAGGTAAGATAGGCGCTCATCGAGACCTTTTGCCGCATGGCGGGTGTTCTGAGTCGTTATAAAGAGGAGTCATTGCAATGGCCCGTATTACCGTTGAGCGTGAACATACCCTGGGAAAAGAACAGGCGCGGGCCAAGGCTGAGCAATTGGCGCGCAAACTCGAGGATAAATATGGCGTGGAGTCTTCATGGGCTGGCGACACCCTGAAGCTCAAGCGCTCCGGGGTTAAAGGCACGGTGTTGGTGGCCGATGATTCGCTGCGCATTGATGTGGAACTTGGCCTGTTGATGTCGGCCATGAGTGGCACGATCAAGTCCGAAATCGAAAAAGCCCTGGATAAGGCCCTTGCCTGATACGGCTGGCTTAGGGTGCCGATTCTAATTTTAAACCCTACTTTGTGCCCAAGCCCTCAACTCTTGCGGGCCGTCCGCCACCCAATTCTGTGTGAGGTGCACCATGGCCAAAGTTATTTTGAAGAAAAAAATCGACGTTCAGACCACCCCCTTGAGTGAGGTTAAAAGCTATGCCCGCAAGATCTGGCTGGCGGGTCTTGGCGCCTACGCCAAGGTCGGCAGCGAGGGCGGCGAGTACTTCAAGGAACTCGTTAGAAGCGGCCAACGTGTTGAAAGTAAAGGTAAAAAAGTTGTAGTTGAACAACTTGATGCCGCCAACAGTCAGATTGACCAAGTAAAGAGTAACGTCTCCGGCGTCAAAGGCCTGGTTGAAGTTCAACTGGATAAAGTTGAAAAAGCTTTTGATACTCGTGTCGGCAGTGCCTTGAATCGGATCGGCATTGCGTCTAAACATGACGTGGAGACACTCTCTGCTAAGCTCGAAGAGCTGACGGCATTGCTCGAACGTGTCGCGCGTAAACACTAAGGAGACATCGGGATGGCTGTTAAAAAGACTACTCAGAAAGAAGGCAGCTCGTGGGTCGGGAAAGTTGAAGAATATTCCCGCAAAATCTGGCTCGCTGGTTTAGGCGTGTACTCGAAGATCGACAGTGACGGTAGCAAACTCTTCGAGACCCTGGTTAAAGACGGCGAGAAGGCCGAGAAGTTGACCAAGAGCACGGTTGGTAAAAAAGTCGACGCTGCCAAGGCGAGCGCGGGTTCCGCCAAGTCGAGCATTTCGGATACCTGGGGCAAGTTGGAAGAAACTTTCGATAAGCGCCTCAACAGTGCTATTTCGCGACTGGGCGTACCGAGCAAGGCGGAGTTGAAGGCGCTGCACAGCAAGGTCGATACCTTGACCAAGCAAATCGAAAAACTCACCGGCGCCAAAGCGGCTCCCGCCAAGACCGCCGCGGCAAAACCAGCGGCAAAACCAGCGGCCAAAACCGCAGCTGCAAAACCCGCAGCCAAAGCCGCTGCCAAGCCTCTGGTTAAAGCTGCCGCTAAACCGGCTGCAAAATCTGCGGCCAAGGCGCCAGCCAAAGCCGCGACGAAACCTGCAGCCAAGCCTGCGGCCAAAACAGCTGCGGCCAAACCGGCCAGCAAACCTGCCGCCAAGCCAGTGGCCGCGAAAGTAGCAGCGAAACCTGCGGCTAAACCGGCTGCTGCCAAGTCCGCTGCAAAACCTGCCGCAAAACCTGCCGCCAAACCCGCTGCGGCAAAATCCGCCGCCAAACCAGCAGCAGCGAAACCTGCGGCAAAACCTGCGGTGGCCAAAAAGCCTGCGGCGGCGAAAAAGCCAGCAGCGCCAAAGCCTGCCGTGGCGGCCAAGCCGGCTCCGACTGCTTCTGCAGCCAATTCGGTGTCCGCGCCGCCGCCCACCGCTGCTACCCCGACGGCAACGCCGGTAACCCCGACGTCATCCAGTCAGTCCTGATTTCTGCGGGACAGAAAAATGCCCGGCCTATAAAGGTCGGGCATTTTTTATGGTCCGCAACAATCAGGCGTCGCGAGGCGCTACACCCAGCCCATCAGTTATAAGTGATCGAAACGGTGACGGCACTGGCCAGCGTGCCGTGGGAAATCGCCTCGCCGGTTTTGTGGTAAGCCGCTTTGAGTGGAAGTACCGCCTTGCTGCTGCTCGTGGCAACCGTACGGCTACGCTGGGCCTCAGTACCGTTGGCGGGGATGATGCCTGCGCTGGCCAGCCAAAGAGCGGTGCCGCCCGAAGTTCCCGTATTGGCAAAGAGCTCTGCGTTGCCGGCGGAGGGTGTGCCAGCGAATTGGAAGATCACGTTCTTGACGTCAGAGTCGCAGTCGGCGGCAAGCTCGAAATCGTGTTCTCCTGCTGAGTCGGCACTATCGAAGTCCGACACTTTGACGGGCGGCAACGTGATGGTGCGGTTTACATCGCCGGCGATCAGGTTGCACGTGCCCGCGTTGACCACGCCTTGGAAGGTCAGGGTGCCGGTGGTAGCAGCGAAGGCGACAGGAGCGCCCAGGCTTGCAGTGATCGCCAATAGCAGGGGCAGTGTTGAGAGATGCATCGTTAATCCTCAGGGTTTCAGTTGTAGGTGATGTTGACGGTAGCGGTACTGATCAGCGTGCCTTGGCCGACCGTGCCGCTTTTGTGGTACGCAGCGCCGAGTGGCAATACCGCGCGATTGCCGGAAACAACCAGCGTGCGTTCGTTGTCGCTGCCATTGGCAGGAATGGTTCGGTTAGTGCCGTTGACCCGTGAGTACAACCACAGCGCTACGCCGCCGGCTGTGCCCGTGTTGGTAAAGAGCAGGTCGTTTTCGGGCGAAGGCGGGCCGGAAAAACGAAAGGTGACGTTGGCGGCGTCGCTGCAATTGGCTGTCAGCTCAAAGTTGCGCGCGCCGGCGTAGGGGCTGGCGTCGAAAGCGCTGACTTGCACGGGGTCGAGCGTGACGGTGCGGTTGACATCTCCGGCCGCGAGGTCGCAGGTGGCGACGGGGCTGACGAAGGTGATCGAATTGTTGAGATTGAGCTCGAAGCGGCCCAGGATCTGTCCGATTCGGGTCATCATCGTGTACCTGTAGAGGCTTCCCGCAGGCACGGTCCCCCCGGTCACCGGCCCGGTTTTGTAGAAGATTGCCTCGGCATTGGTGAAGATGGGTTGGGTTCCGCTGGGCAGGTGGGTAACGGCATTGTCAAGCGCGTAGAAGTTGGTGACTGGACGGGCATCGGTGATTTTTATACGCATGCCGATGCCCGCAGCCTCGGTCTGATAGATCAGGCTGGGCAATTGCTGCATGTAACTGCGTGAGGCAATTTGTATCAGCGTCAAGCTGCGGCAGTTCATGAAGCGGCCGGGAACCGCACCGCTGAACGCTTGCTGGGTGATGACGCTCCCCACGGGCAGGTCGGGCGCAACGGTGATAGTGCCCGGGAGGGAAAGGCCGTGGGCAGAGTTCATATAGCTATCGCACTCTGCTTGCGCGGCGAACGGCAGGCCGAGTACCAGCAACGTCGAGATGAATCTGATTGATGTCTTCATCATGCATTCCGAGCAGTCATGGAGTGTTTGTCGACAGGCGCTGCTTGCACGTCAATGGAGGCTTCGCTACGGCAGACGCCTGCGTTCAGATGGCGTACGCGGTTGGCCGCGTCTGGTTTGGGGCGCTTGCCCAGCGCGTAATGCAGCTTGCATAAGGTGTCAGGGTGCGAGCCCCATTTGACGGTCAGTTGCCCCCGTGTGTGCGCCACGCGGACAAACGCTTTGCCCCCCTGGCCAACGATGCCGACGCTCGCGCCGTCCTCGTCGAATACGTCCGCACCGAACGGCAGTGGGTTGCCATCCTCACGCAGCGCCGTGATCAGCACGGCTTGGCCACTGATGGTTTCGAACTGCAACTGCACCACTGAGCCGGCGCGGGGCGCGACGTTCTGGGCGGCGGTCTTGAGCTCTACATCGACGGACAGGTCCTTGGGGTCCAGCTCGACCACGTTCTGGCGGTAAGGTGTGAGATGGGGCACCACGGCATAACCGCTTTTGCCGATCTGAGCGCTGTGGTTGCTATTGATCCGTGCGCCGAGGGCGTCGGGTGCCTGAACGAGACCGATGGTGTCGCCCAGTTCCGGCGCAAAGGTCACGCCGCCACGATGGGCGACCACGCCGCCGGTCATGCCCACGGAGGTCGACTGGTAGGCGTTGCTCTGCCCGTAGCTTGCCGATAGCGCGCCCTGTGATGTCTGGTATTTCATATCGGCGCTGGTGGCGTAGCCGCTGCCTTGGGCGCGGCTGCTGCTGACGCCGTAACTCAACTCATTGCGCTCGCCGAGCGTGCCGCCCAGGCTTATACGCTCGCCGCCGCTCCGATCGCCTCGGTAGGCAGTGGTGGTCAAGGTCGGCGTACGTGCACCGCTGCCCAGGGGCAAGCTCACGGTGAAGTCCAACTGCTTGTCGACGCGCTCACTCAGCAAGTCACGGGTGCGCTGTGCACTGACGGTGTAGTGCAGCCCCTTCCATGCACCGCTGTAGCCGGCGGTGAATGTCAGGTTGCCATGGTTGCGGTTCCAATAGTTTTGCGAGGAACCGGTGAGGTATACCGAGCCGTCGCCCACGCTTTGATTGAGGCTGATGTCCATCCGGTCGCGCAGGCGCGACACACGGTCAAGCTTGAGCCCGTCCAGGGCGAGGTCGCGGATGTGCGCCGCATCGCTCACGCTCAAGAAGCCTTCGGTGGAATAGCGGTAGGCGCCCAGGGCGAAATGAGTACCGGTGGTGGCGAAATTCTTGCTGTAGCGCAGCTGTGCGCTTTGCCCATCGCGTGAGCCATGCCCAGGCAGATGGGCGTTGGACTGGGTCACGTCCAGCGACAGTGCACCGAACGGCGTGTTG
Organism: Pseudomonas sp. GL93; assembly: GCF_003408955.1. Classification (NCBI taxonomy): domain Bacteria; kingdom Pseudomonadati; phylum Pseudomonadota; class Gammaproteobacteria; order Pseudomonadales; family Pseudomonadaceae; genus Pseudomonas; species Pseudomonas sp. GL93. Next base: position 44,355 of record NZ_NKRF01000057.1, read on the forward strand.
AACGCAGCACCCAGTAACTGCGAGCGGTAGTCCTCGCCTATCACGGCGCCGGTATAACCGGTCAGCAAATTGCTCAGGCCGTGTTGGTAGGTGGCCTGCATCACTCTGGGCGGATGGTGCAGGCCGATTTCATCGAGCAGCCCGGCACTCAACGAGTAACGGCTGTAGCCGGGGCGCAGCAGGTGGGCGTTGGCGGCAAAGGGGACGATGAACTCGCGGGTACGGCCATCGGCTTCGGTCACAGTGACGTTCAGGTCGCCGCCGTAACCGGTGGGGAACAGGTCCTTGAGTACGAACGGGCCGGGCGCCACCGAAACTTCATCCAGCAGCACGCCGCGCTGGCGCACAGTGACCCGTGCGTTGGTCTCTGCAACGCCGCGCACCACCGGAGCAAAGCCGGTCAGCGAGTCGGGCAACATCCGGTCATCGCTGGACAGGCTGGCGCCGCGCAGGCGCACGCTGTCGAACAGCTCGCCGGGGGTATAGATTTCGCCAAGCATCAACTGGGACTTCAAGGCGCTCAAATCCCGCTGCACATACGTGGCGCTGCTTTGATAGTCCGACGCAGTATGGGTACGGCTGTAGCTGCCATTGTGGCGCCAGTGCCAGTCGCCCAGGTTGAGCCCGGTATTGAGGCCCAGGTAGCTGGAGCCCAGGGTGCGCCCGTTGGTCCGCGTGGTGAAGGTGTTGGCGTTGTAACGCACAAACGCGGCAGTCACGCCGCCATCCCAATGTTGCGGGTCAACATAGCCGCGTGGCTGGCGGGCCAGATAAATCTGCGGAATTTGCAGGTCCAGGCGACTTTCGCCCGAGTCGAACTGGCTGCTGGCGCCGGGCAGGTAGCTGGCGATGTCGGCACAGTTGGAAAGGGTGGCGGCCTCGATGCTATCGACGGTGATGCCAAACCTGAGCAATGCCAGGCGCTCCAGGCACAATTGCGCGGTGTCCTGGCCTGCGATTTTGGAGAAGGACAGGGTTTCACGCCCGATCCACTGGCCGTTCAGATGTACATCGGCGCGGTAACTGCCGGGCAGGATGATGTTGCCCTGGTTGAACTTGGTGATATCGACCTGCAGGCCCGTCTTGGCACCGGGAAAAAAGGCCGGGTTGAACTCCACTTGCTCGGCACTGTGGGCGCAGAGAGTATGAGTGCCGCAGATCAGCAGCAGGCTGTGCACGGTCAGCTTGAAGCGATGACGTGCCGGGGGGCCATATTTTACGCCGGCTGGCGTGTTGAAACTCATGTTCAGCGTTCTCGAAAAGCAGGTGTCAGCCAACTCTCGGCGTAGGGAATCCCTACCCGAATCCATGGGCATCGACATAAAGAAAGGGGAGCGTGGAAGGCGCCGCTCAGGGCGCGCTACGCTGGAAGGTCGGGTACCTTGGCGGTCATGGCGGGACCTTGGCGCTGTGGGCGACCTTCACGCCAAAGTCATCAAGCGTCTGGAACTCCACGGTGACGGCGGCATTGGCCGCAGACTTGAGCGTGGGCAGCTCAAAGCGAATGCGGCCACCGGGCAGTACCATGTTCTCGCTGCCTGAAGACGCGGGTTTGCGTGCGTGCCGTTGCCCGGAATCCAGCACGTCGACGGCTTCGAAGGTCACGTGATAGGGCGTTGGGTTGAACACTTCCAGGCCCTGGCCCTGGGCGCTCGACACGCGTCGCCATTGCAGTTTTCCGGGCGCGGCTTCGACCCCGTACGCAAGGTTTTGCGGGCGGTAGAACAGCTTGATCCGCGAGCGGAATGCCAACTGCAGTTGATTGCCCTGTTGCGCGCCCGGGGACTGTGAGGGCACCTCCAGCAGGTTGAACCAGAACAGGCTTTCCTGTGCCGTTGGCAAGGGTTCGCCGGTATAGGCCACGCGCACCACCTGTTGCTTGCCTGGTTCCATGCGAAAGATCGGCGGGGTCACCACAAAAGGAATGCCGCTCACGTCCGGCGTCGACTGTTCATCGCCATTGTCCAGCCAGGTCTGGACCAGTACCGGTGCCTGGTTCTTGCTTTCCAGCCTGACCGTGACCTCTTTGTCGTTTTGCGGATAAACCACACGCGTGCTGTTGATGATCACGCTCGCCTGTAGCGCCGTTGCGCCCAGCAGCGTGAAGGCCAGCAACGTGGTCTGCGCCACAACCGAAAGTGCATTCATGATGGTTTACCCCGTGCACGCGGGCAGCGCCGCCGAGTGCCTCACGCGGGCACCGAAGTCGCTGACACTGGTGAACTCAACCTTGGCCGGCGCACGCGGGCACTCACGCAGTAGTGGCAACGCAAAGCGTTTTACGTCACCGGCCGGCAGCATCAGGCTGTCGTTGGCGTTCTGATTCGGCGCTTTGGCAAAGCGCTGGCCGGCGCTGAGCAATTCGATGGAAGCGAGCGAGATGTGGTAAGGCGTCGGGTTGGTGGCTTGCAGGGCATAGCCGTGGTCCTGGGAGACCAGTTTCCATTGCAGTTTGGATGCTGCGCTTGCCACCGGATAGGGCAACGCTTGTGGGCGCACGAATACGCGCAAACGGGTGCGGAACGCCAATTCGATCTGGTTGTTTTCTTCACCTTTTGTGGCACTCGGCGGCACTTCCAGTACATTCAGCCAGAACAGGCTTTCGCGATCGGCAGGCAAAGGCTCACGCGAGTAGCGCAGACGTAGCGCCTGTTGCTGGTGCGGCTCAATACGAAAGATCGGAGGGGAAGTACTCAGCGGCGCTTTTGCGGTGGCAGCTGTCGAGTACCGGTCGCCATCGTCCAGCCAGGTTTGTACCAATGCCGGGCGGGTCCCTTTGTTTTCAAGGCGCACGATCACCTCCTGCCGTTCGGCAGGGTAGATCACCCGTGTGCCGTGGATAATGACGCCTGCGTCGGCGGTCAGCGTGCACAGCAGCATCGCACCAGACACACAGGCGGCAGATGTAAGACGGGCCTTGATGTTCATCGTCTGGTCTCTTCTACTCAGGGAGAAGCCTGCTTGCGCAGGCCCGCTCGCGCTTTACTCGGCGTACTCGATCATGAATCCGACGCGGGTATTGACCTTGCCTTCGGTAGCCGGGCCGCTGGCGTACAGCTGTGCAGCCAATGGGATGGTGGCCTGGTTATCGGCGATCACCACGCCTTCGGATTTCTCCGTGTACACATTGATGGGCGTGCCGCTACGGCTAGTGACTTCTACCTGTACGTTCTTGGCATTGGTGGTGTCGGACGGATCGTCATAGCCATCGATATTCAAGCGGCCTGTGGCCACGTCGATAGCCGGGCTGGTCGGGTCGAAGGCAACCATGGCGGTACGCCCGTTGGTGCAACTGCCCTCACCCGGTGCGCCGATGCGAATGGTGAAACCGGTCAGGTTGGCGCGGCTGCCCGCCGTAGCCAAGCGTGCAGCGGAGACTCCACCCAGGTTCACGTCCTTGACCACGGCGCCCGTGCCCGGTGCCGCGCCTTCGACGGTGCAGGTCACATCGGTCACCAGGCCACTGAAATTGATCACACCATCAGCAGCGTGCGCCGAGGGCGACACAGCGGCGCTCAAGGCCAGCGCGGTTGCAACGGAAGATAGAAAGTTGGCGTTCATTATGTTCCCGATCTTGGATTATTGAAGTTGCCCACCGCAGCTTCAGGCGCAATGCCCGTGGTTCTAGTCGAATTTCTTCGGCATGGCGGGTAGGCATAATTTGTATCTAAAAGTGAATTGGCTCTATAGCGAAGGATCGAATCTAAGTTCGTGATTGTTCGAAATCGTATTGTTTTATTTAATTTTTTTTAGAGGCTTATTTTTCTTGAGAAGTATCCCTCAGCTGTTTCTGTCGGAAGTTTCTGTAAGTTAATGTAGTCCTGTTATGTCCGCTTATTGAATCCTGCATCAGGCTGGGTTATAGCGAGCAGTACTGCATTGATTCATGCGGGGGCCGTTATGCCAATTTCATCAGCCGCGATCTTTACCGTCATGCTGCTCGATGACCATGAAATGGTTCGCCAAGGTATCGAGTTAAGTTTGAAAGCCGAAGCCGACATTGAAGTCGTCGGCTCCTATGGCACGGGCCGGCAACTACTGGAGGCGCTGGCCCTGAGGCCGGTAGACGTGGTGGTCATGGACTTTGTGCTGGCGCCCTCGGATATCGATGGCCTCAGCCTGCTCCAGTCGCTGGTCAGGCGTTTCCGGCAATGCCGGGCGTTAATCGTGTCTTCGGACTTTTCGCCCGCCACTGTCTCGCTGGCGCTCAAGGCCGGGTGTTGGGGAATTCTGGGCAAGACTCAGAACCTGACCGAGCTGGTCACGGCTATCCGAACCGTCGCTCAGGGACGGCTTTATGTGCAATCTTGTATGGTGGCGACATTGCAGGGTAGGCAGTCGGCATTCGATATCGGTACCCTGAAGTCGACAATCGATGTTTCAACAGCGCTGTCACTGAATACCGGCCTAACACCTAAAGAGCGGGAAGTATTACGTTGTTTTCTCGATGGCATGTCGGTCAATTCGATTGCGGCAAAGTTCTCCCGCAGTGCAAGTACTATCAGTACGCAGAAACAATCGGCTTATCGGAAGTTGGGCGTGCGCAATGACAGTGAACTTTTCAAATTCATTCAGCAGTTCGGCGGGCCTGAGTAAGCACCGGTTAAAGCGGATCATCCAGGTAGCGCAAGGCCCAGCGTTCGGTGGCCTGGCGTGCGGGTGACGCCAGATGTGGCGCGACCAGCATCATGACTTGGTACACCACCACTCGCACTTCGCCTTCACGGTCCAGTACGCGCTGGTAATCCAGGGAAAACAGCAGAGTCATGGTGATCTGTTCCACCAACTGTCCCAGTGCCTGGGTGTCACTGACCAGTTGCCCCTCGGCTTTCAACCGCGCTAACAATGAGGCCAGGGTGCGCTTGAGCGCCGTGAGCAGGTTGCGAATCCCCTTGGCCAGCTTCGGCAGGCGCCCGGCCAGGTTCGACAGGTCCTGGAACAGGAACCGGTAGTGGGCCATGCGCTCGACAATCAGGTGCAGGAACAGCCAGTAGTCCTCGGCCTTTAGTTGCGCATCGGCGGGAGGGTCCAGCAGTGGCGCCAACTCGCATTGAAAGCGCTCGAACAGCCCCAACACCAGCGGTTCCTTGCCGTGGAAGTGGTAATAGAGGTTGCCGGGGCTGATCCCCATTTCATTGGCCACCTCCATGGTCGATACGTTCGGTTCGCCCTTGTGGTTGAACAACTGCAAGGCACATTCAAGGATACGGTCGCGGGTCTTCATCCAGTCTTCTTAATGTGATCGTTGAGCTCAACGCACCCGCACATAAGTGCCTGGCGCTGCTTCCATCGGTGGGTAGTTCTGGTTGCCCAGGGCGGTAAGCGTTTCGCGTTGTACCCCGGAGCGTTGTTGTACCCATTCCAGCCACTGGGGCCACCAGCTGCCTTCGACATGCCGGGCGTCGTAGTACCAGGCACGCGGGTCACTGCTCAGCTTGAGGTTCTCGACGTAGTTGGCCTTGGGGTTGCCCGGCGGGTTGAGGATGCTCTGGATATGCCCGCTGTTGGACAGCACAAAGCGCCGCTCGCCACCCAGCAGTTGAGTGGAGCGGTATACCGCGTCCCACGGCGTGATGTGGTCGTTGATGCCGGCCACGCTGAAGCTGTCCACCGAGACCTTGCGCAAGTCGATGGGCGTGCCGCATACCTCCAGCCCACCGGGATGGCTCAGGGGGTTGTGCTTGAAGAAATCCAGCAGGTCGCCGTGCAAGGCGGCGGGCAGGCGCGTGTTGTCGTTGTTCCAGTACAGGATGTCGAACGCGGGCGGTTCCTTGCCCAGCAGGTAATTGTTGATCCAGTAATTCCAGATCAGGTCGTTGGGGCGCATCCAGGCAAACACCTTGGCCATGTCGCGGCCATCCAGCACACCTTGCTGGTAGGAGCGGCGCTTGGCGGCTTCCAGGGTTTGTTCATCGGCGAACAACGTCGCCGGGCTGTCGATCTGGCTGTCCAGCAGGCTCACCAGGTAACTGGCGCTGGAGATGCGCCGCAGCTGGCGCTTGGCTTGCAGGTGGCCTTGCAGGGCGGCGATGGTCAGGCCACCGGCGCAGGCGCCCATCAGGTTGACCTCGCGGGCGCCGGTGATGGCCCGGCAGACATTCAGTGCCTCCTCCAACGCCGCCACGTAGGTGGACAGGCCCCATTCCCGATGGCGCACGTCCGGGTTGCGCCAACTGATCATGAAGGTTTGCAGGCCATTTTTAAGGGCATATTGCACAAAGCTGTTGGCCGGGCTGAGGTCGAAGATGTAGTACTTGTTGATTTGCGGCGGCACCACCAGCAGCGGCTTGGCGTACTGTTTTTCGCTCATGGGCTTGTACTGGATCAGCTCCAGCAGTTCGTTGCGAAACACTACCGAACCGGGCGTGGTCGCCACCGTCTTGCCGACTTCGAAGGCGTGCTTGCTGACCTGGCGGGGCAAACCGTTGTTGTGCAGGAGGTCTTCGAACAGGTTACTCACGCCGCGCACCACGCTGTTGCCGCCGGAGTTGAGCAACTCCTTGATCGCCAGCGGGTTGAGCAGGGTGTTGGAAGGGGAGACGGCGTCGTTGAGCAGGGCGAAGGCGAACTGCGCGCGGGCGCGATCATCATCACTGAGGGTGCTGTCGTCGATCCACTGCCGTGTCTGTTTTTGCCAGCTCAGATAGGCTTGCAAGCTGCGCCGGTACAGCGGGTTGAGCTTCCAGGTGGGGTCGCTGAAGCGATGGTCCCTGGGGTTGGGTTCGTGCACGCTCTCACCCAGCAGCACGCGGCCCAGTTGGCCGCCCAGGGCCAGGGCGTGGCGGGCGGTGTGCACCGGGTTGCGCAGGCCGTGCGCGGCGACGGTACGCAGGGTCGACAGCAAGTCCCGGCCGCGCAGGCCGGTGATCGCATTTTGCGCGTTGATGAACGCAGCGGGGGTGGGCGCCGGGTTCGTCACGGGTCTTTCTCGCATGAGCCAACACTCCTTCGTCAAGTCATCAAGCAGGCACGCCAATCCAGAACCATAGTCGGTTCCTGGCAAGTTGCGCGGTGGTGTGGTCCTTCACACCGCCGGTCGCGGATGTATCACGGCGCGCAGGCGCTCCTCCTCCAGAAACTTCATGATGATCGGCGCTACGGCTTCGGCCCGAGTGATCAGGAACAGGTGGCCGTCATCGATGATGTGCAACTGTGCATTGGGGATGCGCCAGGCGAGCATGCGCATGTTGACCAGCGGGATCAGCGGGTCATCGTCCCCGGCCAGCACCAGGGTGGGCTGGCGGATCTTGTGCAGCCAATGAATGCTGGTCCAGCCAAGCCCCGCGAACAGCTGCCAGTAGTAGCCCAGCTTGCCGGCCGGGCGCATTTGGCTGGCGTGCGCGGCGGCCAGTTTGGAATCACGGCGGAACGAACCGCCATAAATCATGGGCGCAATGCGCACCACGTGGGACGGCTGGATATAACGCCTGGGGCTTGCCATCAGCCACAAGACCTTCGGTTTGCCCGGCACCATGAAGGCCCCGGCTGCGGTGGCCGCCAGGATCAATTTCTTGCAGCGCTCGGGGTAGTCATAGGCAAATTGCTGGGCCAGCGCTCCGCCCCAGGACACACCCACGGCGTTCACTTGGCCGTAGTCCAGGTAATCGAGCATGCGGGCGGTCAGCTTGGCCAGGCCGGGGAAACGATAGGGCCGGTTCGGCGTCGAGGAACCGCCCACGCCGGGCACGTCGAAGGCGATCACTTCCAGGTCCGGGTCCAGGGCCTGGACGAACGGAAACACCAGCTCAAGGTTGGCGCCGATGCCGTTGAAGATCAGCAGCGGGGTCAAGTGCGGCTTGCCCGGGCGTACCGCCGTGCGGATGGTTTGGCCATCCAGGTCGATGGTACGGAAGATGAACGGTTGCGCCATGCTCAAGCCCTGTGAAATGGTGCTATTGGTCTGTAGGAACTCGGTCAGTGTGGGAGCTGGCTTGCCTGCGATGGCATTCTTTCAGGCCGCGATTAGTTAGCAGGCCCATCGCTATCGCAGGCAAGCCAGCTCCCACATCTGATCTCATTTCAATCACAAGAATGCCTAGCGTTCATGTACATAGGTACCCGGCGCCGCTTCGGCGGCGGCATAGGTTTTATTACCTAATGTCGTCGGGGCTTTTTTCAGTTTCCCCGCCCGCCCCGCCTGCCACACCTGCCAATGCAGCCACCACGAGTCGGTGTGCTTGGTCGCATTTTCCTGCCATTCCAGCGCGTTGCCGGCCAAGCCCTCGCTGGTCTGGTAGCGCGCCTTGGGGTTGCCCGGCGGGTTGAGGATGCTCTGGATATGCCCACTGCTGGACAGCACAAACTCGACCTTGCCACCGAACAACTGCGCTGACTTGTAGCAGGACTGCCACGGCGTGATGTGGTCGTTGGTGCCGGCCAGGGAGTAGATATCAGCGGTGACCTGCTTGAGGTCGATGGGCGTGCCGCACACTTCCAGGGCGTTGGCGCGTACCAGTGGGTTGTTCTTGAACAGTTCGATCAGGTCGCCATGGAACGCGGCCGGCAAGCGTGTGGTGTCGTTGTTCCAGAACAGGATATCGAACACTGGCGGTTCGTTGCCCAGCAGGTAGTTGTTGACCCAATAGTTCCAGATCAGGTCGTTGGGGCGCATCCAGGCAAAGACCTTGGCCATGTCGCGGCCTTCCAGCACGCCGGCCTGATAGGAGTGCCGCTTGGCTGCTTCCAGGGTCTGCTCATCGACAAACAGCGCCACCTGGGTGTCCAGGGTGGTGTCCAGCACGCTCACCAGCAGGGTCAGGGCGTTGACCTTCTTCTCGCCCAGCGCCGCGTAGTGGCCCAGCAGTGCGGTGCAGGTGATGCCACCGGAGCAGGCGCCGAGCATATTCACGTCCTTGCTGCCGGTAATTGCCGTGACCACATCGACCGCTTCCTTGAGCGCCTCAATATAAGTGGACAGCCCCCACTCGCGCTGGGCCTTGGTGGGGTTGCGCCAACTGACGATAAACGTCTGCTGGCCATTACGCAGGCAGAACCGCGCCAGGCTCTTTTCCGGGCACAGGTCGAATACGTAGAATTTGTTGATCTGCGGCGGCACCACCAGCAGTGGGCGCTCGTGCACTTGCTCGGTGATGGGCTTGTACTGGATCAGCTCCAGCACATCGTTGCGAAACACCACCGCGCCTTCGCTGGTGCCCAGGGTCTTGCCGACCTCAAAAGCGCCCATGTTGACCTGGCTCGGCATACCGCCGTTGTGCACCATGTCCTTGGCCAGGTGGGACAAACCGTCGAGCAGGCTTTTACCGCCGGTTTCAAAGAAGCGTTTGACCGCCGCCGGGTTGGCCGCGCTGTTGGTGGGGGCCATGGCTTCGGTCATCAGGTTGATCACGAAGTGGCCGCGGCTGATGTCTTGTGCCGACAGGTTGCTGTCGTCGATCCAGTCGTGAAGTTCCTTGCGCCACGCCAGGTAAGTCTGCAAATAACGTTTGTAGAGCGGGTTCTGGCTCCAGGCCGGGTCGTTGAAGCGACGGTCATCGCCCTCGGGCACCAGTGCGGATTTGCCGAACATCACGTTCTTCAACTCAACGCCAAAGTGGGCGACGTGCTTGACGCTGTGCAGCGGCTGCTTGATGGCTTGGGTCAGCACCATCTTGGCCGAGGCCAATAAATCCTTTTTGCGTAACGCGATGATCGGGTTCAACCCCAGGGTGTTTTCCGAGGCCTGGCGTTTCAAGTCATCGTTATTCTTGTTACTCATCTACGACGCTCCATTGTCCGAAAGACGAGTACCGGCGATTGCTGCGCACCCAATTTCGATACACGACACCAGCCTGGTACTGCGACTCGGGTGACCGTTGATACCGCATCGTCAAATGCAGGGAACTTGCCAGTTCCATTGGTTACCCGAGTTTATTTTTTTTCGCAAGCGGGCCAATCGTTGGCCACGCGACAGAGCATTCAAGCAGATGAAATTAGAAAATGCGTTCTAAACAGCAAGAGCCCTGTGCTAGAGCATCAGCCGCACGACCGACTCACTCGGATCGCGGGTTTTCCCAGCGGCTTTGAGCTCGGCCAGGTAGTCCGCCCACAGAGCGTCCTGACGTACGGCCAACTGGTAGAGGTAGTCCCAGGTGAACAGTCCGCTGTCATGGCCGTCATCGAAGGTCAATTTCAGTGCGTACTGGCCGGCCGGTTCCAGCTTGATCAACCGGACGTTGAGCTTGCCGAATTGCAGGATGGGTTTGCCGTGGCCCTGGACCTCGGCGGAAGGCGAGTGCACCCGCAGGAATTCGGCGGGCAACTGGTAGGTTTCTTCCGGCCCGTAGGTCAGGCCGAGGGTGTTGGAGGTTTTGTGCAGGTTTACTGCGGTAGGAAATTTCGACATTGGAGATAACCCTGAAGGAGCCGGCCCAAAATGTGGGAGGGACCAATGTGGGAGCCGGGCTTGCCCGCGATGCAGGCACCTCGGTGTTTCAGCAACACTGAGGTGATGCTATCGCAGGCAAGCCAGCTCCCACACAAGCCACTCTCACATTGAGTGAGGCTTACAGGATATAACGAGACAGATCTTCGTTCTGTGCCAATTCGCCCAAGTGGCTGTTCACATACTCGGCATCGATCTTGATCGCTTCGCCATTCTGCGCACCGGCCATGTCGCCGGCGCTGAAGGATACTTCCTCAAGCAGGCGCTCAAGCAAGGTATGCAGGCGACGGGCACCGATATTTTCGGTCTTCTCGTTGACCTGCCAGGCAATCTCCGCCAGGCGCTTGATTCCGTCTGCCTGGAATTCGATACCCAGCCCTTCGGTTTTCAACAGCTCGCGGTACTGTTCGGTGAGCGAGGCATGCGGCTCGCTGAGGATGCGCTCGAAGTCGCCCGGCGTCAGCGCCTTGAGTTCCACCCGGATCGGCAAGCGGCCTTGCAGCTCGGGCACCAGGTCGCTGGGCTTGCTCAGGTGGAAGGCACCGGAGGCGATAAACAGGATGTGGTCAGTCTTGACCATGCCCAGCTTGGTGTTGACCGTGCAACCTTCGATCAGCGGCAGCAAATCGCGCTGCACGCCTTCGCGGGAGACATCCACGCCGCCGGAATTACCGCGCTTGGCGACCTTGTCGATCTCATCGATAAACACAATGCCATGTTGCTCGACCGCTTCCAGGGCCTTGGCCTTGAGTTCTTCCTCATTGACCAGGCGCCCGGCTTCTTCGTCGCGCACCAGCTTCAGCGCTTCTTTCACCTTGAGCTTGCGGCTTTTCTTCTTGCCCTTGCCCATGTTGGCGAACAGATTCTGCAACTGGCTGGTCATTTCTTCCATGCCGGGCGGGGCAGAAATATCCACGCCGGACACTTCGGCCACTTCGATCTCGATTTCCTTGTCATCCAGCTGGCCTTCACGCAGGCGCTTGCGGAACAGCTGGCGAGTATTGGAATCCGACGACGGTGCGGCGTCTTCGTTGAAACCCATGCGTGCCGGTGGCAGCAGGGCGTCGAGGATGCGCTCTTCAGCGGCGTCTTCGGCGCGATGGCTGACCTTGGTCACTTCCTGTTCGCGCAGCATCTTCAGGGCGGCGTCAGCCAGGTCACGAATGATCGACTCGACATCGCGGCCGACATAGCCGACTTCGGTGAACTTGGTCGCTTCGACCTTGATGAACGGAGCGTTCGCCAATTTGGCCAGGCGCCGGGCGATTTCGGTTTTACCGACACCGGTCGGGCCGATCATCAGGATGTTCTTGGGCGTTACTTCAACGCGCAGTTCTTCGGGCAGTTGCATCCGGCGCCAGCGGTTACGCAGCGCAATGGCAACGGCGCGCTTGGCATCGTCCTGGCCGATGATATGGCGGTTGAGTTCATGGACGATTTCGCGGGGAGTCATGGACATAGTGTTTGGCGGCCTCAAGCCTGAATAAGCCCAGGGCTTACTCGGCGAGGTCCTGCTCCTCAATGGTCTGGTTGTGGTTGGTGAACACGCAGATATCGCCAGCGATACCCAGGGCGGTCTCGACGATTTCCCGGGCCGACAGGTCGGTTTTCTTCAACAGCGCGCTGGCCGCAGCCTGGGCGTAGCCGCCACCGGAACCCATGGCGATCAGGCCATGCTCGGGTTCAACCACGTCGCCGTTGCCGGTGATGATCAGCGAAGCGTCTTTGTTCGCAACGGCGAGCATGGCCTCCAGGCGGCTGAGGGAGCGGTCGGTGCGCCATTCTTTGGCAAGTTCGACAGCGGCGCGCACCAGGTGGCCCTGGTGTTTCTCAAGCTGGCCTTCGAAACGCTCGAACAGGGTAAAGGCGTCGGCGGTTGCGCCTGCGAAGCCGGCAAGCACCTGGCCGTGGTACAGGCGGCGCACTTTCTTGGCGTTGCCTTTCATCACGGTGTTGCCCAGGGAAACCTGGCCGTCGCCGCCCATGACAACTTTGCCGTGGCGACGTACTGAAACGATGGTGGTCAAGGGGAGAGTCTCCACGCAGCGGGGCGAAAATGCCCTGATGAGAACTCATATGGGGGTGGCGGGGGGGATTTCAACCGTAGGACGGGTGCGCGGACGAGTGGTGTCTATGGGTTCAACACCCACTTGAGCACACTGTAAACCAAAGTGAGAGCTGGCTTGCCTGCGATAGCGGTGTGTCAGTCACTGAAACATGGACTGTTACACCGCTATCGCAGGCAAGCCAGCTCCCACATTGATACCGTGTTGGCTGCTGAGTCAGCGGCTCTGGCGTTGTTGTAACAACAGGTTGCTAAACCCGGCGCCGGCCAATTGCTTTTGCGCCACGGTCAGCTGTTCGCGGTTGCTGAACGGCCCCACCAATACGCGATACCAGGTCGCGTCCTTCACCGTGCCGGACTCAACCGATACCGATTGGCCCAACAGAATGATCTGTGCGCGTACACGGTCCGCATCCGCCTGTTTCGGGAACGAGCCCGCTTGCAGGAAGAACTTGGTCACCGGCGCGGCCTTGGTGGCTGCCACTGGCGGTGCTGGCGGCGGCGTGATGCCGGCCAGCGCGGCCTGGGCGCGCGCCGTGTCGATTTTCGCCGCTTCCGCTGGGGTTACCGGCGTGGTTGGCACCTGAGGCGTCGGCAAGGTTTTTTCCGGCACGGCGTCAGGCGGCACGATCACTTCCGATTCCGGCAGCAGCGTGTAGAAGTCGTACTTGGGCTTTACCGGTGCAGTCGGGCTCGGTGCGGTCTTGTTGGCTTCGGCGATTTTAGTGGCCTTTTGCTGCTCCTGTTTGACGCGCTTGACGTCATCGCCCTGGCCGGGCTCCAGCTTCATCAGAAACACGATAAATGCGCCGACCGTAAGGCCGATGGCCATCCACAACCAACCCGGAATCGGTTGCTTCGCCGGGGCCTGGTAGCGGCTGGCGCCGCGCTTGGGGGCAGGTTTTTTCTTGGCAGCCAACTTACATACGCTCCAGAGTTTCCAGGCCCAAGAGTTCCAGGCCTTGCTTGAGGGTGCGTCCAGCCAATGCGGCAAGGCGCAGGCGACTTTGTTTCTGGGCTTCGTCGTCGGCGGTCAGGATCGGGCAGTTCTCGTAGAAGCTGGAGAACAGGCCGGCCACTTCGTACAAATAGGTGCACAGGATGTGCGGCGTGCCTTTTTCGCCAACGCTGTTGAGCACTTCGCCAAATTGCGCGAGCTTGGCCGCCAGTTCCTGTTCGTGGGCGGCGTCCAGCGCGATCTGGCCTTCGACTTCGCTGAAGTCCTTGCCCAGCTTGCGGAATACCCCGGCCACGCGAGTGTAGGCGTACAGCAGGTACGGCGCGGTGTTGCCTTCGAAGTTGAGCATCAGGTCGAAGTTGAAGCTGTAGTCGCTGGTGCGGTGCTTGGACAGGTCGGCATATTTCACCGCGCCAATGCCCACCACACGGGCGATATTACGCAGGTCGGCCTCGGCCAGCTCCGGGTTCTTTTCCTTCACCAGGTTGTAGGCACGTTCCTGGGCTTCGGTCAGCAGGTCGATCAGCTTCACGGTGCCGCCGTCACGGGTCTTGAACGGGCGGCCATCGGCGCCGTTCATGGTGCCGAAGCCCATGTGTTCCATGTGCATCGGGTGGGTGACAAAACCGGCGCGGCGCGCCACTTCGAACACCTGCTGGAAGTGCAGGGCCTGGCGCTGGTCGACGAAGTACAGCGCACGGTCAGCCTTGAGCACGCCACTGCGGTAACGCACGGCGGCCAGGTCAGTGGTGGCGTAGAGGTAGCCGCCATCGGCCTTGACGATGATCACCGGCAGCGGCTCGCCGTCGGCGGTCTTGAATTCTTCGAGGAACACGCACTGGGCGCCGTTGCTTTCGACCAGCAGGCCCTTGGCCTTGAGGTCGTTGACCACGTTGATCAGGTCGTCGTTATAGGCGCTTTCGCCCATCACGTCGGCCATGGTCAGCTTCACGTTGAGCAGCTCGTAGATTTCCTGGCAATGGGACAGGGAAATTTCACGGAAGCGGTTCCACAGCGCCAGGCACTCTTCGTCGCCGGCTTGCAGCTTGACCACCAGGCCCCTTGCGCGGTCGGCGAACTCTTCAGACTCGTCAAACCGCTTTTTGGCGGCGCGGTAGAAGTTTTCCAGGTCGGCCAGCTCGTTGCTGGTGATCGGGTTTTCCTGCAGATAGGCCATCAGCATGCCGAACTGGGTACCCCAGTCGCCCACGTGGTTCTGGCGGATCACGGTGTCGCCGAGGAATTCCAGCACCCGTGCCACGCCGTCGCCAATGATGGTGGAGCGCAGGTGGCCCACGTGCATTTCCTTGGCCAGGTTCGGCGCCGACAGGTCAATGACCACGCGCTGGCTGTCGCCGGCCTTGCGTGCACCGATGCGGGCATCGGCCAGGGCGGCATCCAGGCGCGACGCCAGGGCCTGGGTGTTCTGGAAGAAGTTGATAAAGCCTGGGCCGGCGATTTCGGCCTTGGTGACACTGGCGTCAGCCGGCAGCGCGGCGATGATTTTTTCTGCCAGGTCACGTGGCTTCATGCCGGCCGGCTTGGACAGCATCATCGCGATGTTGCTGGCGAAGTCGCCATGGGTCTTGTCGCGGGTGTTCTCCACCTGGATCGCCGGCGACAGGCCTTCAGGCAACACACCTTCGTTGACGAGTTGGGTGAGGGCTTGTTGGATCAGCTGGCGAATGGTGTCTTTCATGGTGTTCTCTTTCGACCGCAAGCGGCGGCGCGCGATGCGCAGGTGGAAAAACTGGGCATTATCCGTGGCGAGGGCGGGCTTGCCAACCGTTCCGGACCTGTGGAGCATTTTGTAGGAGCGAGCTTGCTCGCGAAAATCGTCAACGATAACGCGGGCTTCCTGATTTAACGCGGTGTTCTTGAGTTTTTCGCGAGCAAGCTCGCTCCTACAGTGGTGGGTGGATCAATACAAATCTACCGGGTCTACATCCAACGACCATCGCACCTGCCGACCGCTGGGCAGTTGCTCCAGCTCAAGCATCCAGCGACTTAATAGCCGATGCAGTGGCGCGCGGGAAGTTGCCTGCAAGAGTAGCTGAGCGCGATAACGCCCGGCGCGCCGCTCCATGGGCGCAGGCACCGGGCCGAGTAACTCGATACCACTGAGGGCCAGTTCGCCCAATAAACGTTCGGCGGCGCTGCAGGCTTCATCAAGAAAACCTTCGGCCTGCCCGGGCTTGTGGGCCTCGGCACGCAACAGCGCCAGGTGTGCAAAAGGCGGCAGGCCAGCGGCGCGGCGTTCGCTCAAGGCCTGCTCGGCAAAAGCAAAGTAGCCTTGCTCCGTCAGTTGAATCAGCAGCGGGTGGTCGGCCAGGTGCGTCTGGATAATCACCCGGCCTGGCTCTTCGGCCCGCCCGGCGCGTCCTGCCACCTGCACGATCAACTGCGCCATGCGTTCGCTGGCGCGAAAATCCCCGGAGAACAGCCCGCCATCGGCATCCAGGATCGACACCAGGGTCACCCGTGGGAAGTGATGCCCTTTGGCGAGCATCTGCGTGCCGATCAGAATGCACGGTTGGCCTTTCTGAATGGTGGCAAACAACTGGTTCATTGCATCTTTGCGCGACGTGCTGTCGCGATCGACCCGCAGCACCGGGTAATCCGGGAACAGAATGCCCAGGCGCTCTTCGGCGCGCTCGGTGCCGGCCCCTACCGGGCGCAGGTCGACCTTGCCGCACTGCGGGCAATGGCGTGGCACCCGCTCTACATGGCCGCAGTGATGGCAACGCAATTCGCCGTAGCGCTGGTGCACGGTCATGCGCGCATCGCAGCGCTCGCATTCGGACATCCAGCCGCAGTCATGGCACAGCAGTGTCGGCGCAAAGCCGCGGCGGTTGAGGAACACCAATACTTGCTGGCCCGCGGCGAGGGTCTGGCCGATGGCCTGTTGCATCGGACCGGAAATGCCGCTGTCCAACGGGCGGCTTTTCACGTCCAGGCGCAGGAAGCGCGGTTGTTTGGCGCCGCCAGCACGCTCGTTCAGGCGCAGCAGCCCGTAACGGCCGGTGTAGGCGTTGTGCAGGCTTTCCAGGGAGGGCGTGGCCGAGCCCAGCACAATCGGGATGTCTTCCTGGCGTGCGCGCACCAGTGCCAGGTCGCGGGCGTGGTAACGCAGGCCTTCCTGCTGTTTATAGGAGCCGTCGTGCTCCTCGTCGATGATGATCAGCCCGGGGTTTTTCATCGGGGTGAACAGCGCCGAACGGGTGCCGATAATGATGTCGGCCTCGCCGTCCCGCGCTGCGAGCCACGACTCCAGGCGCTCACGGTCATTGACCGCGGAGTGCACCAGGGCGATGCGCGCGTTGAAGCGCTGCTCGAAACGCGCCAGAGTCTGCGGGCCCAGGTTGATCTCCGGAATCAGCACCAGTGCCTGCTTACCGGCCTGCAGGGTTTCGCGGATCAGTTGCAAATAGACTTCGGTCTTGCCGCTGCCGGTGACGCCGGCCAGCAGGAAGGCGTGGAAACTGTCGAAACCGGCGCGAATCGCCTCATACGCGGCGCGTTGCTCGGGGTTCAGCGGCAACTCCGGCTGGGCCAGCCAGTGTTCGTGGCGCGGGTCCGGGGCGTGCTTGCGGATTTCCACCTGCACCAAGCCCTTGGCCAGCAGCAGGTCGAGGCTGTCTTTGCTCAGCATCAGTTTGCTTAATAGCTGATGGGCCACGCCGTGGGGGTGCTGTGCCAAGGTGGCCAGGGCCTCACACTGGCGCGGGGCGCGGGCGATGCGCGGGTCATCGAGACGTGCGCCGGGCACCATCGACCAGAAACGCTCCTGGCGCGCTTCGGCCAGTTCGCCCTGGCGCAGCAGCACCGGCAGCGCCCAGCTGAAGGTATCCCCCAGGCTGTGTTGGTAATATTGCGCGGTCCACAGGCACAGCTTGAACAGCGCGGGCGGCAGCGGCGGCGTGGCGTCGAGCAGGGCAATTGCCGGCTTGAGCTTTTCGGCGGGCACTTCGCTGTGGGCGGTAACTTCCACCAGAATGCCGATCATTTCCCGGCGCCCGAACGGCACGCGCACGCGCATGCCCGGCTGCAACTGCGCACGCGACACGCCGGGCGGGGCCCGGTAATCGAACAGGCGGCGCAGGGGCGAGGGCAGGGCTAGGCGCAAAATGGCGTCGGGCACGCGAGGAGTCTCATCGATAAAGGCAAGCGGTGGCGCAGGGGCGCGAGCCTAGCAGACCAGGGGTGTCCCGTCTCCAGTACTGGGATCGGATCTCCAGAACGGCTCAGCCTCCTCTGGGAGCTGGCTTGCCTGCGAAAGCGCTAGTGCCGTAACAGATGCAGTGACTGACACAGCGCTTTCGCGGGTAAGCCCGGCTCCCACATGGACGGCATAGAGCCAGGAGTTTCTGATGAAAGGGAGTTTTCGGCCATTACCGCCGCTTGCGCGATTAAAAAGGTCTGGTAGAATCCGCGGCCTAATTACGTGCGGTATTCGACAATAGTGTCGAGTGGCGGCACGCTAGCCTGAGGAAGTGCCATGAAAGCCGATATCCATCCAGCGTACGAAACCATCCAAGTCACCTGCAGCTGCGGCAACAAGTTCGAAACTCGTTCGAACCTGTGCAAGCCACTGGGTACTGACGTATGCAACGAGTGCCACCCGTTCTACACCGGTAAGCAGAAAACTCTGGACACCGGCGGCCGCGTACAGCGCTTCGCAGATCGCTTTGGTGCTTTCGGCAAGAAGCCTGCTACTCCAGCAGAGTAAGGTTCAAGAGCCTTATGGGCTTTTACCTGCTGTTGAAAAAGGCGTCCCTTGTGGGCGCCTTTTTTGTGCCTGGGATTTGGCTGGCGACCGCTCAGGCCGATGCATTCTGCCCCTCGCCGGTAGCCATCGCCCGCGTTGAGGTGCAGCGTGTGGTGGATGGCGACACGGTGCGCCTCAAGGACGGTCGCAGCGTGCGCATGATCGGCCTCAACGCGCCGGAAACCGGCAAGAAGGGCCGCCCAGACGAGCCATTTGCCGTCGCCGCGCGCCAGCGTCTGCAGGCGTTGGTAAAGGCTAGCGATGGGCGTGTCGGCCTGGTGCCGGGGCGTGAAGGCAAAGATCATTACGGGCGCACCCTGGCTCACCTTTACGGCGCCAATGGCGAGAACCTGGAGGCGCAACTGCTGGCCGAGGGCTTGGGGTACCAAGTGGGCGTGGCGCCGAATGTTGACCTGGTTGCCTGCCAGCAGGCGGCCGAAAACAGCGCCCGCCATGCACGGCTTGGTCTGTGGCGCCAATCGCCGGTGCAAAGTGTGGCGAAGCTCAAGCGCTCCGGGTTTGCGCTGGTGACCGGCCAGGTCAGCAAGGTCGAGCGTAATCGCGGCGGAATCTGGATTGAACTGCAGGGTTCACTGGTATTACGCATTGCCCCTCAGCTGATCAGCCAGTTCGATACGGCCATGCTCGATGGTCTACAAGGCCGCACCCTTGAGGCGCGCGGTTGGGTGCAGGATCGTGCCCGCCGTGGCGGCCTGAAAAAAGGCCAAGCACGCTGGCTGTTGCCAATAACCGATCCCGGCATGCTGAAATCGGCGCTTTGAATAAAAAATTGTAGACATTTTTTATTTCGATTGTGAACAGTTGAGCCCTTGTATCCCGTGGCTCTTGGCCAAAAGTCGTAGCCCAGGGCCCTTGACACCTGTGACTGCCCAGTCTTGTAGGGACTTTACGACACGCGTATCCTCGGCGGTCCGTCGACCAACAGTAAAAGCGGAATGCCGATATGTCTGATTTGAAAACTGCCGCTCTCGAATACCATGCCAATCCTCGTCCAGGAAAGCTGAGTGTAGAGCTCACCAAAGCCACTGCCACTGCCCGCGACCTGTCGCTGGCCTACAGCCCTGGTGTTGCCGAACCCGTACGTGAAATCGCCCGTGACCCAGAGCTGGCGTACAAGTACACCGGCAAAGGCAACCTGGTTGCAGTGATTTCCGATGGCACCGCGATTCTTGGCCTGGGTAACCTCGGCCCATTGGCTTCCAAGCCAGTCATGGAAGGCAAGGGCGTGCTGTTCAAGCGCTTTGCCGGTATCGACGTTTTCGACATCGAAGTCGATTCCGAAAGCCCGCAGGCGTTCATCGACACCGTCAAGCGCATTTCCATCACATTCGGTGGCATCAACCTGGAAGACATCAAGGCGCCTGAGTGCTTCGAGATCGAAAAGGCCCTGATCGAGCAGTGCGACATTCCGGTATTCCACGATGACCAGCACGGCACCGCGATCGTTACCGCAGCCGGCATGATCAACGCCCTGGAAATTGCTGGCAAAACCCTGGGAGAGGCGAAGATCGTCTGCCTGGGCGCCGGTGCTGCGGCCATTTCCTGCATGAAGCTGATCATCAGCATGGGCGCTAAGCTGGAAAACATCTATATGGTCGACAGCAAGGGCGTGATCCAGTCCGAGCGTACCGATCTGAACCAGTACAAGGCGATGTTTGCCCATCCGTCCTCCAAGCGCACCCTGGCTGACGCCCTCGACGGTGCGGACGTGTTCGTTGGCCTGTCCGGCCCGAACCTGCTGAGCGCTGAAGGCCTCAAATCCATGGCGCCGAACCCTATCGTGTTCGCCTGCTCGAACCCGGATCCGGAAATCTCTCCTGAGCTGGCCCACGCCACTCGCAGCGACGTGATCATGGCCACCGGCCGTTCGGACTACCCGAACCAGGTCAACAACGTATTGGGCTTCCCGTTCATCTTCCGTGGTGCCCTGGACGTTCGCGCCAAGCGCATCAACGAAGAAATGAAAGTGGCTGCCGCCAACGCCCTGCGTGAACTGGCCAAGCTGCCGGTACCTCAGGACGTGTGCGACGCCTACGGTGGCGCCAAGCTGGAGTTCGGTCGTGAGTACATCATTCCAAAACCAATGGACAAGCGCCTGATCACCCTGATCTCCGATGCCGTGGCCAAGGCCGCTATCGAGACTGGCGTGGCTACCCTGCCGTATCCAAAGAACTACCCGCTGCAGAGCGTGGATGATGTGTTCAACGGCTAAGCCGTTATAGCGCACCAACAAAAAGCCCCGGCTGAGTGATCAGTCGGGGCTTTTTTGTGGCTGGCAATTCACGAGCGCCTGTGCAGGTCCACCCTATGTAGGAGCGAGCTTGCTCGCGAAAAAACGTCAACGATAACGCGTACTTCCTGAATGAACGCGGCGCCTGTGAATTTTTCGCGAGCAAGCTCGCTCCTACAAAAAGCCTTCACTGACTGGCATTAGGACTTGCTCCAGGCCGCAAAGCCGTCAGAACAGGTCGATCGGCGCGCCTTCATCCGCTGGTAGTGGGCTGCCCGGCACTGCGCCGTTGCCCAGTTCGTTGACCGACGGCGGTGTGTCTTCGCTCTTGAACAGCTCGAAGTACGCATTCGGCGTGCTCGGCGAGGCCGCACGGCCACTGATCGGGTCGATGCGCAGGCTGAGGATGCCTTCCGGCTCCGGCTGGGTGTGCAGCGGCTTGTCCTTGAGGGCGGCGCCCATGTAACTCATCCAGATCGGCAGGGCGACGGTGCCACCGAATTCACGGCGGCCCAGGCTTTCCGGTTGGTCATAGCCGGTCCACACGGTGGTCACGTAGTCGCCGTTGTAGCCAGAGAACCAGGCGTCCTTGGACTCGTTGGTGGTACCGGTCTTGCCAGCGATATCCGCACGGCCCAGGGCCAATGCGCGGCGGCCGGTGCCCTTCTTGATCACGTCTTGCAGGATGCTGTTGAGGATGTAGGTAGTACGGCCATCCACAATGCGCTCGGCAACCGCTGGCGCTTGCGGTTCGGCCGGTGCGCTGGCGTTTGCGGCCGACGGCGTGCCTGGCGTCGGCTCGATGGTAATACCGTCGTTAGCCGGGGCCGCGAGACCGTCGGTTGCGGCCACGCCATTGACCACATCACCCGGTACCCGTGGGGGGTTGGCAGTGAACAGGGTGTCGCCATTGCGGCTTTCGATCTTGTCGATCAGGTAAGGCGCGATCTTGTAGCCGCCGTTGGCAAAGGTGCTCCAGCCGGTGGCGATTTCCATCGGCGTGAGGGTTGCGGTGCCCAGGGCCAGGGACAGGTTCGGCGGCAGGTCCGACTTGGCGAAGCCAAAGCGCGTCATGTAGTCGATGGTCTTGCCTACGCCCATCGCCTGCAGCAGGCGGATCGACACCAGGTTGCGCGACTTGTACAGCGCCTCGCGGATGCGGATCGGGCCAAGGAACGTGTTGGTGTCATTCTTCGGACGCCAGACCTTGTCCAGGTATTCATCGACAAACACGATTGGCGCGTCGTTGACCAGGCTGGCGGCGGTGTAGCCGTTGTCCAGCGCGGCACTGTAGACAAACGGCTTGAAGCTGGAGCCCGGCTGGCGCTTGGCCTGGGTGGCGCGGTTATAGTTGCTCTGCTCAAAGGCAAAACCGCCGACCAGCGCGCGGATCGCACCGTTCTGCGGGTCCAGGGACACCAGGGCGCCCTGGGCGATCGGCACCTGGCTGAATTTGAGGCTGTCATCCTTCTGGCGTTGCACGCGGATCAAATCACCCACCTGGGCTACGTCGGATGGCTGCTTGGGCATCGGGCCCATGCTGTTGGTGTTCAGGAACGGGCGTGCCCACTTCATGCTGTCCCAAGCTACATGGGCTTCGCCAGAGCGGGTCAGCACTTGGATACCGTCTTTCGATACCTGGGTAACGATGGCCGGATCCAGGCCGCTGATCGAGCGCTGTTTGCCCAATTCGGTGGTCCAGGCACTCAGGGTCTTGCCCGGCAGGCGCGACTCGGGACCACGGTAGCCGTGACGCTGGTCATAAGTGATCAGGCCTTCATGTACCGAATGGTTGGCGATTTCCTGCAAGTTGCTCGGTACCGTCGTGGTCACTCGGAAACCTTCGGTGTAGGCCTCGCTGCCATAACGACCAACCATCTCGGCGCGGGCCATTTCAGCGATATAGGGCGCATTCACTTCCGGCGTCGGCACGTGATAGCTGGCGTTCAGCGGCTCGGCCACGGCGCTTTCATAAGCGGCCTGGTCGATCTTGCCCAGCTTGTACATGCGGCCCAGGATCCAGTCGCGGCGTTCTTTGCTGCGCGCCGGGTTGGCCAGCGGGTTGAAGCGCGAAGGTGCCTTGGGCAGGCCAGCAATCATGGCCATCTGCGCCAGGCTGGCGTCACGAATCGACTTGCCGTAGTAGACCTGGGACGCGGCCTCGATGCCGTAGGCGCGGTTGCCCAAGTAGATTTTGTTGACGTACAGCTCGAGGATTTCATCCTTGGTCAGCTGGCGTTCGATCTGCAGTGCCAGCAGGATTTCGGTGGCCTTGCGGGAAAAGCTGCGCTCGCTGGTGAGGAAGAAGTTCTTCGCCACCTGCATGGTGATGGTGCTGCCGCCCGATTGAATGTGTCCGCTTTTTACCAACTGCGTGGCTGCACGCACCAGGCTGCTGGGGTCTACGCCGTAGTGGTTGGCGAAATTATCGTCTTCGGCAGACAGCAAAGCGCTGATGAAATTGGGTGGAATGTCGGCGAAACGGATCGGTGTACGGCGCATTTCGCCGAACTCCGCGATCAACTTGTCATCGCTGCTGTAGACCCGCAAAGGAATCTGCAACTGGATACTTCTGAGGGCCTCTACGGAGGGCAAACCCGGACTAAGGTAGAGGTAGGCCCCGCTGAATACGAGCAGCAGCCCGCAGACGATGGCGACAATGGAGTACCCGAAAAACTTCAGCAGACGAATCAAGGCTTTTGGATTTCCAGAGAAAAGAAAGAGTTACGCGTCGGGGCATGCATGGCAAACGATGGATCGACCCGGGCAGCAGATAAAAAGCGGGAAAAAACGCTGGGCATTAAAGCATTTTTCGGCTTAGGGCGTCATTCGCGAGCCTTGAACAAGCCGACCGAATGCAAGGTGCCTGGCAGCAATCAGGCGAGATGACAGCCGGTATGACAGGGAAAGTTTTGGGGAGTTTTATGGGAAAGGGATTTTTCAGGCGAAAAGTCGACACGGTGTTGGGGGTCGATATCAATGACAGCGGCATCAAGCTGATCGAACTGGGCCGTTCATCCGGCGGTTTCAGCGTCCAGGGCTACGCCACACAAGTGCTGGCGCCCCACGCGATGGTCGACGGCACCCTGCTGGACCTTGAGGGTGTGGGCCGGGCGCTGCAACAGGCGCTCTCGCGCTTGGGTTCCTCGGCCCGGTACGCCGCCGTGGCGGTTGCAGGCCCTTCGGTGATTACCCGGTTGATCGAAATGGACGCGGGTCTGAGCGATGAGGAAATGGCCTGGAAGATCCAGATGGAAGCCGACCAGTTCATCCCTTATCCATTGGATGAAGTGGCCATCGACTTTCAGGTTCAAGGGCCATCGGCTCAAGGCCCACAGTGGGTGGAGGTGATGCTGGTGGCGTGCCTGCGCGAGCAGGTCGAAGCGCGCGAGGCGGTTTTGGCCCTGGCGGGGCTGGTGCCGCGGGGGGTCGATGTAGAAGGGTTTGCATTGCAGCGCGCTTGCCTTCAGGATTTTGCCAGCTTCACGCCGGGTCATAGAGTCGATGGTGCACAATGGGCCTTGGAGGCCCAAGGGATGGGAGTGGCTTGCGGGCTGGCCCTGAGGAGTTTCGCTGGATGACACGAATCAATCTTTTGCCTTGGCGCCAGGCCCTGGCGGAGCGCAGGCGCAAATACCTGTTGGTGCTATTGCTGGCGTTTGCCTGCGTGGCGCTCGCGGCACTGTGGTTGGCTGATCAAGTGATCGACCAGGCGATAGACCGGCAGGTAAGCCGCAACAGCCGCCTGGAAGAGCACATCGCCACCCAGGACTCGCGGATCAGGACCATTGACGATTTGCAGGAGCGAAGCCAGCAACTGGCCGAACGCATGAAGGTGGTTCAGGACCTGCACGATGCCCGCTCTTCCGGGGCCCGATTGTTCGAGCAATTGGCTCGCGCGGTGCCTGAAGGTGTCCATCTGCATGAGGTGGTTGCGAACGGCGACACCATCAGCATTCGCGGCACGGCTGAAAGCAACCAGGATATCGCCCGTTTGATGCAGCAGCTCAAGCCAACCCACGGTTCCAGTTCAACCCGTCTGCAGCGCGTGCAGGCCGAAGGTGCGCGCGGCGAAAGTGAATTTCAGCTGATGGTGCGCCAGGGAGAATCCAGCGAGGCGCAGCCGTGAGCCTGCCCAGGCTCGATTTTTCCACGCTCTCTTACAACGCTGCTAAATGGTCCCTGCCGGGCAAGGTGCTGCTTGGCTGTGCGCTGGCCGGCCTAGTGCTGGTGATAGGCGAGGTTTCGCATGGGGGGCCGCAGCGGGAGCAATTGCACGGGCTTGAGGCGCGGGAGCAGGCGCTGCAGCAGCAACTCACAGAAAAGACCGGCCTGGCCGCGAGCCTTGAGCTGCGCACCCGGCAGGTCCGGAGCATGGAAGGCCAGATTGCCAGCCTTCTAGGGCAATTACCCGGCGAGTCCGAGGTGCCTGCCGTGTTGGAAGACATCGCCCGGCTGGCGGCTGCCCATGGGGTGTGGGTCGAAGGCATCACCGTGCTGGATGAAGCGCCTCGGCAGCTTTATATCGAACAACCCATGCAGGTAAGCGCCTCCGGGGCTTACCACGACCTGGCGACGTTTGTCAGTGCCTTGGGTGGGTTGCCTCGGGTAGTCACCGTGCAGGACGTTACGCTTGGGCATCAGGGCGCCTTGTTACGTCTGAACATGCTCGCCAAGACCTATCGCAGCACCCTGCAAAACGGCAAGGCCCGTCAGGTGCTCGACCCAGGGCCGCTGTTTGTCTACGAGCCCTCGTCCTTGCGCGACCCGTTCACGCCGCCCGCCTTGCAGGCAGCCCACGTTCCGGGCCGCCCGGCCCTTGCCCCGGATTTCACCCGGCCACGGGGACTGTTGGAGGGTATGCGTCTCGAACAGTTCGAAATGGTCGGCACGTTGTCCCGTGGTGCGCAGGCCTTTGCCTTACTGCGGGCTGGGGCCAGGGTGTATCGGCTGGCGGTGGGTGATTATTTGGGGCCGGACCATGGCCAGGTCACGGCCATTCAAGACGCTGCTGTCGAGCTGGTCGAGCTGTTTCCCGATGGACAGGGTGCCTGGCTGGAGCGCCCGCGAACCCTTGTGCTGAACGTCAACTCATAACGGAATCAAACAATGAAAAGGACCTTCTTGTCCTTCGGTGTGGCGCTATGGATAGCGTTCACGGCACCGATGGCTGCTGCTGTGCCCAATCGCCTGGACCTGATCCAACTGCCGCCGCCCGACAGTGCCTTGTCGGTCAGCTATACAGGCGCCAAACTGACTCTGAACTTCCAGGACATCGACCTGCGCGCGGTATTGCAGCAAATCGCTGATGTCGCTGGGCTCAACCTGGTGACCAGCGATGAGGTGCAGGGCTCGATCACCTTGCGGCTCAAGGATGTGCCGTGGGACCAGGCGCTGGACCTGGTGTTGCAAACCAAGGGCTTGGACAAGCGAGTCAAGGCGGGTGTGTTGCTGGTGGCGCCCGCCGATGAATTGGCTGCCCGAGAGCTGTTGATGCTGGAGTCGCGCAAGCAGATGGCTGAGCTCGCGCCCTTGCGGCGGGAGCTGCTGCAGGTCAATTACGCCAAGGCCGCCGACCTGGCCAAGCTGTTTCAGTCGGTGACCGGCTTTGAGGGCGCCACCGATGAGCGCGGTTCGGTGGCGGTGGATGACCGCACCAACAACATCATCGCCTACCAGACTGGCGAGCGGCTCGAAGAGCTGCGGCGCATCGTGGCGCAGCTGGATATCCCGGTACGCCAGGTCATGATCGAGGCGCGGATTGTGGAGGCCAATGTCGACTACGACAAAAGCCTGGGCGTGCGCTGGGGTGGACGGCTTACCCGTGGCAACGGCGGCGTTGGCGGTATTGCCAAGCCGCAGGCAGACGGCGCCGAGCCGCCGCAAAACCCGCCCAGCTCACCCTTTGTCGACTTGGGGTCGCTGGCCGGAACCTCGGGCCTGGGGATCGCCTACATCACCGACAACCTGTTGCTGGACCTTGAGCTGACCGCCATGGAAAAAACTGGCAACGGCGAGATCGTCTCGCAGCCCAAGGTCGTCACCTCCGACAAAGAGACTGCACGCATCCTCAAGGGCACGGAGATTCCTTACCAGGAATCCACCTCCCAGGGTGCCACCTCGGTGTCGTTCAAAGAGGCTTCGCTGTCGCTTGAAGTCACGCCGCAAATCACCCCCGACGACCATGTGATCATGGCGGTCAAGGTCACCAAGGATGAGCCCGACTACCTGAACCGCCTCAATGACGTGCCGCCGATCAAGAAAAACGAGGTCAACGCCAAGGTTCTGGTCAGGGATGGCGAGACCATCGTCATTGGCGGGGTTTTCTCCAACACCCAAAGCAAAGTGGTAGATAAAGTGCCATTTTTGGGCGATGTGCCGTATCTTGGCCGCCTTTTCCGGCGCGATGTGCTGGCGGAGAAAAAATCCGAGCTGCTGGTATTCCTGACTCCGCGTATCATGAATAACCAGGCGATTGCTGTGAGTCGTTGATTCTGTGCGAAATTTGATTCTTGTAGGGCCGATGGGGGCTGGAAAAAGCACCATCGGCCGTTTGCTGGCCAAAGAGCTGCGCCTGCCGTTCAAAGATTCCGACAAGGAAATTGAATTGCGCACGGGTGCCAATATCCCATGGATCTTCGATAAAGAAGGCGAGCTGGGCTTCCGTGACCGCGAGCAGGCGATGATTGCCGAGCTGTGCGGTTGCGATGGCGTGGTATTAGCAACCGGTGGTGGCGCTGTCATGCGCGATGAAAACCGTCGGGCGCTGCATGCCGGTGGTCGGGTGGTGTATTTGCACGCGTCGGTCGAGCAGCAGGTGGGCCGTACCGCCCGTGATCGCAATCGCCCGTTGCTGCGCACCGCCGACCCGGCCAAAACCCTGCGGGACCTGCTGGCGCTGCGCGATCCGCTGTATCGGGAAATCGCCGATCTGGTGGTGGAAACCGATGAACGGCCACCTCGGATGGTCGTGCTCGACATCCTTGAGCGCCTGCAACGGTTGCCACCCCGTTAAAGCCTGGCCAGAAATGCGCTATTCTCGGCGGCGCGCCATCACCCTGTAAGGTATGGCGTAGAGCCACCAGGTGGTGTCGAGATATCGACAGTGCCGGTCGTCAATACATCTTCAACGCGGGGACACATGCAGACACTTAAGGTCGATCTAGGCGAGCGCAGCTACCCGATCCACATTGGCGCAGGTCTGTTGGACCAGCCCGAACTGCTTGCGCCGCATATTGCCGGCCGACAGGTGGCGATCATCTCCAACGAAACGGTCGCGCCGCTGTATCTTGAGCGTTTGAGCCGCAGCCTGGCGGCGTACTCGGTGATCTCCGTGGTGTTGCCTGACGGCGAAGCCCACAAAAACTGGGAAACCCTGCAACTGATCTTTGATGGCCTGCTGACCGCACGCCATGACCGTCGAACCACTGTGGTCGCCCTGGGCGGCGGGGTGATTGGCGACATGGCCGGTTTTGCCGCGGCCTGCTACCAGCGCGGCGTGGATTTCATCCAGGTGCCGACCACCTTGCTGTCCCAGGTCGATTCGTCGGTGGGCGGCAAGACCGGTATCAACCACCCGCTGGGCAAGAACATGGTCGGCGCGTTCTACCAGCCTCAGGCTGTGCTTATCGACACCGCTACCCTCAATACCTTGCCGCCGCGCGAGCTGTCGGCGGGCCTGGCGGAAGTCATCAAGTACGGCCTGATTTGCGATGAGCCGTTCCTGACCTGGCTGGAAGAACATATGGACGCCTTGCGCGGCCTCGACCAGGTGGCGCTTACCGAGGCGATTTCCCGCTCATGCGCGGCCAAGGCGCTGGTAGTCAATGCCGACGAGCGCGAGTCCGGTGTGCGGGCCACGCTGAACCTGGGCCACACCTTCGGCCATGCGATCGAAACGCACATGGGCTATGGTGTGTGGTTGCATGGGGAAGCCGTAGCGGCTGGCACGGTAATGGCATTGGACATGTCGCAGCGCTTGGGCTGGATCAGCGCCCAAGAGCGTGATCGCGGTATCCGCCTGTTCCAGCGCGCCGGTTTGCCGGTTGTTCCGCCCGCGGAGATGACCGAGGCGGATTTCCTTGAACATATGGCGATAGACAAGAAAGTGATCGACGGTCGACTTCGACTGGTACTGCTGCGCCACATGGGCGAAGCCGTGGTGACCGACGATTATCCAAAAGAGATTCTACAGGCCACGCTGGGAGCGGATTACCGCGCCCTGGCCCAGCTCAAAGGTTAATAAGACCCGATGACTAGTTTGCATGCCGACGAGGCGTTCCTCGGCCATTACCACTTGAGCCACGACCCCTTTGCTCCACGGGTGCCGGGTTTCAAATTCTTCCCCGCCCAGCGCAAGCCGGTACTAGGGCAGTTGCATCACCTCGCGCGCTACAGCCAGTTGCTGCTGGTGGTCACCGGCCCTCTGGGCAGCGGCAAGACCTTGCTGCGCCAGGCGCTGGTGGCCAGCACCAACAAGCAATCGGTGCAGAGCGTGGTGGTATCGGCCCGCGGTGCCGGTGATGCGGCCGGCGTACTGCGTCAGGTAGCGCAGGCGTTGGACGTCTCTAATGCTGAGCCGAACGCGATTCTCAAGCAGGTGGTGCAACTGGGCTTGACCGGCCAGGAAGTCTACCTGCTGGTAGACGATGCCGAGCAGCTCGACGAATCCGCCTTGGAAGCCCTGCTGGCGCTGGCGGCGGGTACGCCGGAAGGTCGCCCGCATGTGTTCCTGTTCGGTGAGTCGTCGCTGATCGCCGATCTGGAGCAGATCAGTGGTGAGCAGGAGCTGTTCCACGTCATCGAGTTGCAGCCGTACGAAGAGGAAGAAACCCGCGAATACCTGGCGCAACGTCTTGAAGGAGCCGGGGCGGGTATCGAACTTTTCACCGCTGCGCAGATCTCTGATATTCACGAAAGCTCCGATGGCTGGCCTGGAAACATCAACCAGGTTGCCCGCGATGCCATGATCGAAGCCATGATTGCCAGCCGCTCTGCGGTCAAGCGTCCAAAGATGGGGTTCACTATGCCTAAGAAGCACGTATTGGCTATTTCCGCCGTTGTCGTGGTCGCTGTTGCCGCCGCCTGGTTGATCCCGGGCCGCAACAAAGCACCGACAACCACCGGCGCGCCAACCGAACAGGCGCAGTTGCCACTGGGCAAGCCCACGCCAAACGTCGAGTTTGCCAACTCCGGCCAACCGACCAACCTGCCGATGGTCGGCCAACCTGTGATGCGCGGCCCGCTGGCCGAAGAAGCCGGTGGCATCTCCGAAGGCGACGACGGCGTGCCGGTGGAAGGCTCCAGCGCCACGCCGCCGACCGTGACCACCACCGCGCCACCTGCAGGCGTACCGGCCGGTGTGCCAGCGACGCCGGTTGCTCCGGTCGCCAAGCCAGCTCCGACTCCGGCGCCGACCGTTGCCACCGCCAAGCCTGCTCCGGTGACCAAGCCTGTCGCCCCGACGCCAGCCGCCAAACCAGCCCCGGCCGCCAAGCCTGCGGAAAAACCAGCCGCCACCGTTGCCAAGGCCGGCGCTGCTGGCAGCAGCTGGTACAGCAGCCAGCCTACCGGTAACTTTGTGGTGCAAATCCTCGGCACCAGCTCCGAAGCCAACGCCCAGGCGTTCGTCAAGGAGCAGGGCGGCCAGTACCGTTATTTCAAGAAAGTGCTCAACGGCAAGCCTCTCTACGTGATCACATACGGCAGCTTCCCAAGCCGCGCCGCAGCCGATTCTGCCATCAAAGCCTTGCCAGCGAAGGTTCAGGCTGGTAAACCTTGGCCTCGCACTGTTGCCAGCGTTCAACAAGAACTGGCAGCAACTCGCTGAAGATCCGGCGGCCTTACCCAGGCCGCCCTCCCGGCACCTCAAAAAAATCCGCAAGTGCGTGCAGTCTCCCGAGACCGCGCGCTTTGTGGTGTCTGCGTCACAGTGGCTTTTGAGTCGTAGCGGTCAGAATTAAAAAAGTTTTGACTAGCACAGCATGTCGCTTTAAACCTTTCATAAATGCGACATAGATTTTCGACATTTCGTCGCTAAATTTGTGAGCGTCTGTGTCGGTGTGTACAATGACCTCCCTTTTGCCCCCGCTAAGCCGGCGTACGTTCGGCGTGGAAGGTAACCGGTTGAATTGAAAAGAAATTTGCCTCGATATAAGAGGCAGCCTGGTGAGAAAGTGTCTATGAAAGCAGGTCTGTACCAACCCGATGAATTCAAGGATAACTGCGGTTTCGGCCTGATAGCCCACATGCAGGGCGAACCCAGTCATACCCTTTTGCAAACGGCCATCGAGGCCCTGACCTGCATGACCCACCGCGGTGGGATCAACGCCGACGGCAAGACCGGTGACGGCTGTGGCTTGCTGATTCAAAAGCCCGACCAGTTCCTGCGCGCTGTCGCCAAAGAGCAATTTGCGGTTGAACTGCCCAAGCAGTACGCCGTGGGTATGGTGTTTTTCAACCAGGACCCGGTAAAAGCCGAAGCCGCTCGCGAGAACATGAACCGCGAGATCGCCGCCGCCGGCCTGCAGATCGTCGGCTGGCGCAAAGTGCCCATCGACACCAGCGTACTCGGCCGCCTGGCCCTGGAGCGCCTGCCGCAGATCGAACAAGTGTTCATCGCAGGCGATGGCCTGAGCGACCAGGACATGGCGATCAAGCTGTTCACGTCCCGTCGTCGTTCGTCGGTGCTCAACGCCGCCGACACCGACCATTACATCTGCAGCTTTTCCCACAAGACCATCATTTATAAAGGCCTGATGATGCCGGCGGACCTCACCGCCTTCTATCCAGACCTGAGCGATGAGCGCCTGCAAACCGCAATCTGCGTGTTCCACCAGCGCTTCTCCACCAATACCCTGCCGAAATGGCCGCTGGCCCAGCCATTCCGCTTCCTCGCCCACAACGGCGAGATCAACACCATCACTGGCAACCGCAACTGGGCCCAGGCCCGTCGCACCAAGTTCGCCAACGACTTGATGGACCTGGAAGAGCTCGGCCCGCTGGTCAATCGTGTGGGTTCCGACTCTTCCAGCATGGACAACATGCTCGAACTGATGGTCACCGGCGGCATCGACCTGTTCCGTGGCGTGCGCATGATCATTCCGCCAGCGTGGCAGAACGTCGAAACCATGGACCCGGATCTGCGTGCGTTCTACGAGTACAACTCGATGCACATGGAACCGTGGGACGGCCCGGCCGGCGTGGTCATGACCGACGGCCGCTACGCGGTGTGCCTGCTCGACCGTAACGGCTTGCGCCCGGCGCGTTGGGTGACCACCACCAACGGTTTCATCACCCTCGCCTCGGAAATCGGCGTGTGGGACTACAAACCAGAAGATGTGATCGCCAAAGGCCGTGTCGGCCCTGGCCAGATCCTGGCCGTGGACACCGAGACCGGGCAGATCCTCGACACCGACGCCATCGACAACCGTTTGAAGTCGCGTCACCCGTACAAGCAATGGCTGCGCAAGAACGCCCTGCGTATCCAGGCGACCATGGAAGACAACGACCACGGTTCGGCTTTCTATGACGTCGACCAGCTCAAGCAGTACATGAAGATGTACCAGGTCACGTTCGAAGAGCGCGACCAAGTGCTGCGCCCGCTCGGTGAGCAAGGCTACGAGGCCGTCGGCTCCATGGGCGATGACACGCCAATGGCCGTGTTGTCCCAGCGCGTGCGCACGCCGTACGACTACTTCCGCCAGCAGTTCGCCCAGGTGACCAACCCACCGATCGACCCGCTGCGTGAAGCCATCGTGATGTCCCTGGAAGTGTGCCTCGGTGCCGAGCGCAACATTTTCCAGGAATCGCCTGAGCATGCGTCCCGCGTGATTCTTAGCTCGCCGGTCATTTCCCCGGCCAAATGGCGCTCGCTGATGACCCTGGAGCGTCCAGGCTTCGACCGTCAGATCATCGACCTGAACTACGACGAGAGCCTCGGCCTTGAAGCCGCGGTGCGTAACGTCGCTGACCAGGCTGAAGAAGCTGTGCGGGCCGGTCGTACCCAGATCGTCCTCACCGACCGCCACATTGCGCCTGGCAAGTTGCCGATCCACGCGTCCCTGGCGACCGGTGCGGTGCACCATCGCCTGACCGAAAAAGGCCTGCGCTGCGACTCCAACATCCTCGTGGAAACCGCCACTGCCCGAGACCCGCATCACTTTGCGGTGCTGATCGGTTTCGGCGCTTCGGCGGTGTACCCGTTCCTCGCGTATGAAGTGCTGGGTGACCTGATCCGTACCGGTGAAGTGCTGGGCGACCTCTATGAGGTGTTCAAGAACTACCGCAAGGGCATCACCAAGGGCCTGCTGAAGATCCTGTCGAAGATGGGTATCTCTACGGTCACCTCGTACCGTGGTGCTCAGTTGTTCGAAGCCATCGGCCTGTCCGAAGAAGTCTGCGAGCTGAGTTTCCGTGGCGTACCGAGCCGCATCAAGGGTGCGCGTTTCGTCGACATCGAAGCCGAGCAAAAAGCCCTGGCCTTGGAGGCCTGGAGCGCGCGCAAGCCGATCCAGCAAGGTGGCCTGCTCAAGTTCGTGCACGGTGGCGAATACCACGCGTACAACCCGGACGTGGTCAACACCCTGCAAGCCGCCGTGCAGCAGGGCGACTACGCGAAATTCAAGGAATACACGAGCCTGGTGGATAACCGCCCGGTGTCGATGATCCGCGACCTGTTCAAGGTGAAGACCCTGGACACGCCGATGGACATCAGCCAGGTCGAGCCGCTGGAGTCGATCCTCAAGCGCTTCGACTCTGCCGGTATTTCCCTGGGCGCCTTGTCGCCGGAAGCTCACGAAGCCCTGGCCGAAGCCATGAATCGCCTGGGTGCGCGTTCCAACTCCGGCGAAGGCGGTGAGGACCCAGCGCGCTACGGCACGCTCAAAAGCTCGAAGATCAAGCAGGTGGCCACCGGCCGTTTCGGTGTGACCCCGGAGTACCTGGTGAATGCCGAGGTGCTGCAGATCAAGGTGGCCCAAGGCGCCAAGCCGGGTGAGGGGGGGCAACTGCCAGGCGGCAAGGTCAACGGTTTGATCGCCAAGCTGCGTTACGCCGTACCGGGCGTGACCCTGATTTCGCCACCGCCGCACCATGACATCTACTCGATTGAAGACTTGTCGCAGCTGATCTTCGACCTCAAACAAGTCAACCCGCAGGCCCTGGTCTCGGTGAAACTGGTGGCAGAAGCCGGCGTCGGCACCATTGCCGCCGGTGTGGCCAAGGCCTATGCCGACCTGATCACCATCTCCGGCTACGATGGCGGCACCGGCGCTTCGCCGCTGACCTCGATCAAGTACGCTGGCGCACCCTGGGAACTCGGCCTGGCCGAAACCCACCAGACCCTGCGCGGCAACGACCTGCGCGGCAAGGTGCGAGTACAGACCGACGGCGGCCTGAAAACCGGCCTCGATGTGATCAAGGCCGCGATCCTCGGCGCCGAAAGCTTCGGCTTCGGCACTGCGCCCATGATCGCCCTGGGCTGCAAATACCTGCGTATCTGCCACCTGAACAACTGCGCTACCGGCGTAGCGACTCAGAACGAAAAACTGCGCAAGGATCACTACATCGGCACCGTCGACATGGTGGTGAATTTCTTCACCTACGTCGCCGAAGAAACCCGTGAGTGGCTGGCCAAGCTGGGCGTACGTTCGCTGGAAGAGCTGATCGGTCGCACCGACCTGTTGGACATCCTCGAAGGCCAGACCGCCAAGCAACAACATCTGGACCTCACGCCGCTGTTGGGCAGCGATCACATCCCGGCAGACAAGCCACAATTCTGCCAGGTGGACCGCAACCCACCGTTCGACAAAGGCCTGCTGGCCGAGAAAATGGTCGAAATGGCCGGCTCCTCGATCAACGACGCCAGCGGTGGCGAATTCGCGCTGGATATCTGCAACTGCGACCGTTCCATCGGCGCTCGCATCTCCGGCGAAATCGCGCGCAAGCACGGCAACCAGGGCATGGCGAAAGCGCCGATTACCTTCCGCTTCAAGGGCACTGCGGGCCAGAGCTTCGGCGTGTGGAACGCCGGTGGCCTGCACATGTACCTGGAAGGCGACGCCAACGACTACGTGGGCAAGGGCATGACCGGCGGCAAGCTGGTCATCGTTCCGCCGGCTGGCAGCGTGTACAAGACCCAGGACAGTGCCATCATCGGCAACACCTGCTTGTACGGCGCCACCGGTGGCAAGCTGTTTGCCGCAGGTACCGCCGGTGAGCGTTTCGCCGTGCGTAACTCCGGTGCCCACACCGTGGTGGAAGGCACGGGCGATCACTGCTGCGAGTACATGACCGGAGGCTTTGTCGCGGTACTGGGCAAGACCGGTTACAACTTCGGTTCGGGCATGACCGGCGGTTTCGCCTACGTGCTTGACCAGGACAACACCTTCGTCGACAAGGTCAACCACGAGTTGGTCGAGATCCAGCGCATCAGCGGCGAAGCCATGGAATCCTACCGGAACCACTTGCAGCACGTGCTGGACGAGTACGTCGAGGAAACCGGCAGCGAATGGGGTCGCAACCTCGCCGAAAACCTCGATGATTACCTGCGTCGTTTCTGGCTGGTCAAACCCAAGGCTGCCAACCTGAAATCGTTGCTTTCCAGCATCCGTGCCAACCCGCAGTGATATGCGCCTGAACAGTTTGATGAGGTTTTAACATGGCTGAACGTCTGAATAACGACTTCCAGTTCATCGATGTCGGGCGCAAAGATCCGAAGAAGAAACTGTTGCGTCAACGCAAGAAAGAGTTCGTGGAAATCTACGAACCCTTCAAACCCCAGCACTCAGCCGACCAGGCCCACCGCTGCCTGGGGTGCGGTAACCCGTATTGTGAATGGAAGTGCCCGGTGCACAACTTCATTCCCAACTGGCTCAAACTGGTGGCCGAGGGCAATATCCTCGCCGCCGCCGAGCTATCGCACCAGACCAACACCCTGCCGGAAGTCTGCGGCCGGGTGTGCCCGCAAGACCGCTTGTGTGAAGGTGCCTGCACCCTCAACGACGGTTTTGGCGCGGTAACCATCGGTTCGGTGGAGAAGTACATCACCGACACCGCGTTCGCCATGGGCTGGCGCCCGGACATGTCCAAGGTCAAGCCGACTGGCAAGCGGGTCGCGATCATCGGCGCGGGCCCGGCGGGCCTGGGGTGTGCCGACGTGTTGGTGCGTGGCGGCGTGACCCCGGTGGTGTTCGACAAGAACCCGGAAATCGGTGGCCTGCTGACCTTCGGTATCCCTGAATTCAAGCTGGAAAAAACCGTACTGAGCCACCGTCGTGAAGTGTTCACCGGCATGGGTATCGAGTTCCGCCTCAATACCGAGATCGGCAAAGACATCACCATGGAGCAACTGCTCGCCGAATACGATGCGGTGTTCATGGGCATGGGCACCTACACCTACATGAAGGGCGGCTTTGCCGGTGAGGACTTGCCGGGCGTGTATGACGCGCTCGACTTCCTGATCGCCAACGTCAACCGCAACCTGGGCTTTGAAAAGTCGCCGGAAGATTTCGTCGACATGAAGGGCAAGAAGGTCGTGGTACTGGGCGGTGGCGACACTGCGATGGACTGCAACCGTACCTCGATCCGCCAGGGCGCCAAGTCGGTGACCTGCGCGTATCGCCGTGACGAAGCCAACATGCCCGGCTCGCGCAAAGAGGTGAAGAACGCCAAGGAAGAAGGCGTGAAATTCCTCTACAACCGCCAGCCGATCGCCATCGTCGGTGAAGACCGTGTGGAAGGTGTGAAGGTGGTCGAGACCCGTCTTGGCGAACCGGATGCCCGTGGCCGTCGCAGCCCCGAGCCGATCCCGGGTTCCGAAGAGATCATCCCGGCCGACGCCGTGGTCATCGCCTTCGGCTTCCGCCCAAGCCCGGCACCATGGTTCGAGCAGTTCGAGATCCAGACCGACAGCCAGGGCCGCGTGGTAGCCCCGGAACAAGGCCAGTACAAGCACCAGACCAGCAACCCGAAGATCTTCGCCGGTGGCGACATGGTGCGCGGGTCTGACCTGGTAGTGACGGCGATCTTCGAAGGCCGCAATGCCGCCGAAGGCATCCTGGATTACCTTCAAGTTTGATTTGAAACACGGTCAACTGTGGGAGCTGGCTTGCCTGCGATAGCGATAGTGAATTCACCACCGCCATCGCAGGCAAGCCAGCTCCCACACAAACCCCATTCCAGATAGGGTTTGATGGTGTCTGTCATACCGCAAGACACCGCGACAAATTGACCCGATAGACAAAAGGCACGGTGCATTCCGTGCCTTTTGCGTCGCGCTCTGAGAAAATGCCCGCACTTTTTTTGCGGATGCCGACATGACTGCCCTCAAGAACGACCGTTTCCTTCGTGCCCTGCTCAAGCAACCCGTAGACGTCACCCCGGTGTGGATGATGCGTCAAGCCGGTCGCTACCTGCCGGAATACCGCGCCAGTCGCGCCAATGCCGGCGACTTCATGAGCCTGTGCATGAATCCTGCGTTCGCCTGCGAAGTCACGATGCAGCCGCTGGACCGCTATCCACAACTGGATGCGGCCATCCTCTTCTCCGATATCCTCACCATCCCCGACGCTATGGGCCAAGGCCTGTACTTCGAAACCGGCGAAGGCCCGCGCTTCAGGAAAGTCGTCAGCACCCTCGCTGATATCGAAGCCCTGCCGATCCCTGACCCACACAAAGACCTGGGCTACGTGATGGATGCTGTGAGCACCATCCGCCGCGAGCTCAACGGCCGCGTGCCGCTGATCGGCTTCTCCGGCAGTCCATGGACCCTGGCCACCTACATGGTCGAAGGCGGGTCGTCGAAAGACTTCCGCAAGACCAAGGCCATGCTCTACGACAACCCGCAAGCCATGCACCTGTTGCTGGACAAGCTGGCGCAGTCGGTGACCTCTTACCTCAACGGCCAGATCATGGCCGGTGCGCAAGCGGTGCAGATCTTCGATACCTGGGGCGGCAACCTGTCGGCGGCGGCGTACCAGGAATTTTCCCTGGCCTACATGCGCAAGATCGTCAGCGGCCTGATCCGCGAGCATGAAGGCCGTAAAGTGCCGGTGATCATGTTCACCAAGGGCGGCGGCCTGTGGGTGGAAAGCATCGCCGATGCTGGCGCCGATGCATTGGGCCTGGACTGGACCTGCGATATCGGCGAAGCCCGCCGTCGCGTCGGCAACCAGGTGGCGCTGCAAGGCAACATGGACCCGACCGTGCTGTACGCCAAGCCGGAAGCGATCCGTGCCGAAGTCGGGCGCATCCTGGCTAGCTACGGCAAAGGCAGTGGCCACGTGTTCAACCTTGGCCACGGTATCACCCCGGAAGTGAACCCGGAGCATGCCGGCGCGTTCCTGCGTGCAGTGCACGAACTGTCGGCGCAGTACCACGAGTAAAACGCAAAACAAAATGTGGGAGCTGGCTTGTCGGGTCGCCGCATCGCTGCGATAGCGGTGTTGAATTCACCGCCGCCATCGCAGGCAAGCCAGCTCCCACATAAAGCAAGTAGCCTCAGGTTTCCACATGCCCCAACGGCGGCAACTTCGCCAGCCTCAACGCCACCAGCAACGCGCCGATCAGTAGCGCGATAATGAACCCGCCAATCCCGTTCCACCCGGCAAAATGCCAGAAGAACCCTCCCGCCGTCCCGGCAATGCTCGACCCCACGTAGTAGCAGAACAAGTAGAGCGACGACGCCTGCCCCTTGGCTTTCACCGCACGGCGCCCGATCCAGCTGCTGGCCACTGAGTGGGCGCCGAAGAAGCCGAAGGTGAAGATCAGCATGCCCGGCACCACCAGCCACAACGGTGTGAACAGCGTCAGGGCCATGCCGGCGAGCATCAGCACGATGGTGGCCCACAGCACCCGACGGCGACCGAGGCGGTCTGCCAGGGAGCCGATCTTGGCCGAGCTGTAGATACCCGAGAGATACACCAGCGACAGCAGGCCCACCACCGCCTGGCTCAGTTCATAGGGTGAGGCCAGAAGGCGATAGCCGATGTAGTTGAACATCGTCACGAAGGCGCCCATCAGCAGGAAGGCTTCGAGAAACAGCCATGGCAGGCCGGCGTCCTTGAAGTGCATGACAAAGCCATCCACCAGGTTGCGCGGCTTGAGGCTGCTGGCGCGGAAGTTGCGCGATTCGGGGAGGATCTTCCAGAACACCGTGGCAGCGATCAACGCCAGGGCACCGATGATCAGCATTGCGGTGTGCCAGCTGACGAAGTCGATCAATACGCCGATGATCAGGCGCCCGCTCATGCCGCCAATCGCGTTGCCGCCGATGTATAGGCCCATGGCCAGGCCGATGTGCTGCGGGTGGATCTCTTCGCTGAGGTAGGTCATGGCCACGGCGGCCAGGCCGCTCAAGGACAGGCCCACCAGTGCGCGCATCAGCAGGATGCCCTCCCAGCTTGGCATCAATCCACTGGCGATGGTGGCCAGCGCCGCACAGAACAATGCGGCAACCATCACCGGCTTACGGCCCAACCTGTCGGATATCGGCCCGGTGATCAGCAGGCCGCAGGCGAGCATCGCGGTGGCGACGGACAGAATCAGGCTGCTTTGCGCCGCATTGATGGAAAATTCATGGGACAGCGCCGGCATCATCGGCTGCACGCAATACAACAGCGCAAAGGTGGCGAACCCGCCGGAGAACAGCGCCAGCACGGTGCGCATGAACATCGGCGTGTCTTTTTCGATGTACTCGTCATTAAGCTGCGCCACCACCTCATCGAGGGCTGAGGGCGGGGTGTGTTGGGCAAGTGGAGCAACAGCAGGATTCACGGGGGACCTCGGGGAGGAAAGTCTGCCAGGACTGACAATACGAAAAAGAATATAGCTGGCTAATGATTCTTTCCAATATATTGTTCGACCTGTTTGATAGGTTCTACGACCTAATGAGGTGTGCATGGAATTACGTCACCTGCGGTACTTCATCGCCGTCGCTGAAGAACTGCACTTTGGCCGCGCCGCGCAGGTGCTGGGCATCTCGCAGCCGCCCTTGAGCCAGCAGATCCAGGCACTGGAGCAAGAGGTGGGGGCGCGGTTATTTGAGCGTACCAATCGTCGGGTCGAGCTGAGCGAGGCCGGGCGCTTGTTCCTGCAAGAGGCACGGCTGGTGCTGGCCCAGGTCGACAAGGCAGCGGATGTGGCGCGCAGGGCACAGTTGGGCGAACTCGGCGAACTGAAGATCGGCTTCACATCTTCCGCGCCGTTCAATTCCAGTATTCCCCAGGCGATCTTTGCGTTTCGCCAGGCTTTCCCAGCAGTGCACCTCAACCTGCAAGAGATGAGCAGCACCCAGGTGGCCGAGTCGCTGATGGATGAGTCGATCCAGGTCGGGCTGATGCGGCCGTTGCCCTTGCCCGACTCACTGAGCGTGGTCGAGTTGATGCGCGAACCCTTGGTCGCGGTACTGAGCGCCGGCCACCCGTTGGCGCAAGGCAGCGAGCGCGGCTTGCACCTGGAGCAATTGGCCGAGGAGCCTTTTGTGTTCTTCCCGCGCAGTTACGGCAGCGGCTTGTACGCGCAGTTGCTCAACCTCGCTCGCGACGCCGGGTTCAGCCCGCACTTTGCCCAGGAAGCAGGGGAAGCAATGACCATCATTGGCCTGGTGGCGGCGGGGTTGGGGGTGTCGGTGCTGCCGGCGTCTTACCAGCGCATCCGCATTGATGGCGTGGTCTATCGCACCTTGCTCGACCCGCAGGCGGTGACGGCGGTGTGGCTGGTGCAGCGCAAGGGCGCGCAAACGCCGATGGCGAAGGGGTTTGTGGAGCTATTGACGCGTAGGGCGTCGGTGTAGGCCGGGTCACATATTAGGTAACGCAACCAGCTTAGTTATTTGCCAGAAATTTGCGCAAAATCGCTTTTTTCAGGCGAGTGGATATGGATGGCACTTCTCTATCAGCCCAAGGAGGGCAGCGTGTTGATTTGTGATTTTCGTGGCTATGAGGTTCCGGAAATTATCAAGATTCGACCCGTTATTGTGATACGCAAACACCGAACCAATAAGCTGCTCGTAACGGTGGTACCCCTGAGTACTACTGCTCCACAGCAGGTGTTGGAGCATCATTTGCAGCTTGATAGCCACCTTCACGGAGCGAACCCGATCTGCTGGGCTAAATGCGATATTGTCGCGACAGTCAGCTTGGGCCGATTAGACCGAATCAAAAGTAAAGATCGTCATGGCAAACGAACTTACAAAATCGCCGAACTTACCCATGACCAGTTTTCGGCGATAAAAGCGGCGGTGCGCAGTGCGCTTGGGTTGCGATAAAGCAGGATACGAATGGGCGGCGTTTTGCCACTGATTGCAGGTAACCCGTTTTCAGGCATACTGCCCGAGTTCCCGAAAGGGGCTTGTGCGACTCTGAGGATCCTGGGTAACCAGCCATCGCAGAGCCAGGCAGGAAGCGGCGATGACAAGCCAACCTGTTTGTGAAGAGGGCGCCGAAAGGCGCCCTTTGTCGTTTCTGGCCTTACTGCATTCCGGCCGAGCGCAACCCCGCCAGAATATCCCGATCCAGCATGCTCACCCAACGGTTGTAGTTGCGATGGATCTTACCGTCCTTGTAGCCCAGGTCGCGGCTGTCGCGGTAG
Organism: Pseudomonas sp. GL93; assembly: GCF_003408955.1. Classification (NCBI taxonomy): domain Bacteria; kingdom Pseudomonadati; phylum Pseudomonadota; class Gammaproteobacteria; order Pseudomonadales; family Pseudomonadaceae; genus Pseudomonas; species Pseudomonas sp. GL93. The sequence continues at coordinate 85,367 of NZ_NKRF01000057.1, forward strand.
GTGATGGCGTAGCTGTTGCGGGTGTAGCGGATGTCGATGGCGGCGTAGAACTGGCCGCGCACGGTGATCTCGGCCTGCACCAGTTGCGGGCTCAGGCGTTGTACCGTCCACTCGCGTTTTTGCAGGGCGGCGACGATCACTTGTTTCATTTTTTCTTCGCTGACCTGGCTTGTGGCCGGCAACTCATGCTGGGTGTTGAGCACCGGTTTGCTGGTGCAGCCAGCCGTGGTCAGCAGGGCCAGGGTGATCAGGGTAGCGCGTAGCAGGGAAGACATTCCGTTTTCTCCGGTCGATTAAAAAGTCAGGCCCAGCGGCGGAAGATCAACGAGGTGTTGACGCCGCCGAAGGCAAAGTTGTTGTTCATCACGTAGTCGTTGTGCATCTGGCGAAAGCCACCTTGCAGGTAGTCCAGCTCGCCGCATTGCGGGTCGACCGAATCCAGGTTGAAGGTGTGCACGTACTGGTCGCGGTTCATCATCTCGATGCTGAACCACGATTCCAACGCCCCGCACGCGCCCAGGGTGTGCCCCAGGAAACTTTTCTGCGAACTGATCGGCATACGGCTGCCAAACAGGCTGCTGGTGGCCAGGGTTTCAGCGATGTCGCCCTGATCGGTGGCCGTGCCGTGGCCGTTCACGTAGCCGATGGCGGACGGTTCAAGACCTGCGTCTTCCAGGGCCAGCTCCATGGCGCGGCGCATGGTTTTCTGTTCCGGGCGGGTGGTGTGCTGGCCGTCGGCGTTGCTGCCGAAGCCGACCAGCTCCGCATGAATATGCGCGCCTCGCGCGAGTGCGTGTTCCAACTCTTCGAGCACCAGCATGCCGCCGCCTTCACCGATCACCAGGCCATCGCGGCCGCTGTCGTAGGGGCGCGGGCTGGTTTGCGGCGCGTCGTTTTTCAGGCTGGTGGCGTACAGCGCATCAAACACCATGGCTTCGGTGGGGCACAGTTCTTCTGCGCCGCCCGCAAGCATCAACGGCAGGCGCCCGAACTTGATTGCCTCATAGGCGTAGCCGATGCCCTGGCTGCCGCTGGTGCAGGCGCTGGAGGTAGGAATCAGCCGGCCCGTGAGGCCAAAGAAGATGCTGATATTTGCCGCCGTGGTGTGGGGCATCATGCGCACATAGGAATTGGCATTGAGCCCCTCGGCCACCGAGTTGAGCAGCATATTGCCAAACGCCTTGATCTCATCGGTGCTGCCGGTGGACGAGCCGCAGGCCACGCCCATGCGCCCGTCCTTGATCGACTCGTCACCGAGCAAGCCGGCGTCCTGCAGGGCCTGCTCCGCTGCCCACACCGCCAGGCGCGAGACGCGGCCCATGCTGCGCAGTTGTTTGCGCGTCCAGTGAGCGGGCACGACGAAATCGTCGATAGGGCCGGCCAGGCGCGTGTTCAACTCGGTGAAACGGTCCCACTCATCCATGCGCCGGATGCCGCTGCGGTTGGCGCGAAAGTTCGCGGCGATGGTGTCCCAGTCGCTGCCCAGGGAGGTCACGCCGGCCATGCCGGTGACGACAACGCGCTTCATCAGCACAGGCCCCCGTTCACGGCCAGCACCTGGCGCGTGATATAGCCGGCTTCGGCGGACATCAGGAAGTTCACTGCGCCAGCGACTTCTTCCGGCGTGCCCATGCGTTGGGCCGGGATCATTTTCATCAGTTCTTCTACCGGCACGTTTTCATCCAGCATCGCGGTGTCGATCAGGCCCGGCGCCACGCAGTTGACGGTGATCTTGCGCTTGCCCAATTCAATGGCCAGCGCCTTGGCCGCGCCGATCAAGCCGGCTTTGGACGCGCTGTAGTTGACCTGGCCGCGGTTGCCGATCAACCCGGACACCGAGGTAATGCACACGATACGCCCGGCGGCGCGACGCCGAATCATCGGCATCATCACCGGGTGCAGCACGTTGTAGAAACCATCCAGGTTGGTGCGCATCACCACATCCCAATCGTCTTCCGACAGGGCAGGAAAGGCGCCGTCGCGGGTCAGGCCGGCATTGAGCACCACGCCGTAATAGGCACCATGTTGCTCCACGTCGGCTTCAAGAATGGCCTTGCAACTGGCGCGGTCGGACACGTCGAATTGCAGCACCCGCGCCTTGCGACCCATGGCCTCGATCTCGACCTGCACGGTGTCGGCTTCGGTGCGGCCGTTGCGGCAATGCAGCACGATGTCATGGCCGGCCTGGGCCAGGCGCAGGGCAATGGCGCGGCCGATGCCACGGCTGGAGCCGGTGACCAGTACGGATTCAGTCATGGCGTTTCGTCCTTCGATTCATCTAAATAGTTGGCCGCCTGGGGCGGTCGAAATACGTTCAAGCGCGCGCTGGCCTGGATGCCGTCGCCGGTGAGGTGGCATTCGAACACACCCATGCCGTTGTCGTCTTCCAGGGAGCGCAGGCCGTGGATGTTCAGTTCGGCACCGGCCGGGAAGTGCTCCACATTGCACTCGAACTTACGCGTGCCCAACAGGAAGCCCAGCTCCACGGCCTTGCCTTGCTGGCGTGCATGGCAACCGGCATAGGCGGCGACGCTTTGCGCCATCAGCTCGATGCCGACCCAGGCTGGCAGGCTGCCGTCATCACGGTTGAATAGGCCGCCGGGCTTGACGGTGACGCGGGTGTGGATCTGCTCTTCATCGAACGACAGCACCTGGTCGATCAGGATCATGTCGCCCGCGTGGGGCAGCAGTTCGGCGAGTGGCCAATCGATCATGGGGCCTCTGCGATTATCAGGCTGACATTGTTACCGCCGAAGGCAAACGAGTTGCTCATCAGGCAGGTTTTTTTCAAGCTGTCGCCGCTGCGCACCCATTGCAACCCGGGCAGCGCCGGGTCGGGATGGCCGTCCCATACGTGGGGTGGCAGCAGGCGATGGGTCAGGCTCAGCCAGCAGAACGCGGCTTCCAGGGCCCCGGCAGCGCCGAGGGTGTGGCCGGTCATGGGCTTGGTCGATGAGCAGGCGACGCCGCCGGGAAACAGGCTGGCGACCGCCAGGCTTTCCATGGCGTCGTTGTGTAGGGTCGCGGTGCCGTGCAGGTTCAGGTAGCCGATCTGCTCGGGCGAAAGCTTCGCGCAGGCTAAGGCCTTGCGCATGGCCAGCAACGCGCCCTTGCCACTGGGCTCGGGCGCGGAGATATGGTGCGCGTCGCAACTGGCGCCGCTGCCCAGCAAGGCGATGGGGGCCGACTCGCGGCTCATCAGGAACAGCACCGCCGCTTCACCGATATTGATGCCGTTGCGGTTCACCGAGAACGGATTACAGCGCTCGGCAGACACGGCTTCCAGCGCGGTAAACCCGTTCAGCGTCAGCTTGCACAGGCTGTCCACGCCGCCGCAGATCACCGCATCGCACACCCCCAGGTCCAACAGGCGCTGGGCACTCATCAATGCACGGGCGCTGGAGGTGCAGGCGGTGGAAATCACATAGGCCGGGCCGCTCACGTTCAACCAGTCAGCGAGGAAGTTGGCCGGAGCGCTGAGTTCCTGTTGCTGGTAGTCGTAGTCAGCGGGGAACTGCGTGTTCTGCAGGTAATGGGCAATGCCACGGCTGGCTTCGTCAATGCCCGAGGTGCTGGTGCCCAGCACAACCCCGACCCGGCCAGGGCCGTAGGTTTGAATGGTCTGACGAATCTCATCTTCAATCTGCAGCGCCGCTTCCAACAGCAATTGGTTATTGCGGCTGCTTTGCTGGGCCAGCTCAGGGGGCAGGCTCGCCAGTTCGCCGTGTACGGCGGCCACCGGCACTACGCGTTCCGGCACCCAGCCGCTTTCGGCACGCATGCCCGAACAGTCGCCGGCAAACAGGTTGCGGCTGACTTGCGCCTGGCCACGGCCAAGGGCGCAGATCACGCCAAGGGCATTGAGGTAGGCGGTCATCGGCTCACACCCAGCGGGGTGATGCGGTAACTCAGCGGCGGGGCGGCCATGTTCACGCTGAACACCTCCGAAGACTGGTAGACGATCTGCCAGTGGCCCGGCAGCGTGCGCGTCAGGTCCATGGCCTGGGCAGTGGGATACAACGCCGGTACGTCACCGGGCGCGGTCAGGGCAAACAGCAGCGCGGCAAATAGCGTGCGCGCCTGGGGGTTGGGCGGCAGCAAGCCGTCTGCTTGCCACTGCCCATCAAGCAGTTTTTGCCGGGCCAGGGGAATGCCCAGCGGGTCCATCATCGACCAGCGAATCGCGCGGCCTTCGCGCTGGATCACCAGCAGCCAGTCCTGGCTCTGGCCGTCCGCCAGGCGCTGCACATGCAATTGCATCGGCAAGGCCAGGGCCGGCATTTTTTCCGGCAGCGGCGCCTGGCTGGCGCAGGCGCCGAGCAGCAGCAGGCAACTTATCAACAGCAGGCGCATCATGGGGCCGCATTCTCCGCAGGTTTACGGGCCACGCAGTTGACCAGGGTTTCCTCGCGCTGGCCCACCGGCGGTGCCCTGCGCAGGCCCCAGCGTTCCCGCAGGCCGAAGTCACTGGAACGGCTCCACCACAAGTAAGGGTACGAAATGTTCTGTGCAGCGAACTCAAAGCCCTGCTCGCGTAGCATCTCCAAGTACTCTTCGGCGCTCTTTTGCACATGCATCGGGTGGCGGAACAGCCAGCGAATCACCCAGGTGTCGATGTAGGCTTCGGTGGATTCGGCGAACAGCAAATAGCCGCCCGGCTTGAGCACCCGATAGAACTCCTTGAGTGCGCGATGTTGCTCCACCAGATGATGGAAGGTCTGGTGGCAGAACAGGATATCGACGCTGGCATCCGCTAGGTTGAGGGTCGCGCAGTCGCTGCCGATCAACTCGACGTCCAGGCCCAGCCGCGCGGCTTCTTCACGGCTCAGTGCCAGGCTGTGAGGGTCGGCATCCAGGCCGATCAGGCGCGAAGGCGCAAACACCTGATGCAGCAACTGGAAGGATTTGCCCTGGCCGCAACCGGCATCCAGCAACACCGGCGCCACCGGCAGCGGCTCGCTGAACAGGCTGCGCAGGTCATTGATCGCCACGCGCAACACGTGATGCTGCCAGGTATGGCTGCGCAGGAACCAGAAACCGAACTTGGTCTCTTCGACGTAGTTTTGACTCAGGTAGTTTTTTTCAACGCCTGGGCTGCTCATACCGGCTCACTCGCACAAATTTCAGACAGCATCCGCAAGCGCCGCTTGGGCTCGCTGACAAACGGGTTGCGTTCATCCCAGGCGTAGCCGGCCAGGATCGAGCTGATCATGCGGCGAATCTCCGCGGAGCTGCCAGGATGGAAAATCACGTCCTGGAACGTGCCCGCATACCAGCCTTCGACGTAGCAACGGAAGGTATCGACACCGCGTTTGAGCGGTTCGGCGAACTCGGTTTGCCAGTCCACCGTTTCGCCGCTCAATTGGCGGTGCAGCACACCCGCGGCCATGCTTGCCGAACGCATGGCAATGGTCACGCCGGAGGAGAACACCGGGTCGAGGAATTCCGCCGCGTTGCCCAGCAGCGCAAAGCCTGGGCCGTGCAGGGTTTTGACGTTGGCCGCGTAGCCGCCGATGGTGCGCGCCGGGGTGTCCCAGACGGCATTTTGCAGCACGCCGGACAGGCTTGGGGTTTGCTCGATAAAGCTGCGCAGGCAGGCGTCGAGGTCGCTGTCGGCGCCCTCGAAATGCTCCTTGGCCGCGACCACGCCCACCGAGCAACGGCCGTTACTGAACGGGATGGTCCAGAACCAGATATCGCGCTGGGTCGGGTGAGTGGTCACCAGGATTTTGCTGCGGTCAAAGCCTGGGTGTTCGATACGGTCTTCGACGTGGGTGAACACGGCCTGGCGCAGCGGGAAATTCGACGGTGCTTCCAGGTCCAGCAGGCGTGGCAACACACGGCCATAGCCACTGGCATCGAGCACGAACCTGGCCTTGAGGTGGTACTCGCTGCCATTCTCGCGGCGCACATGCAAATACCGGCTCTCGGCAGAAAAATCCACGCCGACAATGGTTTGGCCATAGCGGATTTCCACGCCTTGCAGCGCCGCCTGGTCGGCCAGCAATTTGTCGAACTCGCCGCGCTGCACTTGGAAGGTGGTGGGCTTGCCGTTGCTGAAGGTATCGCTGAAATCAAAGGCACTGTAGCGCTCGCCCCAGGCGAAGGCCGCGCCGGTTTTTACCTGGAAGCCTGCCGCTTGCACAGCGTCGAGCATGCCGGCTTCTTCGATAAAGTCGATGCAGTGCGACAGCAGGCTTTCGCCAATCGAGAAACGCGGGAAATGCTCGCGCTCGATGATCAATACATCATGCCCTTTGCGCTTTAACAGCGCGGCCGCGATGGCACCGGAAGGCCCGGCACCGATCACCACCACCTGGCGACGTTCCATTTCAACTGTGGGCACGAGGGCTCCTTGCCGCATAGGCGCTAATCACATTCATAAGGCGTGTTTCTGCCGGCCGGCCCAGGGTGCCAGCATAAAGCTGAACGCCAGGCCCAGGCTGACCGACAAGCCGAAATTGCTCACGGCTGGTGTACTGGAGACCGCCAGCAGGCCGAACGACAACCAGGTCGTCAGCGCCGCCAGCAGTGTTCCCAACAGGCTGACGGCAGGGCCGCCGATCTGCTCGCGCATCAAAATCGCATAGTCAACGCTGATGGCCGTGACCAGCAACAGGCCAAACAGACTGAACAGGGTCAGAGGCTGGCCCAGCCAACCGAGGCTGGCCAGGCTGCACAACGCGGCCAGCAGCGGCAGGGCGACGATACGCAAGGCGCCGCCAACGCCGAAGGGCGCAATCAGCAATAGCACGATCAGCACGCAAGACAGCAACTTCAATTCGGCAGCGCTGATCTGCGTGTCGGCGAACACCCGGTTCAAGTCACCCAGGCGGTCCACCAACTGCACGCCGGGCAAGTCCTGCGCCTGCACCCGCAGCAACGCCGGGTTATTCAAGCCTTGCAGGCTGACCATGGCCGCCACGCCGCCGTCCACCGGGCCGAGCCACAGCGTGCGCCAGGGCTCGGCCAGCGGGCCTTGCAGTGCGGCGTCGATGTCTGCGGTGGGCAGCGCCTGCAACTGCGCCACTTCGGCTTGCAGGGCGCTGAGGGGCACGCCGAGGTCCAGTAGCGGTTGCCAGTGTGGCGCCAGGTTGTTCAGCGCCTCGCGCAGCTGTTGTTGCTCGCCAGGAAGGTTGACCAGTTGATTGAGCGCCAGGTAGCCCTGGAGCTTATCCATCTGCACCAACTGATCCAAGCGTTTGCCCAGGGCGGCCTGGCGTTCCAGCAACTGCTGCTGATTGTCCGCCCGCACCAGGAAAAACTGGCTGGTGGGCTGGAACCCGGTGATGCGTGCCACGGCCTGGGCTTCCTGCAGCAACTGCGGCGGCGCACCGATCCATTGGCGGATATCGTTTTTAGTGTTCAGTTGCCACAGGCCCGCGGCGCAGAAGAGCAGCACCCCCACCAGCAGCACCGATCCGGGCACGCGTTTGAGCAGTGCCGTGCGCAGCTGCCATAGGCTTTGGGCGACACGCAGCGGCCATTGCGCCGGGCGCAGTTCCACGCCCTTGAGCAGTGCGGGCAACAGGCACACGGCGCACAAATAGGCACCGACCAGGCCGGCAGCGGAGAACACCGCAATCTGGGTCAGCGCCGGGAACGGCGTCCAGGCCAGCGCCAGGTAGCCGATAGCACTGGTGGCCAGGCTCAGGCTCAGCCCCGGCAGGGTCAGGCGCAACGCCGGCCAACTGCGCCACGGCTGCAGGCTCCAGCTTTTGGACAGGTAATGCAGCGGGTAATCCACCGCCACGCCGATCAGGCTGGAACCCAGCACCAAGGTCATCACATGCATATGCCCAAACAGCGCCACGCACGCCACCGCGCTAAACAGCATGCCCACCAGCACCGGCACGAATGCCAGCAACACCCGCCAGCGCCGGAACGTCAGCAACAGCAATAACAGGATGCCCAGGGTGGCGCCGCCGCCGACCCAGGTCATTTCCCGAGTGGCCTGCTGTTGCCCGTTGGCCGCATAGAGCAAACCGCTGGCGGCGAGCAGTTGCGCGCCGTGTGCGCCGGCTTGCTCGCGGCTGGCCTTCAGCAAGTCCGCCACCTGCAGCGGCAGCTTCATGTCGAATGCGTTGCCGGTAGTGCGCGCCCGCAGTAGCACCCAACTCTTGCCGTCGGCATCGGCGATCAAGGCGCCGCTGCCGATATCCATTTGCACCGCGCCGTGTTGCGGTTGGCTGTTCTGGATGCGCCCGGTCAGGCCGAGCCAATCGTCCTGGCTTGGCACCAGGCTGAAACCGGTGAAGGGGTCGAACAGCGATTGCACGCGTTGCTGGATGAACGCCTCAGGCTGCTGGATCAGTTGTTCGCGGTCCTTGGCCGACAGCATCGACAGACGCCCACGCAGCAGTTGCTCGCGCAATGCTGGCAAGTCGGCTTGCAGGTTCCACTGCACCTTTTCAAACAGGCCGCTGGCCTGCCAGCGCTCACCCAGTTGCTGTGCCACGGCCACCGCTTGCTGGCGGTCGGCATGCCCCACCAGTACCAGCATTTCGCGGTTGAGCGGCTCCTGCATGCGCTGTTCGGCTTGCAGTTCCAAGGCGTCTGGCGTGCTGCCGGGCACCAGCTCCATCAGGTTGGCCGACAACGGCGCGCCGTCGCGCCACTGCCAGCCGGCCAGGGCCAGTACGGCCACCAGCAGGGTCAGGAACAGGCGCGGCAGCAGGCGTTCACTGGGCAAAGTCGTGTTGCTCCGCATCGCTCAACGGCTGGTCGGCGGTACTGTCCTGCATGCGCAACAGCGTGCTGTCGCCTTGGGTTTCCAGCAGTTCAATGGTGTGCACCAGCGCGCCGCCGTCGATATTGATCTGAGTGAACACTTGCTTGAGCAGCAGCGAACGCGGGGTCAGCGTCAGCTTCCACTGTTGGGCCTCGCCTTGCAGTTGCAGGTCGAAATCGCGCTGCAGGCCACTGCTGTCGCCCTGCAGTACTGCCAGGAACAAACGATTCTGTTCGGCGCCGGCGCTCTTGTTTGGCAGTAGTTGCCAGCCATTGGCGTCACGGCGGGCAATGCCCTGGGCTGTAATGCGGTAGTCCTGTTGCAGCGGAGTTTTCAACAGCCACAGCAGGCCGTGATCCTTGGCGAGCACGAAGGTGCCTTTGCTCACCAATGGCTGGGGCAGGGCGCGCAGGTGTTTTTCCTGGATGAAGTTGCCGTGGATCACGGAGGGTTTGGCAAGCTGATCGCTCAACTGCTGCAGGTCGAAGGCGTGGGCGCTGAAACTCAGCAACAACGCAGCCGCTGTAGGAGCGAGCTTGCTCGCGAAAAACCTGAGGGCCCCACGGGGTGTCAGGCGCCCCGCGTTATCGTTGGCGATCTTCGCGAGCAAGCTCGCTCCTACAGGGGGTCTCATTCCAGGGCTCTCTCTACGGCGTCGGTGAAGACTTTGGGCGAGGCCAGTTGCATCTCGCGGCTGGCGATTTGCACCGCTACTTGCACGGTGCTGGCGCGGGTCAAGCGCTCGCCGCTGGCCAGGTCGGTAATCAGGTAATTCACCTTCAAACGGTTTTCCCATTCCACTAGGCTGGCGCGCACATTGATGGTCTGGCCGAACGTCGCGCCGCGCACATAGCGTAGCTGCATGTCGATCACCGGCCATGCGTAGCCGGCTTCGAGCATCGCCGTGTAGTTATGGCCGATCTTGTCCAGCAACGCACAGCGGGCCACTTCCAGGTACTTCACGTAATGCCCGTGCCACACCACGTTCATGGTGTCGATGTCGAAAAACGGCACAAGGATTTCAGTGTCGCTGTGCAACACGCCGGGGCTACGCATGCAGCCTCCAGTGTTGCGTGGCGATGCGTTGCAGGCACAGGCGCAGTTCGCCTTCCAGGGCGCGGTCTTCGATGACCGGCGGGAAGTCCAGGGCCAATTCTGCGTGCATTGCGGCCAGCGCCGGTGGCAGCGCTCGGGCATCTTCTGCTTGGGCGCGCAGCCACACGCCCTGGTTGGCGGCGAGCAGGGTGGCGGCGGCTACTTGTTCGGTCAGCTCCAGTACGCGGATTGCATCGCGGGCGGCAATGGTGCCCATGCTCACCTTGTCCTGGTTATGGCACTCGGTGGAGCGCGAGAACACGCTGGCCGGCATGGTGTTTTTCAGCGCTTCGGCGGTCCAGGCGCTGGTGCCGATCTGCACGGCCTTGAAGCCATGGTTGATCATTGCACGGTCAGCCGGAGCGCCTGAGAGGTTGCTCGGCAGGCCATGGTTGTAACGCACGTCCACCAGCAGTGCGAGCTGGCGGTCGAGCAGGTCGGCAACGTTGGCGACCAGGATCTTGAGACTGTCCATGGCGAAGGCGATATGCCCGCCGTAGAAGTGCCCGCCATGCAGCACACGTTCTTCTTCGGCGTCGATGATCGGATTGTCATTGGCACTGTTCAGCTCGATCTCAATGAAGGACCGCAGCCAGTTCAGGCTGTCCGCCAATACGCCGAGCACATGGGGCGCGCAGCGCAGCGAATAACGGTCTTGCAGGCGATGCAGGGGCGCGGTGGGCGCGTCGATGGCCAGGTCTTTGCGCAGCCACGCGGCCACTTGCATCTGCCCAGGGTGTGGCTTGGCGGCGAACAGGCGCTCGTCGAAGTGTTCCGGGTTGCCTTGCAGGGCCACCACATTGAGCGCGGTGATGCGCGTGGCCAGTTGCAACAGATAGTCGGCGCGGGCAAAGGCCAGGCAGGCCAGGCCGGTCATCACCGCGGTGCCGTTCATCAGTGCCAGGGCTTCCTTGGGGCGCAGGACCAACGGCTCCCAGCCCAGCTCGCGGTGCACGTCGGCCGCCGGGCGGCGTTCGCCACGCAATAGCACCTCGCGCTCGCCGGACAAGGTCGCGGCCACGTAGGACAGGGGCGTCAGATCACCACTGGCACCCACCGAACCCTCTTCCGGGATCAGCGGCAGCACATCCTGTTCGAGGAAGGCATGCAGGCGTTCCAGCAGTTCCACACGCACCCCGGACACGCCATGGCACAGCGACTGCAAACGCGCCGCCAGTACGGCGCGAGTAGCCTGGGCATCAAGCAATTTGCCCAGGCCGCAACCGTGAAAGGTGTACAGATGGCGCGGCAAGGCTTCGACGTGTTCCAGCGGCACTGCCACTACGCAGGAGTCGCCGTACCCGGTGGTCACGCCGTAGATCACGCCTTCCTTGTCCAGCAGCGAGTCGAGGAACTGCGCGCCCTTGGCGATGCGCTGGCGGTACGCGGCGTCGTCCTGCAGGCGAGTGGGCACCTGGCGGTTGGCCAGGGCCAGCACGTCTTCGATGCGCAGGGGGCGTTCACCAAAGGTGATGGGCTCAAGAGGCGTCGTCATCGGTCTTCCAGAAAGGGTAAAAGTTGAACCATTGTTGGGGCGCTTGCAGGCAGAACTGGCCCAGGCGTGCGGCGTAGCGTGCGGTCCATTGGGCGATGACCTGCTCGCGGGTGCTGCGCTTCCATTCGATCAAGTCGGCAAAGGGCTCGATAGTCAGGCGATAGCGGCCCTGGTGCTTGAGGCACATCAGTAGATTGACCGGGCACTTGAGCAACCCTGCCAGCAGCCATGGGCCTTGGGGGAATGCCGCCGTATGACCGAGGAAATCCACGCGCACCGTGCGCCCGCCGTGCAGCGGGATGCGGTCGCCGGCAATCGCCAGCCACTCGCCATCGTCCAGGCGCTGGCTGAGCAGCAGCATGGTGGCCGGGTCGAGTTCGCTGACCTGGATCAGGCGCAAATGGGTCGCGCCGGCCTCGCCCAGCAGGCGGTTGAAACGCTCGGCGTGCTTGGTGTGCACCAGTACATTCATGGTGACTTGTTCACCGATCTCCGCCAGGGCGCGACACACTTCCAGGTTGCCCAGGTGCGCGCCCACCAGCATCTGCCCACGCTCGCCACGCAGTTGGCTACGTAACTGCGCCGGGTCGTTGATCTCGATTTGCTCCAGGCGCAGCTTGCCGTTCCATACGTCGAGCTTGTCCAGCAGCGAGTCGGCGAAGGCCATGAACTGGGCAAAGACTGTGCGGTGGGTCGGCAGCAAGTCATCGCGCCCGCTCCACTGCGCCAGCCGCTGCTGGTATTGCCAGGCGCTGTAGCGCGCGGTGCGGCCGAACAGGAAGAAGTAAAAGACGATGCTGTAGAGCAACGGGCTCAATAGGCGACGGCCGAGGACTTTCACCGCGACCGCCGTGAATTTCATCAGCCAGAAGCTGCCGCGTTCCTCGCGGTCGGCCCAATGCTTGGAGCTGTCGTTCATGCTTGCCACCGTCGCCACAGGATCATCGGCGCACGCACGAGCATGCCGAAGAACAACCGCGTGTGCATGGCGCTGATGCGCAGGTTGTCGCGCAACAAACGAAAGTGCGACAGGCCGTCGGCGGGGTAGTGCACCTGGGTGGGCAGCCAGCGCATAGGCTGGTTGCGCCAGGCCAGGCGCACCAGGATGTCCGAGTCGAAATCCATGTGCGTGCCGATGTAGGCCGAGTCCATCAGCGCCAGGGTCGGCGCCAGCGGGTACACGCGAAAGCCGCACATCGAGTCGCGAATCTCAAGCGACAGGGTGTTGATCCAGACCCACACGTGGGTCAGGTAACGTGCGTACAGGCGACCCTTGGGCACGCTGTCGTCGTATTCGGGGTAGCCGCAGATGACGGCGTCGGGGTGCTGGCGTGAGGTGTGGATAAAGGTCTCGACTTCGCGCAGGTCGTGCTGGCCATCGGCGTCCACTTGCAGGGCATGGGTATAGCCCAGGCGCGCTGCTTCGCGAAAACCGGCCATCACGGCGGCGCCCTTGCCCTGGTTGCTGGGCAGGGTCAGCAGGGTGACGTTGTCGGGGGTGGCCAATTGCGCCAACACCGCCGCGCAAGCCGGGCTGCGGCCGTCGTCGACCAGCAGGAACGGCAAGCCGCTGCCCAGCAGGCTGCGGACCACGGCGGGTACGGCGGCTTCGTGGTTGTACACCGGGATCAGGGCACAGGGGTTATGCATATTCAAAGCCTGCGCAAACCCTGTGGCGAGGGAGCTTGCTCCCGCTGGGCTGCGAAGCAGCCCCAATGCAGGCGACCGAGATCATCCTGGGAATGGGTGATGCCAGGGTTGGGAGCGCTTCGCACTCCAGCGGGAGCAAGCTCCCTCGCCACAAAAACGGCTTATGCATGGGCGGGCTCCAGCACTATTCGTCCGCTGGAACAGGCGGCAACGCCGTTGCGGTAGGTGAAATATAGCTTGCTGCGTTCCCGATCAAAGCGCAGGTGCAGTTCGATGTGATCGCCCGGGCGCACCAGTTGCTGGAACTTGAGCACTTCCATGCCGGCGAACCGGGTTGGCAGGTCGAGCAATTGCTGGCCCAGGTTGAACGCCCATTCCACCTGCACCACCCCTGGCAGTACCGGGGTGACCGGGAAGTGCCCGCTGAAATAGGCCAGGTCCGGTGGGATGCTCAGTTGCAAGGTCCATTCACCTTCGGTTTCGACTTGCGCCAACACCTCAGGCCCTTTCGGGCGAGGCGCCAGCAACAAGGCTTCGATATCGGCCTGGGGCAGCTTGCCCTGGCTGTTCAGCGGCAATTGGCGCAGCACACGCCAGCGGCGCGGCAAGGCCAGGGCTTCGCAATGTTGGCTCAAGTGCTGGCGCAGAGTTTGGGTGAGGGTGCGGCGCCCCTGGTTGCGCAGCGCATGCAGCCCCGCCTCGCTGAGCACCACCACGGCGCCCAGGGACGCGCGGTTTTCCTGCACCACGCCCAGGCGGGTGTCGGCGACCCATTCATGGGCGATCAGCGCCTGTTCCAGCATCGGCAGGGAGATGCGTTTTTCTTCCAGCTTGACGATACGGTCCAGGCGGCCCAGCAGTTCGAACCGGCCATCGGCATGGATGCGTGCGGCGTCGGCGGTTTGTTCGATATGCCCTTCAGGCAGGTACTTTGAGGCGATGCGTAAAGCGCCCTCGGCATCCTGGCTCAGTCGCACATCTGCAAACGGCTGCCAGGGTTGCGCGCCCTGGCGCCAGGCGATGCCGCCGGTTTCCGAGCTGCCGAGGATTTCTGTGGGCCATTGTTGCAAGCGGTCGTAGAGGCTGCCCGCGGCGTCAACAGGCAACGCGCCACCGGAGGAAAATACCCGTGCCACCTGGCTCAGTGCCGGCCAGTCGAGGTTGTCGCCCATGCGCTTGAGCAGCGCAGGGCTGGCCACCCAGGCAAATTGTGGGTGCTCCCGGCTGGCGCGCTGCATGTCCTCGGGGAACGCCAGTTGCTTGCGCACAAAGGTGCGGCCGGCACACAGCGGCCACAACACGCGAAACAGCAAGCCGTAGATGTGCTGGGTAGCGACGCTGCCGATGATGCAGGCTTTCTTGAGATCTTTGCCCCACAGGGCTTCCAGCGCCTCAACCTCATTGGCCAGCTGGCGCAGGGACTTGTCGATGCGCTTGGGCTCGCCGCTGGAGCCGGAGGTGCACAGGCTCAGTTGGCAGGTGTCCAGGTCGAGGGCGGCGGCGCTCAAGGGCGCTTGATACAGCGCGTCCAGGTCGCTGGCATCGATCAGCCAGGCATCCACGGCAGTGGCCCAGCGTTGGCGCGTCTGGGGTTGCAGGTCGGCGGGCAGCAGCACGCTCGCACCGGCGCGCCAGGCGCCCAGCAGTGCAATCGCCAGCAGGCCGGCGTCTTCCAAGTGCACGGCCAGGCGTCGGATGCCCCGGGCTTTCAGGCCTGCGGCGAGGCTCAGGGAGTGCTCGCACAGTTGCGCGTGATTCATGAGGGGCTCGGTGGTCACCCCGCGATCTTGCAGTGGCTCAAGCAGCAAGTGCTCAAGTTTCAACCCATTCATACGCGGCCTCGAACCCTTTGTCGTACCAGCCATTCCACGGCAAACAACAGGCCCATCAACCCGTAGGCGATCAGGCCGTTGTACAACGTCCACCAGCTCAGCGGCGCCCACAGGGTGAGCGCGGCGGCGAGCAGGCCATTACAGAGAAAAAACACACTCCACACCAGGGTGACCCGGCGGGTATACACCACCGCGTGGGGCGGCAGGTGGGGGTCGGTCATGCGCGCCAGGCGCTCGACCATCGGCGGGCCGTATTTCAGGCTCAGGCCAAACAGCGCCAGCATGAACCCGCTGACCAGGCTCGGGTACCAGCGCAGCCACTGCGGGTTATCGAACCAGGCCAGCGCCAGGCAAAACACGATCACCACCACCGCCATCCAACGGCTGCCCGGGCGCTGCGCAGCGGTGAGCGCGCGCAACAGCCACAAGCTGCCCAGCAGCAAGCCGAACTGCCAGGGTGCAAAGTGCTCGGTGCCGTAATACACCGCGAAGGGGTACAGCAGCCCCGCCAATAACAGGCCAAGGCCGATCAGCCGGCTCATGCGGCGGGCTGGACCAGACGGTACACCGCCTCTACCACGTCGTTCACCGTGCGCACTGCCTTGAACTCTTCGGCGGCGATCTTCTTGCCGGTCTGGCGCTTGATGTGGTCGATCAGGTCCACGGCGTCGATGCTGTCGATTTCCAGGTCCTGGTACAGGTTGGCGTCAAGGGTGATGCGTTCCGGGGGCAGTTCAAACAGTTCCACCAAGGCGTCGCGCAGGGTGTTGAAGATATCGTCACGAGTTTGCATGGTACGGTCTCAAGCTGCCTGTCGGGCCGTGACGAACGCCGCAAGGCTGGCCACGTTAGTGAAGTGATTGCGGGTGTCCTTGGCGTCGGCATCGATTTTGATGCCGTATTTTTTCTGGATCGCCAGGCCCAATTCCAGCGCATCGACCGAATCCAGGCCCAGGCCTTCGCCAAACAGCGTCTGCTCGCTGCCAATGTCGTCGACGCTGATGTCTTCCAGGCCCAGGGCCTCGATGATCAGCGTCTTTATGTCGTGCTCAAGGCGGTGTTGGTCGCTCATCTTCGGCGAGCTCCTTAATGAAATAGTGATGCAGGTGATCGTTGAGCTTGCGTGAAGCCTGGGGCGCGGCGCCGAGCGCGGCGAACGCCTGTGGTTCTATATCGGCGCCCACGCGCAAACTGAAGTGAAATCGACGGTGGGGAATGCGATACCAGGGTTCGGCCTTGGTCAGGGTGGTGGGGCTGACCTTGATCACCACCGGCGTGATGATTGTCGCACCCCGCAGCGCAATGGCCGCACCGCCGCGATGAAAGGCCGGCGCCGCGCCCGGCGGGGTGCGGGTGCCTTCGGGAAAGATGATCAGCGTCTGGCCGGCGCGCAGGGCATCGGCTGCGGCATCGAGCATATCGGCACTGCCGTCGTTGCTGATATAGCCGGCATCGCGTACCGGGCTGCGGGTGAACGGGTTCTGGAACAGGCTCTGCTTGACCACGCAGTTGGTCTGGCGCATCAGGCCGATCAGGAACACCACGTCGATCAGCGACGGATGGTTGGCGACGATCATCTGGCCAGGGCGGCCAAGCTTTTCGGCACCCTCGACGCTGTAGGTGAGAATGCCCAGGCCTTTCATCAGGCGAATGAAAAACCAGAACAGGCAACTGATGGTGTGGCGTGCGCGCCGTTGGTGCTGGGTGGCGTCGCCCGGCAGGCAACTGAGCAGTGGAAACACTAGCAAACGCAGGCACAGCCCGCCGATGCCAAACAGGCAAAAGCTGAGGGCCGTGGCAAACAGGCGCCAGTAGTAGGCCTGCCGTGGCTTGTGGGTCAGGGCTTGCGTTGCCAGTTCCATACTCGGTTCTTCCAGGCATGTTGGCAGGCGCCCTGTTCGGTCAGCAGGGTGCGCAGCAGGTTCAGGGCGTGGGGCCACTGGGTTTGAGTGAGTTGGACAGTGCCGGTGGTGAGTTCCAGTTGCCACTCGTCGCCCGGCGTGAGCAACAGGCCGAGGGCGTAGGGGAAGGGCACATCCGTAATCCAGCTGGCGTAGGCGTGGGGCGGTTGTTCTTCGGTGATCACCAGCAATACGGCGGCGCCTTCGTTGAGCAACGCGGCGGCTTCGAGCAGGCCGTGTTCGAGGCCATCGCCGGCGGCGGCGAGAGCGGTCATCTCGCTGGTTTCATTACGCAGGATCGACCACAGGCCAATCACCGCGTTATGCACCGACAGGCTGAACTGAGTGGGCGACAGCGGCTGCTCGTTGGCCAGGTCGCTGAGAATGTCCAGGGTGCGCGGGGTTTCGCCGTGGCGGGAAATAAACACCAGTGGCAGGTCTTCAAGGCCCTCGGCCAGCGGCCAGCCGACGCTGAACGCCATGCGCGCCAGCCGGCTCAGACGGCGGCGCTGCATGGCTGGCAAAAATGACACATCGGGGGACGCTTCGCTGACAGGCGGCAACACCGGGTCCCGGCACCAGGCGTACCAGTCGTCCGCACTCTCAAGGCCAGGAGCCCAGGCGCGCCATTGGGCGATGTTGAAGTTGATCACTGAGAAGTTATCCCGCCCCTGCGGGCTTCCATGTGCGGCCAATGGCCCCGGATTCCGGGACAGGGAGCAATGGCCGTATGGCGCGCATTATCCCGGTGCTGTGGGGTTCTAGCAAATAGTGGTGAAAATTTGTTCACTATTGATCACAAATAAGTTGGAAGAATTTACAGATTATCGGCGAGCGAAGGCCGGGCTCGATCGTTGCGCGGTTTCCATTCATTTGTGAGCCAGGCAGCGCGTTAGGATGAACGAGGTAGCTAACCGGCGCTTTTGCGCTCTACACTCGGGGGATTCATTGATACACGGAGGTTTTTCCATGCGGCGCGTGGTGTTCAATCAAAAAGGCGGCGTGGGCAAGTCCAGCATCGCCTGCAACCTGGCGGCGGTCAGCGCCAGCGAAGGTTATCGAACCCTGTTGGTGGACCTCGATGCACAGGCCAACTCAACCCAGTACCTCACCGGGCTGACGGGCGACGACATCCCCATGGGGATCGCGGATTTTTTCAAGCAGACGTTGTCTTCCGGGCCGTTTTCGAAGAAGAACAAGGTGGATATCTACGAAACGCCGTTCGACAACCTGCACGTGATCACCGCCACCGCCGAGCTGGCAGATCTGCAGCCCAAGCTCGAAGCCAAGCACAAGATCAACAAGCTGCGAAAGCTGCTGGATGAGTTGAGCGAGGATTACGACCGGATTTACCTGGATACGCCGCCAGCGCTGAATTTTTATGCGGTTTCGGCGCTGATTGCCGCTGATCGTGTGCTTATTCCATTCGATTGCGACAGCTTTTCGCGCCAGGCTTTGTATGGCCTGCTAGCAGAGATCGAAGAACTGAAGGACGACCATAACGAAGGCCTGGAAGTGGAAGGCATCGTGGTCAACCAGTTCCAGGCCCGGGCGAGCCTGCCGCAGCAGATTCTCGATGAGTTGATTGCCGAAGGGCTGCCGGTACTGCCGGTGTACCTGGCCAGCTCCGTGCGTATGCGCGAGTCGCACCAGGAGAGCAAGCCGCTGATTCATCTGGACCCACGGCATAAGCTGACGCAGCAGTTTGTGGAGCTGCATAACTTGCTGGAAAATGCCTGACCCCACAGGCAACACCGAACACTGTGGGAGCCGGGCTTGCCCGCGATGAGGGCGGCACATTGAGTCAATGTGTCGCCTGGAACACCGTTATCGCAGGCAAGCCAGCTCCCACAGTTTGGATTGCATTTCGGCAGGTGAGTTGGATTTGTCCCACAGGGTCTGTAGGAAGGGTCTGGCAATTGGGCTTGTGCCTTGTAACCTTGCCTACAGCTACGCCAGAATCCGCCGGCTTGTGCGTCTGGATGGGCGTCTCTAAGGTTTGCCGGTCGCTGAATGTTCAGTGATCGGGTTTAGTAGCCCGTGGTGAGACGTACGGCAAATCGTCATCAGGATCTTCCTGGATTTGATGGTGGCTGTACGGAGGGCGCTTTCAAGCGCGCCGGTTGCGTCTCCCCGGTCTACTAACCTGCGTACAGCTGCCACCCTCCGTTTAGTAGCGGTAGGTTGCGGCTCCTCTACTCGGAGACGATCCATGGTTAACCTTTATACCGTTACACCCAACCTCCCCACCGAAGCCCTCGTGCTCAACAGCTACGAAACCTTCTCCTCCGTGCGCACGCTATTACTCAACTTGTCCAACGACCTCACAGGCGAACATCGCGATGTGGCTCTGGCGATTCACCAATTAAGCGAACTGGGCGTCATGCTGGTCGGCCAGATGATGGACCGCGAAGCCCCCCTGACCTAAAGCTGAAATGCATTCAATGTGGGAGCTGGCTTGCCTGCGATAGCATCGCCTCGGTGTACCAGGCAGACCGAGTCGCCTGCATCGCAGGCAAGCCAGCTCCCACATTGACCGAGTTGATGGCGGGGGGTGTTTACACCCCCTGGCTACGCAACCAGCTCATCAGCTGCGGCAACGGAAACGCCCCGCTCTGGCGCGCCACTTCGCGACCGTTCTTGAACAGAATCAAACTGGGAATAGAACGAATCCCCAACTGCGCCGACAGCTGCTGATTAGCCTCACTGTCCAGCTTCGCCAGCCGGCACTTACCCTCTAGCTGCCCGGCAGCCTGCTCGAATACCGGCGCAAACGACTTGCACGGCCCGCACCAGTCGGCCCACACATCGACCAAAAGCGGCAGGTCGCCCTTGATCTGGCTGGCATAGTCGCCCTGTTTCAAATCAAAGGGTTTGTTCAGCAACACCGGCTGCTTGCAACGCCCGCACTTGGGCGCATCACCCAGGCGTTCGCCGGGGATGCGGTTGAGGCCGTTGCAATGTGGGCAGGGGATGACAAGAGGTTCGGACATCGGAGGCTCCTTGGAGGCGGCTATTGGCTTCAATCTGGTGTCGGCGACGCGGTTTATCAACACTCTAAAAAAGGACAAAGCATGAACGACGCTCTGAAACTGGCCATTGAACATTGGCCTTACGTTGCAACGCTGCTGCGCAAACCCCAAACCGAGGATGATTATGGCGTCCTGGTCGAGGCGATTGATGAGCTGCTCGATATCACAGGAGAAGATGAAGACCATCCAATGAGTGGGCTACTGGACATCATTTCTGACTGGGTGGAGGCCTATGATCTGGAGCATCAGCGTATGCCTCAGATCTGATGAGCCTACTCACCGCAGAATAATCCGACCGTCTTTAGGACTTACGACGAACAACTAATCTCCAAATGCTTGCCCCAATCCGGTGGCCGCTGCGCGTACTGCTCCATCCCCGCTTGTTCCTCAAACGGTTTGGAAAGCACCTTATGCAGCCGCCGCACTTCGCTGTAGTCGCCTGATTCGGCGGCGGCGATGGCGTTTTGGGCCAGGTAGTTGCGCAGGATGTACAGCGGGTTGACCGCGTGCATGCGCTCACGGCGCTGTTCCTGGGTGTCATCCCCGTCCCGCGCAACGCGGGCCTTGTACTGCTCGGCCCAGGCGTCGAACCCGGCCAGGTCGACAAAGTCGTCGCGCAAACGCGTCACGGCCAGCGCCGCGGACTCATCCCCCAGGCGGCGCAAGAACAGCGTGTAGTCCACGCCACTGTTCTGCATCAGCTTGAGCAAACCCTCCACCAGCGTCTGGTCATCCTCTTCGGCGGTCGTCAGCCCCAGGCGGCGGCGCATCAGGTCCAGGTAGTGCGCCTGGTACAGCGGCAGGGACAGGCCGAGGGCTTCTTTCAGTGCGTCAACGCTGATGAACGGCGTAAGCGCCTGGGCCAAGGCGCTGAGGTTCCACTGCCCGATCGGTACCTGGTTGCTGAAGGAGTAGCGCCCTTCATGGTCGGAATGGTTGCAGATGAAATGCGCGTCAAAATCATCGAGAAACGCGAAGGGCCCAAAGTCGAAGGTAATGCCCAGGATCGACATGTTGTCGGTGTTCATCACGCCGTGGCAAAAACCATAGGCCTGCCATTTGGCGATCATTTCGGCGTTGCGCTCGACGATTTCGCGGAACATCGCCAGGTAAGGCTCGGGTTGCTCGCGGCATTCGGGGTAGTGCAGGTTCAGCACGTGTTCGGCCAACTCGGCCTGCTGTTCGGGTTTCTTGGTGTAGTAGAAATATTCGAAGTGCCCAAAGCGGATGTGACTGTGGGCCAGGCGCAAAACCATGGCGCCGCGTTCCTGTTTCTCCCGCCATACTGGCGTGTTGGAGCCGATCACGCACAGGGCACGGCTGGTGGGGATGCCCAGCGCATGCAGGGCTTCGGAGGCGAGGAATTCACGAATCGAAGAGCGCAACACCGCGCGCCCGTCGCCCATGCGCGAGTAAGGCGTCATCCCAGCGCCCTTGAGGTGCAAATCCCAATGCTCGCCGGCCTCGTTATAGACCTCGCCCAGCAATAACCCGCGGCCATCGCCCAGTTGTGGCGTGTAGCCGCCGAACTGATGCCCGGAATACACCATTGCCCGCGGTTCTGCCTCGGCCCACAGCTTGTGGCCGCCGAACAGCTCGGCAAATACCGGCGTTTCGGCCACGGCCGGGTCGAGGTCAAGCAGGGCCATGGCAGCCTTGCTCGCGACGACCAGGCGCGGCTCGTCGAGGGGCTCGGGTAATACGTGGGTCGAGAATGCATCGCCCAGGCGTGCGAAGCGGTTGTCGAAGGTCAGTTCGTCGAGGGCTTTCACCGGCCATCTCCAGCAGAATGTCCGAGCATTCTGCTGGGGATAGGGCGTTTAGTCGAGTTTGCTGGGTGGTGGCTCCGGCGCATCCACCACTTTGCCAGCAGGAGGCTCGGGGGCGTCGGGCTTGTCGAGTGGCTCGGCGATGGTCTTGCGCTCGTCTTCGGCCGGCACCAATTTGTATTCCTGGCCGTGAAGATTCTTCAGGTAGATTTCCATCTGCCGGAACGAGATGTTGATGTGCTGTTTCTTGAATTCACGATTGATATAGCGGTTGACCTCGTCCAGCACCGGGTTACGGTCGCCCAGGTCGCGAACATGCATGCGCAGTTCGTGGTCGAGGGTGCTTTCGCCGAAGTTGAGGAAGTACACATGGGGTTCCGGCTCTTTGAGTACCCGTGGGTTTTCTCGCGCCGCCTTGAGTAGCAATTCCTTCACCAGGTCCAGGTCGGAGCCGTAGTCCACGCCCAGTTTCAGGGTGACACGGGTGATGGTGTCGGTCAGCGACCAGTTGATCAGTTGCCCGGTAATGAAGGTCTTGTTGGGGACGATGATGTCCTTGTTGTCGAAGTCGGTGATGGTGGTGGCGCGAATGCGGATCTTGCTCACCGTACCCGACAGGTTGCCAATGGTGATGGTGTCGCCAATGCGCACCGGGCGTTCGAACAAAATCATGATGCCGGAGATGAAGTTGGCAAAGATCTCCTGCATGCCGAAACCCAGGCCCACCGACAGCGCGGCAACCAGCCATTGCAGTTTGTCCCAGCTCACGCCGAGGGTGGAGAGCGTGGTGACAAAGCCCACGCCTGCAATGATGTAGGACAGCAAGGTGGTGGTGGCGTAGGCGCTGCCTTGGGCCAGGTCCAGCTTGGACAGTACCAAGACTTCCAGCAGGCCGGGCAGGTTGCGCGCCAGGGCGAAGGTGATGCCGATGATAATCGACGCGCCCAGCAGGTCGCCGATGCTGATGGGCACCATGCTGATATTCGCACCTGTGCCGCTGGTGTATTCGTACAGGGTGACGTTGTCCAGGTAGGAAAATACCGAGATCAGGTCCGACCACACCCAGTACAGCGCCGCGATAAAGCCGCCGAGCAGGGCCAGACGGATCAGTCGCATGGACTGTTCGTTGACCTGCTCGATGTCCAGGGTCGGCTCTTCGATCACCGCTTCGCCGTCACCGGCCTCCTTGGCTGCCTGGCGTTTGGCCAGGGCGCGGGCGTAGGCCAGGCGCCGTGCGGCAACACCCAGGCCGCGCACGAAGGTGGCTTCGATCACCAGCCAGAACATCAGCAGGTACAGGGTATTGATCAGCCGGTCGCTGAGTTTCAGCGCGGTGTAGTAATAGCCAAAGCACACGGCAATAAACAGCGCGATCGGCAGGGCGGTGAACACCACGCCGATAGCTTTGCGAAACAACGAGGCCTTTTCGTGGGTTGGGCTGTTCAGCAGCAGGCGGCCCAGCAGCCAAGCCATCAGCCCGTAGCAGGTCAGTACCACGGCGATACCCAGCACGTCGTCGGCCAGCGCCGCCGGTTGATGTTCGGCAATTGCGACCACGGCCACCAACGCCAGTACCACCAGCCCGAGCTTGCGTATCCAGCCTTGCAGGAATTCGACCTGGGGCCTTTCCCAGCGAAAGTGCAGCTCCGCCACGCCGCCCGGCGCGAGGATGCGGTAGGCGGTGTAGAACACCAGCCAGGCCTGGGCGATCTGCAACAAGGCCGCGCCCAGGTTGGCGTTTTGCCCGCGGGCGTCGATCTGCAACGCATAGCCGCACAGCGCCAGGCCCAAGGCCACGGGCATTGCCAGGAGGATGTTGATCAGGATGGCCTGCGGCGTATGCCACTGGCTGTCGCGCTTGAAGTGGCCGATGTCCTGGTGAACCTTTTTCAGGCGCACATACAGCGCATTGCGACGCCACAACAGCGCGCCGATCAGCAACAGCAGCGGCAGGAACAGCAGTGGGCGTTGGGTCAGGCCGTCATACAGCTCGCTGACGCTGGACGCCCAAGGCAGGGTGGTGACCTGCTTGCTCAAGTGCGCCGGTACGGTTTCCAGCCATTCGGTGTCCAGCGGCTTGTTGCTGGGGATCCAGAACATTTGCTCGTCGAGCGTGGCGCGCAGGGTGCTGGCGGTGCTGAGCAGTTGTTTCTGGTTCAGTTGCAGGGTGATGGACTCGTTGAGCAGTGCGCTCAGTTCGCGGCTCAGGCGTTCCAGCAGGTCGCTGCGGGTGATCGCCACTTCCAGCAAGGTGCGGCGCAGTTGCGGGGTGACCTCATCCGGGGGCTGGTTGGCCAGCAGGTTGTCCACATAGGTGCTGGGGGAGCTGATCAGCTCACGCTGTTGGTTGACCTCGAACTGGTACAGGCGAATGTTGGCGATGTCGTCGGCCAGGTCTTTGTCCACGGTGAGACGCGGCAGGGCCTGCTTTTGTTTATAGAGAATCTTGGACAGCAGCAGGCTGCCCTTGAGCACGTTGATCTGCTCGTCCAGGGCCGAATCGCTTTGGGTCACGGTGTCCAGTTGCTGCTTGGTCTGCAGGTTTTTCTGGGTCAGGTCGTTGAGGCGGTCGGTGCTTTTGAGCAGGTAGTCGGACAGCTTCAGGTTGTCTGCGCTCTCCTTGGCAAGGATGCTGCTGCCGCCGGCTTTCTGCGCCTCGATGGACTGTTGGGTCACCGTCTGCTGGGACTGGGCCAGGCGTTTCTGGTTGATCAGGGTTTGCAGGTCCTGGATTTCTTGCTCCAGGCGTGCGGTTTTTTCCTGGATCAGGTCGTGCTGGCTGTTGCCCAGGTCTTGCAGCTGGCTGTTGCCGGCCAATTCTTGGCGGCGCAGGGGAATCAAGGCATTCAGGGCCGCCAGTTCGGCGTTGAGCTGGTTGCGCTGGTCGCCGCTGAGGGGTTTGCCATTATCTTTGCCGAGCTTGAGCGTCGCGTTGATTTGCTGGATGCGCGTCTGGCTGCTGCTGATTTCGGTCTGGGCGCGCTCGGGGCGGGTCTGGGCGGCGATGGTCAGGCTGTTGGCGTCGGCCAGTTCTTTTTGCAGGTCGCCTTGCTGGGTGCTGCGTTGCACCAGCAATTGTTCGAGCTGAGGCACCGGCAGGCTGGCGTAGCGTTGGGCCACCGGGATGATTTTGGTGGCCTTGAGGCGCGCCAGCTCACGCTGGTTCTCATTGGTCTGGCGCGGGGCCTCTTCCAGCTGGCGCTTGAGGTCGGCCAGGCGCTGCTCGTAGTCCTGCTCATTGCCCAGGTAGGTCAGGGTCTGTTGCAGGGTCGCCTGCAGCGCCTTCATGTCGGCGTCAGGCAGCTTGCGGTCGGGCAGTTTATCCAGGCTTTGCTGGACGGCTTCGGCGCTGGGCGGGTCGGCGGCGTATACGCTGCCAACACAAAGGGTCAGGCCCAGCAGGGCAGTGGCGAGAAAAGTACGCAGGGTTGGCATAGAGACCGGTCTTGCAAAGTGAAGAATCGGGGCGTTGTTGTCCCGCAGTTTAGAGGAAGAGTCCGGGGCCCGGGCGACTTCCTTCGGGGAATCTGACGCCGACTTTGCCAATCTTGTTCCCGTCCATGACGGCGACGGTCCAGATGGTGTTGTTCCATTCCACCTGGTCGCCGACTACCGGTGCACCGCCGACCTTCTGGGTAATGAAGCGGCTCAATGGCATGTCCGGGTCGATACCTTCAAGCTTGAGCCCGTACAAGGCCGAAACCGCGCCCAGCTGGGCATCGCCTTCCAGTACGAAGTCGCCGAAGAAGCGCAAATCGAGGCCCCGTTGCGGTGCTTGGCTGAACAGTTTGCCCAGGGCCGGCAGGTTGTGTTCGTGGCCGATCACACAGAGCAAATCGCCGACTTCCAGCACCGTACTACCCGACGGATGGAGCAGTTGCTGGCCGCGAAACAGCGCCGCGATGCGCGTGCCTTCGGGCATTTTCAGCTCGCGCAGGGCCGCGCCGATGCACCATTTCTCTGCACCCAGGCGGTAGACGAACAACTCCCACTCGCTGGTGACGTGCACTTCCAGGGCCGCGCGGGAGATCGGCGCCGGGTCTGGCGGTACGGTGACTTTGAGCAACTTGGCCACCCACGGCAGGCTGGTGCCTTGCACCAACAGCGAGACCAACACGATAAAGAACGCCAGGTTGAAGTACAGCTGTGCATGGGGCAGGCCGGCCATCAGCGGGAACACCGCGAGGATGATCGGTACCGCGCCGCGCAGGCCGACCCAGGCGATAAAGGCCTTTTCGCGCCCGTGGAACGCCTTGAATGGCAGCAGGCCAACCATCACCGACAGTGGCCGGGCAAACAGGATCATCCACAGCGCCAAACCCAGGGCGGGCACGGCGATGGGCAGCAAATCGTGAGGCGTGACCAGCAGGCCCAGCACCAAAAACATGCCGATCTGCGCCAGCCAGGCCATGCCGTCGAGCATATGCAAAATGCCATGGCGGCTGCGCACCGGGCGGTTGCCGATCACCAGCCCGCACAGGTACACGGCCAGGAAGCCGCTGCCGTGCAGGGCGTTGGTCAGGGCAAACACAAACAGGCCACCCGCGATCACCAGGATCGGATACAGGCCGTTGGCCAGGTTGATGCGGTTGACCAGTTGCAACATCAGCCAGCCGCCACCCAGGCCTACCAGGCCACCGATACCGAATTCGCGGATCAGGTGCGTGAGCAGGCTCCAGTGCAGGCCGGTCTGGCCGCTGGCGAGCATGTCGATCAGGGTGACAGTGAGGAACACCGCCATCGGGTCGTTGCTGCCGGATTCGATTTCCAGGCTGGCGCTGACCCGCTCGTTGAGGCCCTTGCCGCCCAGCAGCGAGAACACTGCCGCGGCGTCCGTGGAGCCGACAATGGCGCCGATCAGCAAGCCTTGGATGATGTTGAGGTCGAACAGCCAGGCGGCGGCCATACCCGTGAGGCCGGTGGTAATCAACACCCCCACCGTGGCCAAGGACAGGGCCGGCCACAGCGCCACGCGAAAACTCGCCACCCGGGTACGCAAACCGCCGTCGAGCAGGATCACGGCGAGGGCGAGGTTGCCCACCAGGTAGGCGGTCGGGTAGTTATCGAAAATGATGCCACCGCCATCGACCCCGGCGGTCATGCCCACGGCCAGGATAATCACCAGGATGGGGATACCCAGGCGTGACGAAAGCGAACTCACCAGAATGCTCGCAGTCACCAGCAACGCGCCGATCAAGAACAGGCTGTTGATGGTCGTCGCATTCAAAGGCAGTACTCCAGTGCAGGGGAAGACAGGGCGCAAACTGACCATGCAGTCTGCGTGCCAGGGATTCTAACCTGTTGAATTGCTGCGCTGTCAAAAAGCTTTTGTGGCTGCACATCGCTCAAATGTGGGAGCTGGCTTGCTGGCGATTGCGGTGTGCCAGGCGCCATGGGCGTTGGCTGACAGATTGCTATCGCAGGCAAGCCAGCTCCCACAGGGTATGCGGTGTGAGCAAAGGCTTATTTCAGAGGCGGAACCTTCCGACCATCCCATTCAAGTCCACCGCCAATCGCGACAACTCACCGCTCGCCGCACTGGTCTGGCTTGCACCCGTGGCCGATTGCACCGACAGGTCACGGATATTCACCAGGTTGCGGTCCACTTCCCGCGCCACCTGGGCCTGTTCTTCCGCCGCGCTGGCGATCACCAGGTTGCGCTCGTTGATCTCCACAATCGCGGTGTTGATGGTGTCCAGCGACAGGCCCGCGCCTCGGGCGATGTTGAGTGTCGATTCGGCGCGCTCAGTGCTGTTGCGCATCGAATCTACCGCGTGTTCAGTGCCTGTCTGGATGCTGCCAATCATGCGCTCGATTTCGCTGGTGGACTGCTGGGTGCGATGGGCCAACGCGCGCACCTCATCGGCCACCACGGCGAAACCACGCCCGGCTTCCCCGGCTCGGGCTGCTTCGATCGCGGCGTTCAGGGCCAGCAGGTTGGTCTGGTCAGCCAGGCCACGGATCACGTCCAGCACTTTGCCGATATCCCTAGATTCATTGGCCAGGTCGCCGATCAGAGAGGCGGTGGCTTGCACGTCGGCGCTCCTGCGTTCGATGGCGCTGACGGTTTCCTGCACCAGGTCACGGCCGTCACCGGCAGAGGTGGTGGCGTTGCGCGAGGCTTCGGAGGTGCTCACCGCATTGCGTGCGACTTCTTCCACCGCGCTGGTCATCTCGTTGACGGCAGTGGCGGCCTGTTCGATTTCATTGTTCTGCTGGGTCAGGCCACGGGCGCTTTCGTCGGTGACCGCATTGAGCTCTTCAGCGGCAGACGCCAGCTGGGTGGCGGAGCCGGCGATACGTTGCAGGGTGTCGCGCAGTTTGTGTTGCATCTTGGCCATGGCCGCGAGCAGGCGCCCGGCTTCGTCGTTGCCGTCCACGGTGATCGGGCGCGTCAGATTGCCTTCGGCCACTTCTTCGGCGGCTTCTAGCGCCTGGGCAATGGGCAGGGTGATGCTGCGGGTCAGCAACCAGGCGAACAGCAAGGTCAGTGCCGTGGCAACCACCAGCAGGCCTACCACCAGGTCAAAGGCCATGTCGTATTGGTCTTTGGCGCGCTGGTTGGTGGCGTTGGCGTCGTCGTTATTGATATCCAGCAAGCGGGTCAAGACCGCATTGACCTGCTCGGAGTTTTCCAGCAACTCGGTGTTGAGCAGGCTGCGCAGTTCGTTGACCTGATCGGCGCGAGACAGGCTCTTCATGCGCTCTTCAATCTGGCGATACTGGCCCAGCAAGCGCACGTACTCGTTGTAGGCGTTGCGCTCTTCGGTGCTGGTGATCAGTTTTTCGTAGATGTCCTGGGCTGTGCGAATCTGCTGATTGCGCAGTTCAAAGGCTTCCAGGGTCTTTTGCTGTACGTCCGGCTCGCGGTTGGTCAGCAAGCGGTACGACAGCACGCGCAGGCGCAGGGTCAGTTGGGTGAATTCATCCAGGGCGCGAATGCTGGGCACGCTGGCCGAGGTGATGTCTTCGGTGGCTGCACGAATTTTGCTCATCTGGTTCAGGGCGAACACACCGAGCAACAACATCAAGGCGCCAATAAACGCGAAGCCAAGGAAGGCCCTCGGGGCGATATTCATATTACGAAGAGACATGCTGGAGTCCTGGGGGAGGCGCTATCCATGCGGCCATGAGACGAGGTGTGCCTGCGTTATCGGCCATGCGACTAAAGTCTTAAGACGCTGCGCGCTTTTGTCGCATCTGACGAAGGGTTGGGGGGATTGGAGGAACCAGATCGGGTAATTGCAGTCACTAAGGCTCGAAAGTGCGGCCCGGCCCCGATAAATCGGGCTGCACGCCGGGGATATCCCTGGCATCCGAGGTGAATTTTCTTTATCGTCACCGCCCTTTTAAAAGCCCGGGAAATCAAAATGTTAGAAGCATCTCTCAGCCAATTGGAACAACTGGTCAGCGACCTGGTACAGCAGAATCAAGAGCTGCTGGGCAGCAACGAATCCCTCAAGGCCGAGCTGGCCCGCGCCAAGGATGAAAACGACAGCCTGCAACTGAACCTGATGGAGCAGGAAGAAAAGCACGGCGCCACCGCCGCCCGCATCCAGGCGCTGGTTGAGCGTGTGAGTGCAGGGCCTGTCAGCGCATGAGTGAGGGCATAAAGGTCGTTTCGATTCTCGGAGAGGATTACTCGATCAAGGCACCGGCCGGCGAAGATCAGACCCTGATGCATGCCGTGACCATGTTCAAGGCCTCCCTGGCCGTGACCAAGAAAAAGTACCCGACCCTGATCGGTGACAAGCTACTGGTATTGGCCGCGCTGAACCTGTGCGCCGAGCAGATTGAAATGCAACAGGCTCACCAGCAGGAACTCGACCGTTACCAAGAGCAAGTCAGCGCCACGGTCGATGTGATTTCCAAGGTGATCGGTCAGCCTTAGAACCACTCGTCTTGCATGCCCAGGCACGTATCGTCGCGTGCCTCCAGAATCGCCAGTTCATGATGGCAGCTCGGTACTTCCCAGGTCAGGAAGTACCGGGCGGCCTGGAGCTTGCCCTTGTAAAAGGCCGCGTCAGCCGCTTCACCCTTGGCCAGCCCTTCTTCGGCGCGGATCGCCTGTTCCAGCCAGCGCCAGCCAATCACCGTGTGCCCGAACACTTTCAAGTACAGCGCCGAGTTCGCCAGGCTGCTGTTGACCTTGCCTTGGGCGAGATCAGTCAGCAGGCCAATCGTGACGCTTTGCAGCCGGTTTACCAGTTGCTCCAGGGGCTCTCGCAGTGCCGTGAGTGAGGGGTGCTTTTGCGCCCGGGCTCCGGTTTCGGCGATCAGGCGAATCAACTGCTTTAAGCCGGCGCCGCCGTTCTGCGCCAATTTGCGCCCGAGCAGGTCCAGGGACTGGATGCCGTGGGTGCCTTCATGGATGGGGTTCAGGCGGTTGTCGCGGTAGTACTGCTCCACCGGGTATTCGCGGGTGTAGCCGTGGCCGCCGAGAATCTGGATCGCCAGCTCGTTGGCCTTGAGGCAGAACTCCGACGGCCAGGATTTGACGATGGGCGTGAGCAGGTCGAGCAGTTCGTGGGCTTGCTTGCGCTCGGTGTCGGTTGCCAGGGTGGTGGTGTCGTCGAATAGCCGCGCCGCGTAGAGGCCGAGGTCAAAGGCGCCTTCCACATAAGCTTTCTGGGTCAGCAGCATGCGCTTGATGTCGGCGTGCTGGATGATCGCCACCGGTGCGGTGCTCGGGTCTTTGCTATCGGGCAGGCGCCCCTGGGGCCGTTCGCGGGCGTAGTCCAGAGAATAAAGGTAGCCGGCGTAACCGAGCATCACCGCGCCCATGCCCACGCCGATGCGTGCCTCGTTCATCATCTGGAACATGCAGCTCAAGCCCTGGTGCGGCTTGCCCACCAGGTAGCCGACACAGTTGCCGTTATCACCGAAGTTAAGCGCTGTGGATGTGGTGCCGCGCCAGCCCATTTTGGGGAACACCCCCGCCAGCAGCACATCGTTGCGAGCGCCCAGGCTGCCGTCCTCGTTGACTAGGAACTTAGGCACGATAAACAGCGAAATGCCCTTCACGCCTGCGGGAGCGTCCGGCAATTTGGCCAGCACCATATGCACGATGTTTTCCGACAGCGAATGGTCGCCACCGGAGATAAAGATCTTGTTGCCCTTGAGCCGATAACTGCCGTCAGCCGCTGGTTCTGCACGGGTACGAATGTCCGACAGGGAAGAACCGGCATGAGGCTCGGTCAGGGCCATGGTGCCGAAGAAGCGCCCGTCGATCATTGGCTGCAGGAAGCGTTGTTTCTGCTCCTCGGTGCCGAAGCTTTCGATCAGGTTGGCGGCGCCCATGGTCAGGAACGGGTAGGACGTCGAGGCGGCGTTGGCCGATTGGAAGTGCGCGAAACAGGCCTGTGACAACAGGGTCGGCAGTTGCATGCCGCCTGCTTCAAAGCTGCGTGCTGCGTTGAGGAAGCCGGCTTCAAGGAAGGCGTCCACCGCCGGTTTGACCTCCGGGATCAGGATCGCCTGGCCGTTTTCATAGCGTGGCTCGTTTTCGTCGTTCTTGCGGTTGTGAGGGGCGAAGTACTTTTCTGCGATATTGCGCGCCGTGCTGATCGCGGCATCGAAGGTTTCGCGGTTGTGTTCGGCAAACCGCTCACGCTGGGTCAGGCCCTCGGCATCAAGGACTTCGTACAGCTCGAAAGCCAGATTGCGGGAACTGAGCAGCGTCTCGGACATGGCGGCGTACCTTTGAAGGAGTTGGCCTGAGTCTAAGTGCGCGAATGGAGGGTGGGTAGCAAGATTGATCTAAGTGATACAGGGGCAGAACGAGATAAGGGCGTTACGACGCGGTCAATGTGGGAGCGGGCTTGCTCGCGAAGGCGGTAGATCAGTCAGTACATCTAAACCTGACACTCCGCATTCGCGAGCAAGCCCGCTCCCACACCTTTACTGCACTGTGTCAGTTAGCCGATGGTCATCAGGCTGGCGTTACCACCCGCCGCAGCGGTGTTTACGCTCAACGCACGCTCGATCACCAGACGCTCCAGCGCAATCGCCGTTTCGCCTTGTGACAGGCCATGCACCCCAACAATCGCCCCACCGCGCTGTGCCACTTGCTGGCACACCGCACGCAGTTGGTCGGAATCACCATGGTGCAGCACGGCGTCAAACACCACGTCGTCCTTGGTCCAGTCGGCCACGCGCTTGATCTTCGCCTGAATCTCTTTTGGCAGGCGTGGGAACAAGGCCTTGGTCAGCTCGGTTTCCGGCCATACCGCCGAACCACCGACAGCCAATACCGCCGCCAGTTGGGTCAGCAGGTCGCCTTCCACTTCGGCCAGGCACAGTACGTGCTCGCGCGGCAGGATGGCGTAGCTGTTGCGCTCGCCGGTCGGGCCGGCCAATTGGCGAGTGATACCGCTTTGAGACTGGGCGGCGAACTGCGTGCACAGGGCACTCAGCTCACTGAATTTATGGCTGTCGGCCCAGGTTTTCAGAGCGGTCAGCGATTGGCTCATGGCATCACGCAGGCGCACATCCGGCGCGGCCAACTTGTCGCCCCGTACGAAGGATTGCTCGATCGCATCGGTAGGACGAGTCGACAGCAAACGATACAGGTACAGCGGGCCACCGGCTTTCGGACCAGTACCCGACAGGCCTTCGCCGCCAAACGGTTGCACACCGACCACGGCGCCAACAATGTTGCGGTTGACGTAGACGTTACCGGCATTGACGTTGTCGATCACCTTGGCGATGGTCTCGTCGATGCGGGTGTGCACGCCCAAGGTCAGGCCGTAGCCGGAAGCGTTGATCTGGCCGATAAGCTGGTCGATCTCTTTACGCTTGTAGCGCACCACGTGCAGCACCGGGCCGAAGATCTCGCGTTGCAGCTCGTCGAAGCTTTCCAACTCGATCAGGGTCGGCATCACGAAGGTGCCGCGCTTGATCTCTTCACCGTCGGCAATCGCCACCTGGTAAACGTTGCGGCCTTTGTCGCGCATGGCCTGGATGTGTTTCTCGATACCGGCCTTGGCTTCGGCGTCGATCACCGGGCCGATGTCGACCGACAGGCGTTCCGGGTTGCCCAGGCGGCATTCAGCCATGGCGCCCTTGAGCATTTCGACCACACGGTCTGCCGAATCTTCCTGCAGGCACAGCACGCGCAGGGCCGAGCAACGTTGGCCGGCGCTGTCGAAGGCCGACGACACGACGTCGATCACCACTTGTTCGGTCAGCGCCGAGGAGTCCACGATCATCGCGTTCTGGCCACCGGTTTCGGCGATCAGCGGAATCGGGCGACCCTGGGCATCCAGGCGACCGGCGACATTGCGTTGCAGCAGGCGCGCCACTTCGGTGGAGCCGGTGAACATCACGCCTTTGACGCGATCATCACCCACCAGGCGGGCACCGACGCTTTCGCCCTGGCCTGGCAGCAATTGCAGCACACCTTCCGGAATGCCAGCTTCAAGCAGGATGCGTACGGCTTGGGCAGCCACCAGCGGCGTCTGCTCGGCAGGCTTGGCCAGCACCGGGTTACCGGCAGCCAGCGCTGCAGCTACCTGGCCGCTGAAGATGGCGAGCGGAAAGTTCCACGGGCTGATGCACACCACTGGGCCCAATGGGCGGTGGGCGTCATTGGTGAAGTCGTTGCGCGCCTGCACTGCGTAGTAGCGCAGGAAGTCCACGGCTTCACGCACTTCGGCGATGGCGTTGGCGAAGGTCTTGCCGGCTTCGCGGGCCAGCAGGCCCATCAGCGGCTGGATCTCGCCTTCCATCAGGTCGGCGGCGCGCTCCAAGATGGCAGCGCGTTCGGCGGGCGGGGTGGCCTGCCAGATCGGCGCGGCGCTGATGGCGCACTGGATGGCGTTGTCGACGTCTTCGACGGTGGCTTCCTGTACCTGGCCGACCACGTCACGCAGGTCGGAAGGGTTCAGCACCGGTTGTGCCGCTTCATTGCTGGCGGCGCAACCGAGCATCGGCGCGGCCTTCCAGTTGTTGTGAGCGGTGGCGAGCAGGGCGCAGGACAGCGAGGCCAGGCGATGTTCGTTGGCCAGGTCAATACCGGCCGAGTTGGCGCGGTCGCTGCCGTACAGGTCACGCGGCAAAGGGATGCGCGGGTGCGGCAGGCCGAAACCGCCTTCCTGGGTTGCCATTTGCTCGATGCTGGCCACCGGGTCGGCTACCAATTCCTGGATCGAGATGGACTGGTCAGCGATACGGTTGACGAACGAGGTATTGGCGCCGTTTTCCAGCAGGCGGCGCACCAGGTAGGCCAGCAGTGTTTCGTGAGTACCCACCGGCGCGTACACACGGCACGGACGGTTCAGCTTGCCTTCGGAAACCTTGCCTACAACCTGTTCGTACAGCGGTTCACCCATGCCGTGCAGGCATTGGAACTCGTACTGGCCGGGGTAATAGTTCTGACCGGCGATGTGGTAGATAGCCGACAGGGTGTGGGCGTTGTGCGTGGCGAACTGCGGGTAGATGACTTCCGGCACCGACAGCAGTTTGCGTGCACAGGCAATGTAGGAAACATCGGTGTACACCTTGCGGGTGTACACCGGATAGCCTTCCAGGCCTTCGACCTGGGCGCGCTTGATTTCGCTGTCCCAGTACGCGCCTTTTACCAGGCGGATCATCAGGCGATGGCGGCTGCGGCGGGCCAGGTCGATGACGTAGTCGATCACATACGGGCAACGCTTCTGGTACGCCTGGATCACAAAGCCGATGCCGTTCCAGCCAGTCAATTGCGGCTCGAAGCACAGGCGCTCGAGCAGGTCCAGCGACAGCTCCAGGCGGTCGGCTTCTTCGGCGTCGATGTTCAGGCCGATGTCGTACTGCTTGGCCAGCAAGGTCAGCGACAGCAGGCGCGGGTACAACTCGTCCATCACGCGCTCGTACTGCGCACGGCTGTAGCGCGGGTGCAGGGCGGAGAGCTTGATGGAGATGCCCGGGCCTTCATAGATCCCACGGCCATGGGAGGCTTTGCCGATGGAATGAATGGCTTGTTCGTACGAGGCCAGGTACTTCTGGGCGTCGTGTTCGGTGAGTGCGGCTTCACCGAGCATGTCGTAGGAATAGCGGAAGCCCTTGGCTTCGAATTTGCTCGCATTGGCCAGGGCTTCGGCGATGGTTTCGCCGGTGACGAACTGCTCGCCCATCAGGCGCATGGCCATGTCGACGCCCTTGCGGATCATCGGCTCGCCGCTCTTGCCGATGATGCGGCTCAGGGACGAGGTCAGGCCTGCTTCGTTGTGGGTGGCGACCAGCTTGCCAGTCAGCAGTAGGCCCCAGGTAGCGGCGTTGACGAACAGCGATGGGCTGTTGCCCAGGTGCGGCTGCCAGTTGCCGGTGCTGATCTTGTCGCGGATCAGCGCATCGCGGGTGCCTTTGTCCGGGATACGCAGCAGCGCTTCGGCCAGGCACATCAGCGCCACGCCTTCCTGGGACGACAGGGAGAATTCTTGCAACAGGCCCTGAACAATACCGGCACGGCCGCCGGCACTCTTCTGATTGCGCAGTTTTTCGGCAATGCTCGCGGCCAGCTTGTTGGTGGCTTCGGCCATCGGTGCCGGCAGGCGCGCCTGTTCGATCAGCATCGGCACCACTTCCGGCTCCGGGCGGCGGTAAGCGGCGGTAATCGAAGCGCGCAGCACCGATTGTGGCAGGATGCTCTCGGCGAACTCAAGGAAGCACTGGTGGGCGTGGTCGGCCTGGACCTCGCCGGCATCATCGGCCTCCTTGCTGCTCAAGCCATTGAGCTCGGACAGGGTTGCACCACCCTCGAGTTTCTCCAGGTAATTGAAAATCGCCTGCTTGATCAGCCAGTGCGGCGTGCGATCAATGGAGGTCGCGGCGGCCTTCAGGCGTTCGCGGGTCGGGTCGTCGAGTTTGACCCCAAGGGTGGTCGTTGCCATTTTTTTATCCTCATGGGTGCCACTACCGAGTGGCATCTGCTGGCGGCAAGATTAGCTTTGCCCATCCTGAGGTGCAACCGGGTGCAACCCTTTTGTTGGTTAAATGTTCGACGCTTGATCGGAAAAAATTAAACTCACGACGGAATCCGCTTCACGCTGGTGCATTTGCTTCTGAGATCGGCTGTTCTTGCTCCGAAAAGGAGCAAAAAAAGCGCGTTTGTCCTAAAACACACTTGGGTGCAACTTAATCGGCAGAAACTGGTTGCACCTTATTTGCTTTGTTGAATAGCATTCGCGCACCAAGGTGCAACCAACCCTCAGGGTGGGTTCATCGGCTGGCGGCTTTCCTGGGGAAACGCCAGTCATAAATGCGCGGCATGCAGGTTCGTCTATCCGGTTATCCACGGGTGGCCGTCCCCATGACCGTCGCTACATAAAAACAAAGCCAGGGCGTCACTCCTATGAGCGTTAGTAATCCAACCTTGATCACGTTCGTGATCTACATCGCAGCAATGGTGCTGATCGGCCTGATGGCCTATCGCTCCACCAACAACCTTTCCGATTACATCCTGGGCGGCCGCAGCCTCGGTAGCGTGGTGACAGCCTTGTCCGCCGGTGCCTCCGACATGAGCGGCTGGCTGTTGATGGGCTTGCCGGGCGCGATCTACATGTCCGGTCTGTCGGAAAGCTGGATTGCCATCGGTCTGATCGTCGGTGCTTACCTCAACTGGTTGTTCGTGGCCGGCCGCCTGCGCGTGCAGACCGAACACAACGGCGACGCCCTGACCCTGCCGGATTACTTCTCCAGCCGCTTCGAAGATAAAAGCGGCCTGCTGCGGATCATCTCCGCCGTGGTGATCCTGGTGTTCTTCACCATCTACTGCGCCTCCGGCATCGTCGCCGGCGCCCGCCTGTTCGAAAGCACCTTCGGCATGTCCTACGAGACCGCGCTGTGGGCCGGTGCTGCGGCGACTATTGCCTACACCTTCATCGGTGGTTTCCTGGCAGTCAGCTGGACCGACACCGTACAAGCCACGCTGATGATCTTCGCGCTGATCCTCACGCCGATCATCGTGCTGCTGGCTACCGGCGGCGTAGACACCACCTTCCTGGCCATTGAAGCCAAGGATCCGACCAGCTTCGACATGCTGAAAAACACCACCTTCATCGGCATCATCTCGCTGATGGGCTGGGGCCTGGGCTACTTCGGCCAGCCGCACATCCTGGCGCGTTTCATGGCAGCCGATTCGGTGAAGTCGATTGCCAACGCACGTCGCATCTCCATGACCTGGATGATCCTGTGCCTGGGCGGTACCGTGGCAGTGGGCTTCTTCGGCATCGCCTACTTCTCGGCGCATCCTGAGGTGGCAGGCCCGGTAACTGAAAACCCAGAGCGTGTGTTTATCGAACTGGCCAAAATCCTGTTCAACCCATGGGTTGCCGGTGTGTTGCTGTCGGCCATTCTGGCGGCTGTGATGAGCACCCTGAGCTGCCAACTGCTGGTGTGCTCCAGCGCCCTGACCGAAGACTTCTACAAGGCGTTCCTGCGTAAAGGCGCTTCCCAGCTTGAGCTGGTATGGGTCGGTCGCATCATGGTGCTGGTAGTGGCCTTGATCGCGATCGCCATGGCCGCCAACCCGGAAAACCGCGTACTGGGCCTGGTCAGCTACGCCTGGGCCGGTTTCGGCGCGGCATTCGGCCCTGTGGTATTGATCTCGGTAATCTGGAAACACATGACCCGCAACGGCGCACTGGCCGGCATCCTGGTCGGCGCGATCACCGTAATCGTGTGGAAACACTTCGAATTGCTGGGCCTGTACGAAATCATCCCAGGCTTCATCTTCGCCAGCCTGGCGATCTACTTCGTGAGCAAGATGGGCGCACCGACGGTGGGTATGGTCGAGCGTTTTGATGCTGCGGAAAAAGATTACAACCTGAACAAGTAATTCGCTGGGCGTTTAACGCCTGCTGAGCGAACAAGAAAGGCCCACGTCCCAAGGACGCTGGGCCTTTTTTATATGGGCTTATTGATGCAATTGCCGTTGATGCCTGTGGATTCCAGTGGTGCTCACGTAGGACCTTACTTATTTGCCAACGCAGCGCTCGGCCAGGCGAACGGCTGGTGCAGAATCGGCCGCTCACCCTTCGCAGAGAAACACCGGATGTTCGCTCCTGCCAACCAACCTGCATTTACCCTGGCCCTGGATGGGGCGCCCAGTGACTTCAAGGTGTTCGCATTCAACGGCACTGAGGCCATCAGCCAGCCTTACCGGTTTGAACTTGAGCTGGTCTGCGAGCAGCCGGATATCGACCTGGAGGGCTTGCTGCATCGCCAGGTGTACTTGGGCTTCGATGAGCAGGGGCATGGCGTTCATGGCCTGGTGTATCGGGTTGCCCAGGGCGACTCGGGCCGGCGCTTGACGCGCTACCAGCTCAGCCTTGCGCCGCATCTGGCGTACCTGGCGCACAGCAGTCACCAGCGTATTTTCCAGCATAAGACGGTGCCGCAGATTGTTGCCCAGGTGCTGGCCGCGCAGGGGATTCACAGTGACCGCTTCGAGTTCCGGTTGAGCGGTGATTACCCTGAGCGTGAATATTGCGTGCAGTTCGGCGAGAGCGACCTGGCGTTCATCCAGCGCCTGTGTGCCGAGCTGGGGATTCATTATCATTTCCAGCATTCCCCAGAAGGGCACCTGCTGGTGTTTGGTGATGATCAGACCGTGTTTGCCCAGATGGATCAGCCCACGCCTTACCGGCCGGGTTCGGGAATGGTTGCCGATACCCCTGGGATCAAGCGCTTCACCTTGCAATTGGCGACCCGGACCACGGCGTTGAATCTTCGCGATTACGACTTTCGCAAACCCCATGTCGAGCTGGAAAGCGCAGCCGTCGATGAGTCTTTGCCCAAGCTTGAAACGCAGCACTACCCCGGCAATTTTTCTGACCGAGCCCATGGCAGGTACCTCGCCCAGCGTGGCTTGGAGCGGCACCGCAGCGACTACCGCAGTGCCCATGGCCAGGGCGATGAGCCGGCATTGGCCAGTGGCCGGTTTTTGCAGTTGCGTGAGCACCCCCGCGAGGACTGGAATGATTTGTGGCTGGTGACGCAGGTGCGCCATGAAGGCAAACAGCCCCAGGTGCTGGAAGAGGTGGTCACCGAGGAGGAAGGTGGGGAGCTGCGCCAGGGGTATCGCAACACATTTGTCGCCGCGCCATGGGATGCGGTGTTTCGTCCGCCTTTGCCGGAGCCGCCGCGCCCGACGGTGTCGGGGTATCAAAGCGCGGTGGTCACCGGCCCGGTTGACAGTGAGGTCCACTGTGACGAGTACGGCCGGGTCAAGGTGCAACTGGCCTGGGATCGTGTCGGTGAGCACAACGACCATTCCAGTTGCTGGCTGCGGGTCGCCAGTGGCTGGGCCCATGACCGTTATGGCGTGGTGCTGATCCCCCGGGTCGGTATGGAAGTGCTGGTGGGGTTCGTCAATGGCGACATGGACATGCCGCTGGTGGTGGGGTGCCTGCCCAACGCTGCCACACCTGTGCCCCTCGACCTGCCCGCGGACAAGACCCGCAGTCTCTGGCGTAGCCAGAGCAGCCCTGGCGGTGGCGGCTACAACGAACTGCGTATCGAGGACCGCAAGGGCGCCGAAGAAATCTACCTGCGCGCCCAGCGGGACTGGACCCAGCATGTGCTGCATGACCAACAGGTACAGGTCGACAACCGGCGTCGCGTGCAGGTGGGCGGCGAGTCGCGCCATGAGTTGCTGGGCGAAGAGCAGCGCATCACCCAGGGCAACCGTTTAACGCAGCTCAAGCAGGATGACCATCTGGTGGTTGGCGGTTCGCAGCACATGCGTGCCGGGCAGACCATTGCGCTGGGGGCCGGGCAAAACATCATCATTGATGCGGGTGCCAGCGTGACGATCCAGGCGGGCGGGCAGTCGATCACGTTATCAGCGGGCGGGATCTTCAGCAGCGTGCCGATTCAGCTCGGCAGCGCGCCTGCCCCGACACCGGCGCCGTTGATGCCTGGATTGAACGAGACTTTATTGGCGGTGGTGCCCGCGCCGTTAAGCCGTGCGCAAGTGGTCAGCCTGAAACGCAGCGCGCCGTTCTGCGAAGAATGTGAGCGCTGCAAGAACGGCCAGTGTGACATCGACGCCCATGCACGGAGTGCGTCCTGATGCCCGCGCTCTTGACGCCCAATGCCTGGCTGGCGCAATACCCGCTGCAGCCTGATGAACAGCTGTACGCCGTGCTGGGCAATGCCAGCGACGCCAAGCCGCTCGCCGTGTGGCAAGCCACGGCTGTCGCAAAGATGCCACGACCGATCTGGGCGGGCACGGCTTACGCTGACTGGGAT
Organism: Pseudomonas sp. GL93; assembly: GCF_003408955.1. Lineage (NCBI taxonomy): Bacteria > Pseudomonadati > Pseudomonadota > Gammaproteobacteria > Pseudomonadales > Pseudomonadaceae > Pseudomonas > Pseudomonas sp. GL93. Next base: position 125,106 of record NZ_NKRF01000057.1, read on the forward strand.
GAGGTCATGCCCTACGTTGGCGTCGTTGAGCCGAGCAGTGCCTTTCTCGATTGGATAGCCACCACCCAAGCGCCGGATTGGGGCTGGCTGGCGGTCTCTTCCAGCCCGCTGGACGTGGTGATCGCGCATTTGAAGGGCTTGACCCAGGTGTACCTGCCGGAAAGCCAGCCGGTGTTTTTGCGTTTCTGGGACGGCGCGCACCTTTTGCCGATCCTGCAGTTGTTAGGCGACGAGGCTGCGCACGTGCTGCCGGTGTTCCAGCGCTACTTGATCAACGGCCAGCCGCTGTCGGTGGCCCCCAAATCAGTCACCGCGGCCCCCACCAGCCCCTGGTGGCAGGTGCCGGCATCGTTGCTGACGCCTATGGCGCAGCAGTCACCACAGGTGCTGGTCGACAACCTGCTGCAATGGCTCCAGGAGCAGCGCCCTGACCTCTACACTGCGTTTGCGCCAGCCACCTTGCAGCACAAGGTCGCCTACTTCGCACGCAGGCCGCAAATCAGCCATGGCGCATTGGCTGATTACCTTGCCTCGCAACTCAGTTGAGCCCCTGGCGATAGCGTGACATCCGTGCCGCCTGCCGTGCGGCCCTGCACCTTTGCGTCGGTAGAAGGTAAACTTCGCCTCCTGCGCAGGAGCAACCATGAATTATCGTCACGCCTTTCACGCCGGCAACCATGCCGATGTCTTCAAACACCTGACCTTGACCCGTCTCATCGCCCTGATGTCGCGCAAGGAACAGCCGTTCGCCTACCTCGACACTCACGCAGGCATTGGCTTGTACGACTTGCAGGGCGACCAGGCCAACCGCACCGGTGAATACCTGGAAGGCATCGCCCGCCTGTGGGGCGCAAGCGACCTGCCGCCGCTTACCGCCGACTACATGCGCGTGCTGCACGAGATGAACCCGGATGGCCAGTTGCGCTACTACCCGGGCTCGCCGGAACTGGCGCGCCGTCTCACGCGGCCCCAGGACCGTGTGCTGCTCAACGAGAAGCACCCCGAAGATGGCGTGCTGCTCAAGGACAACATGAAAGGTGATCGCCGCGTCAAAGTGCACCTGGGCGAAGGCTGGCATGTGCCACGGGCCTTGTTGCCGGTGCCGGAAAAGCGCGCGCTGATGCTGATCGACCCGCCGTTTGAAAAGCTCGACGAAATGCAGCGTTGCGCCGCGTCCCTCAAGGAGGCCGTTAGCCGTATGCGCCAGACGGTGGCGGCGATTTGGTACCCGGTGAAAGACCAGCGCATGTTGCGCCGTTTCTACCAGGACCTGGCCGGTACCGGTGCGCCGAAATTGCTGCGTGTGGAGTTGCTGGTGCATCCGCTGGACACGCCCAATACCCTCACCGGCTCGGGCCTGGCGATTGCCAACCCGCCGTGGGGGTTGGAAGAAGAACTGCGTGAGTTGCTGCCATGGTTGTCCAAGCAACTGGGCCAGACCCAAGGTGGCTGGCAGATGGATTGGCTCATCGCCGAATAACCGATCTCAATCCAAACGCAGGACCCAATGTGGGAGCGGGCTTGCTCGCGAAAACGGTATATCAGTCAGCAAATTCAGTGACTGACACTCCGCTTTCGCGAGCAAGTCCGCTCCCACATTTTATTTGTATTGCTCCCTAGATCGGGCAGGTCACGCCAGTGCCGCCGATCCCACAGTAACCCTGCGGATTCTTCGCCAGGTACTGCTGGTGATACGCCTCGGCGAAGTACACCGTCGGGGCTTCTTCGATTTCCGTGGTGATCTCACCCAGGCCGGCCTTGCTCAGCTCTTGTTGATAAGCCTGGGCACTAGCCTTGGCCGCCGCCAGTTGCTCAGGTGTGGTGGCGTAGATCACCGAACGGTACTGGCTGCCGATGTCGTTGCCCTGGCGCATGCCCTGGGTCGGGTTGTGCAGTTCCCAGAACATCTTCAGCAGGTCTTCGTATTTCACCTTGGCCTGGTCATACACCACCAGCACCACTTCGCTATGGCCGGTCAGGCCCGAGCAGACTTCTTCATAAGTCGGGTTAGGCGTGAAGCCGCCGGCGTAGCCGACCACGGTGCTGACCACGCCGTCGCGCTGCCAGAACTTGCGTTCTGCGCCCCAGAAGCAGCCCAGGCCGAAGATCGCAAAGCCGACATCATCCAGGAACGGGCCCAGCAGTGGGTTGCCGTTGACGAAGTGCGTTTCAGGCAACTTCATTGGGGTTTCACGACCAGGCAACGCTTGTTCTTGGGTAGGCAGCACGTTTTTGTTCACCAGAATTTCCGAGCGCAAGACCATGATCAGTCCTCTCGTCAGGTTGAGTAACAGTAAATTGTCAGACAGCCAGTGTGCCCGAGTGTTACAGCGCTGTCAGGCGATTGGCCCGCGCGGGTAGCGTTTAAGCCTCTGCATCAGCTCGGCACCGGGGATCGGGCGGTCGAACAGGTAGCCCTGGCCCACGTCGCAACGATGCCGGCGCAGGAACGCCAACTGCTCAGCGGTCTCGATGCCTTCGGCCACGACCTTGAGTTTGAGGTTGTGGGCCATGGCGATCACCGCCGAGGTGATTTCCATGTCGTCCTGGTTGTCCGGGATTTCGTGGATAAAGCTGCGATCAATCTTAATGATGTCGATGGGGAATTTTTTCAAGTAGCTCAGCGACGAGTAACCGGTGCCGAAGTCGTCCATCGCCAGGGTCAGGCCGAAGCTCTTGAGCTGGTCCAGTTGCAGACGCGTATCTTCAGTGGCTTCCAGCAGCAAGCCTTCGGTCAACTCCAGCTCCAGCAGGTTGGCCGGCAGCTGCTCCTCCTTGAGGATGGTGGCAATCGAGGACACCAGGTCCGGGTCGGAGAATTGCTTGGGCGACAGGTTGATGGCCACCTGCAAGTTACCCAGGCCTGCGGCCGTCAATTGCCGGCTCATGCGGCAGGCCTGGCGCGCGATCCATTTGCCGATGGGGATGATCAGCCCGGTTTCTTCAGCCACGCTGATGAACTGGTCGGGGCGGATCATGCCCTTTTCCGGGTGGTTCCAGCGCAACAGCGCTTCCATGCCCAGCAGGCGACCGCTGCGCAGGCACAGCTTGGGCTGGTAGAACACGTCCAGCTCGTTCTGGGTCAGGGCACGGCGCAGGTTGTTTTCTACAAACAGCTTGTAGCTGGCCTCGGCATTCAGGGCTTCGGTAAACACTTGTACCTGGTGCTTACCGTTGGCCTTGGCCTTGTGCAGGGCCAGCCCGGCGTTGCGCATCAGGGTTTGTGGGTCGCGACCATGCAGCGGCGCGCAGGCCAGGCCCACGGAACCGGTGACGCTGATCAGCTGGTTGTCGACGAACATCGGCTTGTCGAGGGTGGTCAGCAACTGGCTGGCCACCTGCTGGCCGGTCTCAAGGTCGGCGTCGTCCAACAGCACCGCGAATTCGTTACTGGCAAAGCGTGCGAGGCTGCCGCCGCTGCTCAAGCTGTTGCGCAGGCGGCGTGCCAGGCTGATCAGCAACTTGTCGCCGGTCTGGTGGCCGAGGCTGTCGTTGATGCGCTTGAAGTTGTCGATATCCACCAACAGCAGGCTGATCGGGCTGTCGCTGTCGCGGGCAAAGCGCTCGTCGAGGTTGCGAATGAACGCCGGGCGATTGCCCAGGTTGGTCAGGTTGTCGGTGTAGGCCAGGCGTTCGATGCGCTGCTGCGCCAGCTTGGTCTGGGTGATGTCTTCGTAGATGCCGATGTAGTGGGTCAACTCGCGGTTGTCGCCATACACCTTGGAAATCGACAGCTGGCCCCAGTAGGGTTCCAGGTTTTTGCGGCGGCTCTTGAACTCACCTTGCCAGCTGTTGCTTTTGGCCAGGGCCGAAGGCGCGTCGAAGAGCAATTCGCTGAGGTTCTCCAGGGCCGGCAGTTGGGCCAGGCGATGGCCGTGGACTTCTTCGGCGCTGTACTGGGTAATCGCGGTGAAGCTGGGGTTGACGTACTCCACCACGCCGTCGCAATTGACCAGCAGAAATGCGTTTGCGCTTTGTTCCACCGCCCGCTGGAACAGATGCAGGGCACTGGTGGCGGTACGGCGGTTGTGGTTGTTGATGACCTGGGCGAACTGGTCTGCCAGCTCGCCGGCGAACGCGATCTCATCGGACTGCCAGGCGCGCGGGCTGCCACCTTGCTCCAGGCACAGCACGCCGACCACCTGGCCGTCGACACGGATGCTGGCGTCGAGCATCGCGTGGATGTCCTTGGCGCGCAGGCTTTCGGCCATTTCCCGGGTGCGTGGGTCGCGCAGGGCGTGGGTGGCATCGATCGCACGGCTGGAGTGCAGGGCTTCCAGGTAATCCGGGAAGCCGCTGGCATCAATGGCTTCAGGCAGATGGTGTTGTTGATCGGCGCGGTGGTAGGCGGAGATCGGTACCAGATGATGGCCTTCGAGGTTCCAGATGCTGGCGCAGTCGATCTGGTAAATGTCGCAGGCGCTGCGCGTGATCAGTTCAGCCGCTTCTTGCAGGGAGTTGGGCGTGGTGTAGCGTTGGCGCGCCAGCAGCAGGATCAATTCCTGCTGGGCACGTACCCGCTCCAGGTGTTGCAACTGTTCTTGCTGCGCTCGCTGGTTGAGCTCCAGGGCGATTTGCAGGCGGCTGTTCTGGTTTTCCAGGTCGGCGGTCGGGGCGGGCGCGCTGGTCTCGCTGAACAGCCCCTCGACCACCATCAGGTAGCCGCGCACCAGGTGGCGGTTGTGTTGTTTGTAGGCCTCGCCCATTTCCAGCACGCTCAGCGGGCCGTCATGGGTGTGCAGGGTATAGCGCACCAGATAATGGGGGCTGTGGGCCAGTTGTTGCTGGATCGCATCGTGCAACTGGTAGCGCGCCTGGGGTTCCATCAGGCTGGCGTAGGGCGTGCCGATCAAGGCGCAGAGTTCAACCGCCGGCAGGCCGAACTGGCGTTCGCAATTGGGATCGAGGTAGAGCAGGGCCCAGCTTGCCTCATTAAGCCGCTCGAAACGCAACATACCGAGGCGCGAAGGCACCGGTAATTGCGTCACTACCTCGGCCGCCATACGGGCGACATCGGGTTGGCTTTTCATGGGGAAACTCGCTTGGGAAAATGCGCACTGCGCTGGGCTCACGCCCTCTTGACTGTCGACTGCGGCAAGGTTGCATCATGCAGCACGCAGTGACAAGAGAGGATGAAGGCTAAGTGCTATAGCCTGTTATCGGCCGCGCGAGGGATTTCTGTAATTGGGGTGATCGGTGGTGCGTTGACGCAGGTACGGTCGCGTGTGGCGAGCAAGCTTGCTTGCGCTGGGCTGCGTAGCGGCCCCAAAAACTTGGGAGCGCTTCGCGCCCCAGCGGGAGCAAGCACCCTCGCCACAGCAAGCTCGCTCCTACAGAAAAAACAGGCAAAAAAAGCCCCGCCAAGTGGCGGGGGTGAGGGACGAGCGTGGCGCTCGGAAATCGGTGTGGCAAGGGCCTTCCCGGTAACAGGAAAGCCCTGTGACTTACAGCAGGATGGTGCGGATGTCGTTCAGCAGCTGGCTGAGGCGCTGGGTGAAGCGCGCAGCCGCGGCGCCGTTGATCACGCGGTGATCGTAGGACAGCGACAGTGGCAGCATCAGCTTGGGTTGGAACGCTTTGCCGTCCCACACAGGCTGGATGGTGGCCTTGGACACACCCAGGATCGCCACTTCTGGCGCGTTGACGATTGGCGTGAAGCCAGTGCCGCCAATGTGGCCGAGGCTGGAGATGGTGAAGCAGGCGCCCTGCATGTCGTCCGGGGTGAGCTTCTTGTCGCGGGCCTTGGCAGCCAGCGCAGCCGCTTCGCCAGCCAGTTGCAGCAGGCTCTTCTGATCGACGTTCTTGATGACCGGTACCAGCAGGCCATCCGGAGTGTCGACGGCAAAGCCGATGTTGACGTACTTCTTGCGAATGATCGCCTTGCCGCTTGGCGCCAGCGAGCTGTTGAAGTCCGGCAGTTCCTTGAGCAGGTGCGCGCAGGCCTTGAGCAGCAGTGGCAGTACGGTCAGCTTCACGCCGGCCTTCTCGGCCACGGCTTTCTGCGCAACGCGGAACGCTTCCAGGTCGGTGATATCGGCCTGGTCGAATTGAGTCACGTGCGGGATGTTCAGCCAGCTGGCGTGCAGGCCTGCCGCGCCGATTTGCATCAGGCGGGTCATCGGCACTTCTTCGATTTCGCCGAAACGGCTGAAATCCACGGTACGGATCGGCGGAATGCCCGAACCACCGGTAGCGCCGCCGGCAGCCGGAGCTTCCTTGGCTTTTTGCATCATGGCTTTGACGTAGACCTGCACGTCTTCCTTCAGCACACGACCGTGAGGGCCGCTGGCTGCAACAGCGCTCAGCTCGACGCCGAATTCACGGGCCAGCTGACGCACGGCTGGGCCGGCGTGCACCTTGGCACCGCTTGGCGCAGGTGCGGCAGCCGCAGGGGCCGGTGTGGCCTCGGCTTTTGCAGCAGGTGCTGGGGCAGCAGCGGCCGGAGCGGCTTCAGCCTTGGCAGCCGGAGCAGCCGCCGGTGCTGGAGCGGCTGCTGGGGCAGCCCCTTGTACTTTCAGCTTGAGGATGAAGTCACCAGTGCCGACTTCGTCTTCCAGCTTGACCGCGATGCTTTCCACTACGCCGGCAGCCGGCGATGGGATCTCCATGGAGGCCTTGTCGGACTCCAGGGTGATCAGCGACTGGTCGGCTTCGACGGTGTCGCCGACCTTGACCAGCAGCTCGATGATCTTGGCCTTGCCCGACGAGCCGATGTCCGGGACGTGAATGTCCTGGACGGTGGCGGCGGCAGGTGCAGCAGCCGGTGCAGCAGCCTCGGCAGCGGCAGGCTTTTCAGCAGCAGGTGCGGGGGCAGCGGCGGCCGGGGCGGCGGCCGCAGGGGCTGCATCAGCAGCGCCTTCGATTTCCAGCTCCAGCAGTTCGTCGCCTTCTTTCAGGCGGTCGCCCAGCTTCACTTTCAGGCTCTTGACCACGCCGGCCTTGGGAGCAGGGATTTCCATGCTCGCCTTGTCCGACTCCAGGGTCAGGATGCTCTGGTCGGCTTCGACGGTGTCGCCGACCTTCACAAACAGCTCGATTACTTCACCTTCACCGCTGCCGATGTCAGGTACGCGAATGAGTTCGCTCACAAAAAATCTCCTCAGCAGTCCAGTGGGTTGCGTTTTTCCGGGTTGATCCCGAACTTGACGATAGCGTCAGCCACCACCTTGGGTTCGATCTCACCACGGTCAGCCAAGGCTTCCAGGGCTGCCAACACCACGAAGTGACGGTCGACTTCGAAGAAGTGACGCAGCTTCTTGCGGCTGTCACTGCGGCCGAAACCATCGGTGCCCAGGACTTTGAATTCCTTGGACGGGACCCACTGGCGAATTTGTTCAGCAAACAGTTTCATGTAGTCGGTAGAGGCAATGACTGGACCTTTACGGCCGGCCAGGCACTCTTCAACGTAGCTCTTGGCTGGCTTCTGGCCAGGGTGCAGGCGGTTGCTGCGTTCCACGGCCAGGCCGTCGCGGCGCAGTTCGTTGAAGCTGGTAACGCTCCATACGTCGGCACCTACGTTGAACTCGTCACGCAGGATCTTCGCCGCTTCACGCACTTCACGCAGGATGGTGCCGGAGCCCATCAGCTGTACGTGGTGCGCCGCTTCCTTGGTGTCTTCTTCGAGCAGGTACATGCCCTTGATGATGCCTTCCTCTACACCGGCCGGCATGGCTGGCTGCTGGTAGGACTCGTTCATCACGGTGATGTAGTAGAAAACGTCCTGCTGCTCTTCGGTCATCTTCTTCATGCCGTCCTGGATGATCACCGCCAGCTCATAGCCGTAGGTTGGATCAAAGGTGCGGCAGTTCGGGATGGTGGCAGCCAGGATGTGGCTGTGACCGTCTTCGTGTTGCAGGCCTTCGCCGTTCAGCGTGGTACGGCCGGCGGTGCCGCCGATCAGGAAGCCACGGGTGCGGCTGTCGCCAGCGGCCCAGGCCAGGTCGCCGATACGCTGGAAGCCGAACATCGAGTAGAAAATGTAGAACGGCAGCATTGGCTGGTTGTGGCTGGAGTACGAAGTACCGGCAGCGATGAAGGAGCTCATGGCGCCTGCTTCGTTGATGCCTTCTTCGAGGATCTGGCCCTTCTTGTCTTCCTTGTAGAACATCACCTGGTCTTTATCGACTGGCTCGTAGAGCTGGCCGACGGAGGAGTAGATGCCCAACTGACGGAACATGCCTTCCATACCGAAGGTACGGGCTTCGTCCGGGATGATCGGGACGATGCGCGGGCCGATTTCCTTGTCCTTGACCAGCTGCGCAAGAATACGCACGAAGGCCATGGTGGTGGAGATTTCACGGTCGCCCGAGCCGTCAAGGATAGCCTTGAGGGTGCTCAGGTCTGGCGTCGGTACGCTGAAGCTGTTGGCGCGGCGCTGTGGCACGAAACCGCCCAGTGCACTGCGACGCTCGCTCAGGTAGCGGGCTTCGGCGCTGTTTGGCTCTGGCTTGAAGAACGGCAGGTTCTCCAGCTCTTCGTCCTTGACCGGAATGTCGAAGCGGTCGCGGAACAACTTCAGGCTGTCGACATCGACTTTCTTGGTGTTGTGCGCGGTGTTCTTCGCTTCGCCGGCACCGGTGCCATAACCCTTGATGGTCTTGGCCAGGATGACGGTGGGTTGTTCTTTGTGGTTGACCGCTTCGTGGTACGCCGCGTAGACCTTGTACGGGTCGTGGCCGCCACGGTTGAGCTTCCAGATCTCGTCGTCGGACAGGTCGGCAACCATCGCCTTGAGTTCAGGCGTGTTGAAGAAGTGCTCGCGAACGAACGCGCCGTCTTTGGCTTTGTAGTTCTGGTACTCGCCGTCGATGACTTCGTCCATGCGACGTTGCAGGATACCGTCGACGTCCTTGGCCAGCAGTGGGTCCCAGAAACGGCCCCAGATGACTTTGGTCACGTTCCACTGAGCGCCGCGGAACACACCTTCGAGTTCCTGGATGATCTTGCCATTGCCGCGAACCGGGCCGTCGAGGCGCTGCAGGTTGCAGTTGATGACGAAGATCAGGTTGTCGAGCTTCTCGCGGCCGGCCAGGGAGATGGCGCCCAGGGATTCCGGCTCGTCGCACTCGCCGTCGCCCAGGAAGCACCAGACTTTCTGCTTGCCTTCAGGGATGAAACCACGGGCTTCCAGGTACTTCATGAAGCGTGCCTGGTAGATCGCCTGGATCGGGCCCAGACCCATGGAAACGGTCGGGAACTGCCAGAAGTCAGGCATCAGCCAAGGGTGCGGGTAGGACGACAGGCCCTGACCGTCGACTTCCTGGCGGAAGTTGTTCATTTGTTCTTCGCTGATGCGACCTTCCATGAACGCACGGGCGTAGACGCCTGGCGAGGTGTGGCCCTGGAAGTAGATCAGGTCGCCGCCGTGTTCGTCGGTCGGGGCCTGGAAGAAGTAGTTGAAGCCGATGTCATACAGGGTTGCGCTGGAAGCGAAGCTGGAGATGTGACCGCCCAGGTCCGAATCTTTCAAGTTCGTGCGCATTACCATCGCCATGGCGTTCCAACGTACCAGCGAGCGAATGCGGCGTTCCATGAACAGGTCGCCAGGCATGCGTGCTTCGTGGGTAACGGGGATGGTGTTGCGGTATGGCGTAGTGATGGCGTATGGCAGTTGCGAGCCGCTGCGGGTCGCGAGTTCGCCCATACGGGTCATCAGGTAGTGAGCACGGTCTTCGCCTTCTTTGTCGAGAACCGATTCCAGGGCGTCCAGCCATTCCTGGGTTTCGACGGGATCGAGGTCTTGCATGGCTTGCTCCAGGGCGGAAAGGCTACCAGAATCGGTTGCCTGAAGTTTGCGACTGGCCTTGTGGGCAGACGACATAAATTCTTGGATGGCCGAAGGTTGCTTCGGCGTCCTGTAGTTTTACTACAAATCGTCGGCCATTTCAGCCTTTCGAATGTATATACGAGTAGTAAAACTACACAAGACTGAGCGTATGGCTCGGTCTTGCTGGTGAGCATAATCGTTATTGTTGGTCTATTGCGAACAAGAAAAGGTGAAACTTTGATGTTGCCTGCCAAGATTAATTTAATTTCAGCTATTTATAACCTTTGTTCGACAGTCCTTCACCGAGCATGGCTCTTGCCTTCACAACTACACGCCATTTACACGCCGATCAAGGATAGACCATGAGCCTTCCAACGCTGGCCGCACTGCCGGCCATTCTGTTGCCTTACGCCCACCGGGCCGAGCAGTCATTTCGTGACGCGGTGGCCGCGCTGGACGACGATCATGGCCTTTCTGCGTGGACGCCGCAACGGTGGGCGGACTTCGCCCGCGTGTGCGCTGCCAGTGATTTCGTCATTGAACAGAGTGTTCGTGACCCTTTGATGTTGCTGGAGCTGGTGGCTTGGGGCGAGCTGGACCGCGGTTTTGCGCCCGGCGAGCTATGCAGCCAGATAGCCGGTGCCGTGCAACAGGCCGAAACAGAAGATGAGCTGGGCCGTGTGCTGCGCCGCCAACGCACGCGCCAGCAGGTGCGCATCATCTGGCGCGACCTCACACGCCAGGCCGACCTGGTGCAAACCTGTCGCGATCTGTCCGACATGGCCGACGCCTGCATCGACCAGGCCTATCAATGGCTGTACCAGCGCCACTGCGCCCAGTTCGGCACGCCGACCGGCGCACGCAGCGGCGAGGCACAGCACATGGTCATCCTCGGCATGGGCAAGCTCGGAGCGGTGGAGCTGAACCTGTCGTCGGATATCGACTTGATTTTCGCGTATCCCGAAGGCGGTGAAACGGTGGGCGTGAAGCGCGCCCTGGATAATCAGGAGTTCTTTATTCGCCTGGGTCAAAAACTGATCAAGGCCCTGGACCCGATGACCGTCGACGGTTTTGTCTTCCGTGTCGACATGCGCCTGCGCCCCTACGGTTCGGCCGGCGCCCTGGTGCTGAGCTTCAACGCGCTGGAGCAGTACTATCAGGACCAGGGCCGGGACTGGGAGCGCTACGCCATGATCAAGGCGCGGGTGGTGGCCGGCGACCAGGTGGCTGGCGCGCAACTGCTCGACATGCTGCGCCCGTTTGTCTATCGCCGTTATCTGGACTTCTCGGCCATTGAAGCGCTGCGCACCATGAAGCAACTGATCCAGCAGGAAGTGCGGCGCAAGGGCATGGCCGACAATATCAAGCTGGGCGCGGGCGGCATTCGTGAGGTGGAATTTATCGCCCAGGCATTCCAGCTGATCCATGGCGGCCGCGACCTCAGCCTGCAGCAACGCCCGCTGTTGAACGTGCTGGGCACGCTGGAAGGCCAGGGTTATTTGCCTGCGGCGGTGATCAGCGAGCTGCGCAGTGGTTACGAGTTCCTGCGCTACACCGAACATGCGATCCAGGCGATTGCCGACCGTCAGACGCAAATGCTGCCGGACAGCCCCGAAGACCAGGCGCGCATTGCCTTTATGTTGGGCTTTGGTGACTGGGCGGCGTTCCATGAGCGCCTGATGTACTGGCGTGGTCGCGTGGACTGGCACTTTCGCCAAGTGATTGCCGATCCTGATGAAGAAGAGGGCGAAGAAAGCGAATTAGTGGTCGGTGGTGAATGGTTGCCACTGTGGGAGGAATCCCAGGATGACGACGCTGCGTGCCGCCAACTGAGTGAAGGCGGTTTCACCGATGCCCCCAAGGCCCTCAAGGCCTTGGCCAGCCTGCGTGCCAGCCCGCAGTTGCGCGCCATGCAGCGCCTGGGGCGTGAGCGCCTGGATGCGTTTATCCCACGCCTGCTGGCCCAGGCCGTTGAACATGCCAACCCGGACCTGGTGCTGGAGCGTGTGTTGCCGCTGGTGGAAGCCGTGGCCCGGCGTTCGGCCTACCTGGTGTTGCTGACCGAGAACCCCGACGCCCTGCGTCGCCTGCTGACATTGTGCGCGGCCAGCCCGTGGATCGCCGAACAGATCACCCGTTTCCCGCTGTTGCTGGATGAGTTGCTCAACGAAGGCCGCTTGTTCAAGCCGCCGCTGGCGCCGGAACTGGCCGCGGAGTTGCGCGAGCGCCTCACGCGCATTCCCGAAGATGACCTTGAGCAACAAATGGAAGCCTTGCGCCATTTCAAACTGGCGCACCGCCTGCGGGTGGCCGCTTCCGAAATCGCTGGCAGCCTGCCGTTGATGAAAGTCAGCGACTACCTCACCTGGCTGGCCGAAGCCATTCTTGAACAAGTGCTGGCCCTGGCCTGGCGCCAGACGGTCGCCCGTCACGGCTCGCCGCAGCGACTGGACGGCACCCTGTGCGATCCTGGGTTCATCATTGTCGGTTATGGGAAAGTCGGCGGCATCGAACTGGGGCATGGTTCGGACCTGGACCTGGTGTTTATCCATGACGGCGACCCCCAGGCCGAGACGGACGGTGCCAAGCCGATCGATGGCGCGCAGTTCTTTACACGCCTGGGCCAGCGCATCATTCACCTGCTGACCACCCAGACCAACTCCGGCCAGCTGTATGAAGTGGACATGCGCCTGCGACCTTCCGGCGCATCCGGCTTGTTGGTGAGTTCTCTGGGTGCGTTTGATCGCTATCAACAAAATGAAGCCTGGACCTGGGAACATCAGGCCCTGATCCGCGCGCGGGTGCTGGTGGGCAGCCAGGATGTGGGCCAGGCGTTCGAGCAGGTACGGGCTAACGTGTTGGGGCGTGAACGGGACTTGGAGAAGCTGCGCCAGGAGGTCAGCGAGATGCGTGCCAAGATGCGTGACAACCTGGGCACCAAGGCCACGACGGCCGGCAGGGGCGCCAATGCCTTCGAGGCCACGGCGCTGTTCGACCTCAAGCAGGACGCCGGAGGTATCGTCGATATTGAATTTATGGTGCAATACGCGGCTTTGGCGTGGTCTGCGCAACATCCATCGTTGCTGCGCTACACCGACAATATCCGCATTCTGGAGGGCCTGGAGCAGGTCGGGCTGATGCCCGCCGCCGATGCCCATTTGCTGCGTGAGGTGTACAAGGCCTACCGCTCAGCCGCGCACCGCCAGGCTTTGCAGAACGAGGCCGGTACGGTAGCCGGGGATCAGTTCGCCGACGAGCGGCGACAGGTGATGCGAATCTGGCAAGCGCTGGGCTTAAATTGAAACTCGACTGATTGGCGACGCCAATTTTTATATGGGATGCGGATTAATGTGGGAGCCGGGCTTGCCCGCGATGCAGGCGCCTCGGTTTATCAGTGATACCGAGGTGATGCAATCGCAGGCAAGCCAGCGCCCACATAAAGATGCTCCCTGGCGCACCGCGATCTACAGTCATTATCGAGGCGGGGGGGGATAGGCCTCCCCGCATCGTTTGTGGAAACTACATGAATATTCTGATCGTTGGGCCCAGTTGGGTCGGTGACATGGTGATGGCACAGACACTGTTTCAGTGCCTGCGCCTGCGCTATCCAGACTGCCAGATCGACGTGCTCGCCCCTGAGTGGAGCCGGCCGATCCTTGAGCGCATGCCCGAGGTGCGCAAGGCCTTGAGCTTTCCGCTCGGCCACGGCGCCCTGGAGCTGGCGCCCCGCCGACGCATCGGCAAGTCCATGGCCGGCCAGTACGACCAAGCAATCTTGCTGCCTAACTCGCTGAAGTCGGCGCTGGTGCCGTACTTTGCCGGTATCCCCAAGCGCACCGGCTGGCGCGGCGAGTTTCGCTATGTGCTGCTCAATGACGTGCGCACCCTGGATAAAGCCCGTTACCCGTTGATGATCGAACGCTTTATGGCTTTGGCCCACGAGCCGGGCGCTGAACTGCCCAAGCCGTACCCGCGCCCCAGCTTGCAGATCGACCCGGTGACCCGCGACGCGGCACTGGCCAAGTTCGGCCTGACCCTGGATCGGCCCGTATTGGCCTTGTGCCCGGGCGCCGAATTTGGCGAGTCCAAGCGCTGGCCGTCGGAGCATTACGCCAAAGTCGCCGAGACGAAGATCCGCGAAGGCTGGCAGGTGTGGTTGTTCGGCTCCAAGAACGATCATTCGGTGGGTGAAGACATTCGTCAGCGCCTGATCCCCGGTCTGCGTGAAGAGGCGGTGAACCTCAGTGGCGACACGTCCCTGGCCGAGGCCATCGACCTGTTGTCGTGCGCTGACTCGGTGGTGTCCAACGATTCCGGCCTGATGCATGTGGCGGCGGCGCTGAACCGTCCGCTGGTGGCCGTGTACGGCTCCACATCCCCAGGCTTCACTCCGCCGTTGGCCGACAAGGTCGAAGTGGTACGCCTGGGCCTGGATTGCAGCCCGTGCTTTGACCGTACCTGCCGTTTCGGTCACTACAATTGCCTGCGCCAGTTGCTGCCCCAGCCGGTAACCGATGCCCTGCAGCGTTTGCAGGGCGACGTGGTCGAGGTTCATTGAGTTGCGGGTTCTGGTAATCAAGACCTCATCCCTGGGCGACGTGATCCATGCCTTGCCGGCTCTCACTGACGCAGCGCGGGCAGTTCCCGGCATTCGGTTCGACTGGGTGGTGGAAGAAGGCTTTGCCGAAATCCCCACCTGGCACCCGGCGGTCGACAAGGTGATCCCGGTGGCGATTCGCCGCTGGCGCAAGAACCTCTGGCAAACCGTCAAGAGCGGTGAATGGCGGCGCTTCAAGCAGGCGGTACAGTCGACCCAATATGACCTGGTGATCGACGCCCAGGGCTTGCTCAAAAGCGCCTGGCTGACCCGTTATGTGCGGGCGCCCATCGCCGGCTTCGACAAAGATTCTGCGCGTGAACCTCTGGCTGCGCGCTTTTACTCCCGGCGCCTGGCCGTGGCCCGTGGGCAGCATGCGGTGGAGCGCTTGCGCCAGCTGTTCGCCGTGGCCCTGGGCTACGACCTGCCCCAACGCCTGGGCGACTACGGCCTGAGCGTCGAAAAACTGCTCGGCCTGCCGCCGAAAAAACCATTCGTATTGCTGCTGCACGGCACCACTTGGGACACCAAGCACTGGCCCGAAGCCTATTGGCGCGAGCTGGCCGAACGCATGGGCCGCCTGGGCGTGGACGTAAAGCTGCCGTGGGGTAACGCTGCCGAAAAGGCGCGGGCCGAACGCCTGGCCCTGGGCCTGCCCAACGCCGAAGTGTTGCCCAAGCTCAACCTGGCGGGCGTGGCCCGTGTCTTGGCGAGCGCCCGTGCCTGCGTGGCCGTCGACACTGGCCTTGGCCACTTGGCGGCGGCACTGGATGTGCCGACCATTTCCCTGTTCGGCCCCACCAACCCAGGCCTTACCGGCGCCTACGGCAAAGGCCAGATTCACTTGGCCAGCGACTGGCCGTGTGCGCCTTGCCTGCAAAAACAGTGCACCTATCAACCCACTGCCGACGACCTGCGGCGGTTCGACATCGCGCGCGAGTCGCCCCTGTGCTTCACGCGCTTGAACCCTGAGCGTGTCGCAAGCCGGCTGAGCACGTTGTTACTGGCCGAGGAGCAGCACTGATGCAACTGGCTTTTGTTCTGTACAAGTACTTTCCTTTCGGTGGCCTGCAGCGCGACTTCATGCGCATCGCCCTGGAATGCCAGCAGCGCGGCCATAGCATTCGGGTGTACACCCTGATCTGGGAAGGTGATATCCCGCCAGGCTTTGAGGTGCTGGTGGCGCCGGTCAAGGCCTTGGTCAACCACCGCCGCAACGAAAAGCTCTACGCCTGGATCCAGGCCGACCTGGCAAAGCGCCCGGTGGACCGCGTGGTGGGGTTCAACAAGATGCCGGGGCTGGACCTGTACTTTGCCGCCGATGGTGTGTTCGAGGACAAGGCCCAGACCCTGCGCAACCCGATGTATCGCTGGTTCGGGCGCTATAAGCACTTTGCCGAATACGAGCGCGCCGTGTTCGATAAAAACGCCAAGACGCAAATCATGGTGTTGTCCGAGCATCAGCAGCAGCTGTTTACCCAGTATTACGGCCCCCAGGCCGAGCGTTTTCACCTGTTGCCACCGGGTATTGCCCGCGACCGCCGCGCCCCGCCGAACGCCGCCGAGATCCGCGCCGAGTTCCGCGCTGAATTCGGCTTGGCCGAGGATGATCTGCTGTTGGTGCAGATCGGTTCGGGGTTCAAGACCAAGGGCGTCGACCGCAGCCTCAAGGCGCTGGCCGCCCTGCCTTCGCGGCTGAAGAAACGCACCCGGCTATTTGTAATCGGCCAGGACGACCCCAAAGTATTCCAATTGCAGAGCGCGGCGCTGGGCTTGGGCGACCAGGTGCAGTTCTTCA
This sequence comes from Pseudomonas sp. GL93, assembly GCF_003408955.1. Taxonomy (NCBI): domain Bacteria; kingdom Pseudomonadati; phylum Pseudomonadota; class Gammaproteobacteria; order Pseudomonadales; family Pseudomonadaceae; genus Pseudomonas; species Pseudomonas sp. GL93. The sequence goes on from NZ_NKRF01000057.1 coordinate 141,267, forward strand.
AGGGCCGCAATGATATTCCGCGTTTCCTGCTGGGGGCGGACCTGTTGATTCACCCTGCGTACAACGAGGCGGCCGGCATGGTGCTGGTCGAAGCGGTGGTCGCCGGCCTCCCGGTACTGGTGAGCCAGGTGTGCGGCTATGCGTTCTACATCGACAAGGCCCAGAGCGGCCGGGTGTTGGACGAGCCGTTCGAGCAAACCCAGCTCAACCAGTATTTGGTCGATATGCTCGACGACCCACAAGCGCGTGCGACCTGGAGTCGCAATGGTCTGGCCTTCGCCGAGACGGCCGACCTCTTTAGCATGCCGCAGTACGCTGCGGACCTGATTCTGGCGGAGCCAAACCGATGAAGTTGATTCTAGCCGAACCCTTCAAGACCCTCTGGGCCGGGCGCGATGCGTTCGCCGAGGTCGAGAAGCTGGAAGGCCAGGTATTCCGCGAGCTGGCCGCTCGCCGTACGTTGCGTACGGTGGTCGAGGGCCAGCCTTATTTTGTGAAGATCCACCGTGGGATCGGCTGGGGCGAAATCCTCAAGAACCTGGTCACCGCCAAATTACCGGTGTTGGGCGCGGGCCAGGAGTGGGTGGCGATCCAGCGCTTGCAAGCGCTTGGCGTACCGACCAGGACCGCCGTGGCGTTCGGTGAAAAAGGCAGCAACCCGGCCGACCAGCACTCGTTCATCATCACCCAGGAACTGACCCCCATCATCAGCCTGGAAGACCTGACCCTGGACTGGGTCAAGCAACCGCCCGTGCCGGCCATCAAGCATGCCTTGACCCTTGAGCTGGCGCGCACCGTCGGCGCGATGCACCGGGGCGGCGTCAACCACCGTGACTGCTACCTCTGCCATTTCCTGCTGCACACCGACCGGCCCATCAGCGTCGACAACCTCAAGCTGTCGGTGATCGACCTGCACCGCGCCCAGGTGCGTGCGACGATCCCTGTGCGCTGGCGCAATAAAGACCTGGCCGGCCTGTATTACTCCGCGCTGGAGATCGGCTTGACCCAGCGCGACAAGCTGCGTTTTCTCAAGGCCTACTTCCAGCAGCCGCTGCGCCAAATCCTGGCGGAGCAAACCGCGCTGTTGTCTGCGCTGGAACGCATGGCAGCAAAGCTGTATGCGCGTAAACAACGATACGGGGATGCGATCTGATGGCGGGTTGGAATCTGGAACCTGCCTACGCCGCCCTGGCGGATGACTTTGGAAGCCTGGACGCGGTGTTCGCCCTGCAAGGCGAGCGGCTGACCCGCGACCCGTTGTCGGAGGTGATCCGGGTGGAGCGTGGTGGGGTCAATTATTACGTCAAACGCTATGTAGGTGCCGGCAAGGGCCTGCGTCGTTACCTGGGCAGGCCGCGGGTGAAGTCCGAATGGCAGAACCTCAAGCGCTTCGCCAAGTGGGGCATCCCCACCGCCGACGTGGTGGCCTGGGGCCTGGACCGCAAGGGCCTGGCCTATAACCGTGGCGCCATGATCACCCGTGAACTGCCCAAGACCGAAGATCTGTCAGTGTTGGCCGAGCGTCACGATGAGCGCCTCAAAGACCCTCGGTGGGTCGATGGCATCAGCCGCCAGCTCGCCGAATACACGCGCACCATGCACGATCACCGCTTCACCCATAACGACTTGAAGTGGCGCAACCTGCTGGTGGACGACCAGCGCACCCTGTACCTGATCGACTGCCCCAACGGTGATTTCTGGCGCGGTTTCTGGCTCAAGTACCGCATCACCAAGGACCTGGCTTGCCTGGACAAAGTCGCCAAGTATCACTTGTCGGCCACCCAGCGCCTGCGCTTCTACCTGCAATATCGCCAGCGCGCGCACCTGACCGCGTCGGACAAACAGCGAATTCGCCATGTGGTGAAGTTTTTCGAGGGACGCGAATGAGTGACTTCCTGGCGGCCGAAGACCGCGCTCTGCTTGAGCGCAACGGCCTGGCGACCTTCGACGCCCTGTGGGCCAAGCAACTGGATGCGGTGGACGAGCCGAACACCAGCGGCGACGGTTGGAGCAGCGTGTATCGCCTGGAGCTTGAGGGGCAGGGTTACTACCTCAAGCGCCAGAGCAACTACCTCACGCGCACCTTGCACCGCCCGTTTGGCGAGCCGAGTTTTGCCCGCGAGTTTCGCAACATCAGCCTGTATCGAAAGCTGGGAATTCCGGCCTTGCAAGCGGCGTTCTTCGGTGAGCGCAAGGTCAAGGGCGAGCGCCGGGCGATGCTGCTCACCCGTGCGCTGGATGGCTGGAATGACCTGGATTCGTTGCTGGAGCAGTGGGCGCAATTGAGCGCAGCCCAGCACGGTGCGATCCTGTTGGCGTGCGGCAAGTTGGCGCGTCATCTGCACAGCGTCGGGCAGGTGCATGGCTGTTTTTACCCCAAGCATATTTTCCTGCAGCCTGCCGGTGAGGGTTACGCCGCGCAGTTGATCGACCTGGAGAAAACCCGCCCGCTGTTGTTTGGCTGGCGTGACCGGGTCAAGGACCTGGAACCTTTGCTGCGCCGCGCGCCGCAATGGTCGGATGCGCAGGTGCGCCAACTGCTGGCGGCGTACCTTGAACAGCCCGAGGACAGTGCCCTGGTGTCCACTTGGCACCAGCGCCTGACCGCGCGCCGCAGCCACAAGGAGAACCGCTGATGCGTTTATCCAAGCTGAAAACGGCTGGGCGTACCCCCAGCCTGCCACTGACCCTCGACCTGGCGGATGCCGCCGGCCCTGGGCAATTGCAATTGCTGAGCCTGCTGCGGGTGTTGCCTGGGCAGCGCTACGTGGGGGCCGCCGTGTGGCGTGGTCGCCCGGTGTTGGCCAAGTTGTTGGTGGGCAGCAAGGCGGCGCGGCATTTTCAGCGTGAGCTCACGGGTGTGCGTCTGTTGGCTGAGCAAGGCCTGACCACGCCGTTGCTGCTGGCCGATGGCTTGCAGGACGGCGAGGGTGGCTGGCTGCTGTTTGAATTTATCGAGGGTGCCCAAAGCCTGTCCGACGCTTGGCTTGCCGTCGAAAACCTGCCGCCGTTGGCGGACGAACAAACCGCCGTGCTCGCCGAAGCGCTGGGCGCGATTGCCCAGATGCATGCCAAGGGCCTGTGGCAAGAAGACCTGCACCTGGACAACTTGCTGCGCAAGGACGGCAAGCTGTATTTGATTGATGGCGCCGGCATTCGTGTCGAAGAGGCGGGCAAGCCGCTGTCGCGCAATCGCGTGCTGGAGAACCTCGGTGTGTTCTTCGCCCAACTGCCGAAAAACCTCGAGCCCTTTACCGAAGAGTTGCTGGTGTATTACTTGCTGGCCAACGGCGAACACGCCTTGCCAATGCAAGCCCTGGAAAAGCAGGTGCGTAAAGTCAGCGCCTGGCGTTTGAGAGACTACCTGGACAAGACCGGCCGCGAATGCACGCTGTTCAGTGTGGTGCGCGGCGCTTTTGGCTTGCGTGCGATCCGCCGCGAAGAAGAAGCCGCGATGGTGCCGGTGCTTGAGCAAGCCGATGCGTTGCTCGACCAGGGGCACCTGTACAAGACCGGTGGCGCGGCGAGCGTGGCCAAGGTCGACGTGGCTGGCCGGCCGCTGGTGATCAAACGCTACAACATCAAGGGCTTTGCCCATTGGCTCAAGCGCTTCTGGCGCCCAAGCCGCGCCTGGCACTCCTGGCGCGAAGGCAACCGCCTGGCCTTCCTGGGCTTCGCCACGCCCAAGCCGCTGGCGGTGCTGGAGAAACGGTTTCTGTGGTTGCGCAGCCGTGCTTACCTGGTCACCGAATACCTGCCTGGGCCAGACATCATCGAGCGCTTTGCGCCGTATGTGGAGAGCGGCGAGGCGCCCGAGCGCGAATTGCAGGCACTGGACCAGTTGTTTGCCGACTTGATCCGCGAGCGCATCAGCCATGGGGATTTCAAGGGCCATAACCTGTTCTGGAATGACGGGCGCTGGGCGATGATTGACCTGGATGCCATGTGCCAGCACGGTTCTGTTGCCAGTTTTGCGCCGGCATACGCCAAGGATCGGGCGCGGTTTATGCGCAATTGGCCCCAAGACAGTGCGCTGTATCGGGTGATTGATCAGCGGTTGCCCAAAGAGATCAGTGTCGTCAGTTGAAGCGGGCCCTGTGGGAGCGGGCTTGCTCGCGAAAGCGGCGGGTCAGTCAGCATTAGTGTTTGCTGGGCTGACGCCTTCGCGAGCAAGCCCGCTCCCACATTTGATCTTCATTGTTTTGCATTGTGTTCGCTTAACTGATCGGTATTGGGGTCAGAACTGATACTGCGCCCCGGCCCCCGCATACCACGAGCGCCCCGGCGCCGCTTCGTAATAGCGGCCATTGCCATCCCCCACGATCACCGACCCTACATACTGACGGCCCAGCAGGTTATCCAGGCGCAAGGTCTGGTGAAAGGTCCAGTGCTCTACCTTCTGCTCAAACCGTGCGCGCCAGTTGAAGACGCTGTAGGCCGGTGCGGCGTGTTGTTGGTTGGTGTCTTCTACGTAGACCTTGCTGCGGTACATGCCTTCGATGGCGGTGCTGACCCAGTCCCGTGGTTTCCAGTTCAGTTCTGCGAACAGGGTGGTTTGTGGCACGCCGGGGAGGTAGTTGCCTTTGTCGATGGTGTTGGCGCCGCTGGCAAAGTCGCTGTCGTAGGTTGCGTGCAGGCGGGTGTAGGCGAGGCTGGTGCTCCAGTGGTCGCTCAGTTGGCTTTCAACACCCAGTTCGAAGCCGCGGCGCAATGTGCGACCGGCGTTCTGGTAGCTGGTACGGCCACCGATGGATTGCTGCACTACCAGTTCGTCCTCGGTGGTGATCTGGAAAACGGCGGCGTTGATCCGCGTGTTGTTCAGTTGCGCTTTCACACCCATTTCATATTGCGTACTTTCAGACGGCTTCAAGCCGAAGTTGAAGCCCTCGGTGTTGCCCGGTGCATAGGCCAGCTCGGCCTGAGTCGGGGTTTCAAAGCCTTTGCCTGCGCTGATGTAGCCGTGCAGGTCGGGTGTGAACGCGTACATCACGCTCATCGACGGTGTGTTTTTCTGGTAGGTCTTGTTGCCGCTGGCGTCGCCATTGCTCAGGAACTGATCGTCAACGTCCATGTGCATGGTGCTGTGTCGGATACCGGCTTGCAGGGTCCAGCGGTCGAGGGCCCAGTTGGCTTGGATATACGGGTCGAGGCTGCGAGCTGTGTCGATTTCGTCGCGGCGTAGTTGGCCTTTCACGCCGAGGGTGTTGCCGCTGTAGTTCTGATAGCCATGGCGGCTGTCTTCGCTTTGGTCGAAATCCAGGCCGGTAATGATCATCAGCTCGCCAGGCGCGCTTTCGATGGGCTGCATCCAGCGCACGCTGCCGCCGTAGAACTTACGGTCAAATTGCACCACGCCACCGCCGCGTTCGTTGGCGGGCGTGCCCTTGGGGATCGACAGGTACTGGATCACACTGCGTCGCCCGGTGTAGGCATTGACCTGCAAGGTCGCAGCGCCGAAATACCGCTCGTAATTCATCCCCAATTGCTGGTGATCGATACTTTTACGCGTGTTGTAGTTCAGCGCATTGGCGCTTACCGAGCGCGGGTCTGCCTTGTACGCTGCCCAGGTCTGCCCCAGTGGATCCTGCGTACCGTTCTGCTCCAGGCTGCTATAGATCAGCGCCAGCTTGCTGTCGTCATCGGGCTCGACATTGAGCTTGGCGAAGGTCTGGTCGCGCCGCGCGCTGCTGTGATCGCGGTAGCCGTTGGTGTCCATGCGCGAGGCGTCGAGCACAAACCCCGCGCCATTCGCCGCGCCCTCGGCGCTGAGGTGGTTCTTGTTCAGGCCGTCGCTGCCCACCAGGGTTTCGGCGCCGATACGCGGCGGGCCTTCGCCGTCGCGGGAGAACATCTGGATCACGCCCCCGGCATTGCTGCCATACAGCGTCGCCGCCGGGCCGCGCAGCACTTCGATGCGCTCGGCGGTGTCGAGGTTGAAGGTGGCGGCCTGACCCTGACCATCCGGGGTACTGGCGGGAATGCCATCGGCGATCAGCTTGATGCCGCGCACGCCGAATGCTGAACGGGCGCCGAAACCTCGGGAAGAAATTTGCAGGTCCTGCGCATAGTTCTGGCGGTTCTGCACCACCAGGCCGGGCACGCGGGACAGGGCTTCAGAGGCGTTGATGCCGAGTTGGCCGTCGCTGATCTGTTCGCGGTTGATGCCGTCCACGGAATAGGGCAAATCGAACGTTGGGCTAGCGCTGCGCGAACCGCTGACGACGGTGGGGGCGAGGGTCAGTGGCGAATCATCGCCCTGCACTGTGCTGCTCAAGGCCAGCAGGCCAGGCAGCAAGAGGGAAAAGCGAGCGTGCGTTTTTTTCATGAGGCAGCCAGAGTCTCGGGCACGCATAGCGAAGGCGCGCAAAAAGTGCGCAAGTTTAAACAGTCAGGTAAGTTTTACCATTTCGGATTTTTCCCACGCAATGTGGCGGTGCTTCTCGGATGAATGAGCCAGTCTCTCGGTGCTAGCGTGGCTGACCGTTTGCGAGGCTAGGATATGACAAGAAAAATAATGACTGCACTGGGTATAAGTGTCGCTGCGCTGTTATTAAGCGGCTGTGGAACCGTTAATAGCGTCATGCGCAAAGAGGGCGACACGGCGCGTGAGCTCAGGCTCGTAAAAACCTATTGCCAATCCATTCCCCGCGCTTACAGCGGCGTGGCCTTTGATTTCTGCATGCTGCACGCGGCCCCGGACCCCACCGGGTTCCTCATACCGTTCGTGCTCGTAGATATTGCGGTGTCCGCGGTTGCCGATACGGTGGTTTTGCCCTATACGATTTATCGACAATCGGCCGACGGTAATATCAGCATATATTGGCGTCCAGGCCGTTCATGAGCCTATGGGTATAAAGGCACCTGTCCAGCCCATCTACTGGACGAAAGGAGTTGTCCGTGAGTCGTGGTTTCAAAGTCCTGCTGGTTTCAACCTTGTTATTGGTCTCCGGTTGCGGAACGATCAATACCGTCTTCCGTCCGGATGCCGTGGCCAGCCAGAACCTCAAGGAGTCGCGCAGCCACTGCGAAAACGTGCCGCGTATCTACAGTGGGGTGATCTACGGCTTTTGTACCCTCAATGGCGAGCCCGCACCGGATAAAAGCCTGAAGGACCAAAGCCTGTTGGATCGCCAAGGCAATGGCTTCCCGATCATCGCGATTGAATTTGTCGCCTCTGGTGTCATGGATACCCTGATGCTGCCTTATACGATCTACCGCCAGAACAAGGACGGCAGCATCGAGATCTTCCGCTAGCCCTTCTCGCCGCTAACAGCTTCCCTCTGCTTTTAAGCTATAATCCCGCCCTTTAGCTGTTTCCCGCCCGGGCGGGAAGCACACTTTTTTCAGGCGCGATGCGCCTGCATGCAGACTAAAAGAGGCTAGACCCCAGTGGCATTGACGATTCTTGGCCTGTCCGGCGCCCTTAGCCATGATCCTTCCGCAGCCCTGTATATCGACGGCAAGCTGATTGCAGCCGCCGAAGAAGAGCGCTTCGTACGCGACAAACATGCAAAGAACCGCATGCCCTACGAGTCGGCGAAGTTCTGCCTGGAACAGGCCGGCATCAAGCCTTCGGACGTTGATGTGGTGGCGATCCCATTCGCCCCGATCAGCCTGTTCGGCGAGGCACGCTGGCACTACGCCAAGCGCTACTGGTACGCCCCGGACCGCGCCCTCGACGCGATCCTGATGGGTAACCGTCGCTACAAGCGCTATCGCAACAAGATTGTCTGGTGCCTGGAGCAACTGGGCTTCGATCCGAAGAAAATCAAGATCGAACCGGTTGAACACCACCTGGCCCACGCTTCCAGCGCCTACCACTGCTCGGGTTTCCAGGAAAAAACCGCGATCCTGGGCATCGACGGCAAAGGTGAGTACGCCACCACGTTCTTCGGCTACGGCGAAAACGGCAAGATCCACAAGATCAAGGAATTCTACGACCCGGACTCTCTCGGCGGCCTGTACGGTGCGATCACCGAGTTCCTCGGTTTCGAGATGCTCGACGGTGAGTTCAAGGTCATGGGCATGGCGCCGTACGGCGATGCCAGCAAATACGACTTCTCGCGCCTGGCCTCCTTTGAAAACGGCGAGCTGGTGATCAACACCGACTACGCCAACGTCATCGGCCTGCGTCGCTACAAAGAGAAGGGCAAGGGGTTCTACTTCTCGCCAAAACTGATCGAGTGGCTGGGGCCGAAACGTGAAGGCGACATCGCCGACGAGCCGTACATCCACTACGCGGCCAGCATGCAGGCGCTGTTCGAGAAACTGGCCTTGCAGATGATCGACCATTACCTGGGCGACATCCTCAAGGACACCGGCAAGCTGGCCTTCGCCGGCGGCTGTGCGCTGAACGTCAAGCTGAACCAGAAAATCATTGCCCGTGACGACGTAAAAGAACTGTTCGTACAGCCGGCTTCCGGCGATGCCGGCACCGCCGTCGGTGCGGCGGCCTATGTGTCCCATGCCCGCGGCGTACCGGTCGAGAAGATGGAACACGTCTACCTCGGCCCGTCCTACAGCAACGAAGACGTGATTGCCGCGTGCGCCAAGCACGAGAGCAAGCCGAACTGGCGCAAGATCGAGAACATGCCTAAGCGTATTGCCCAGATCATGGTCGACGGCAATCCGGTAGCCTGGTTCCAGGGCCGCATGGAGTTTGGCCCGCGTGCCTTGGGCGGTCGTTCGATCATCGGTTGCCCAAGTGCGACCGGCGTGGCGGATCGCATCAACCACCAGATCAAGTTCCGCGAGCGCTGGAGGCCTTTCTGCCCGTCGATGCTCGACACCGTGGCCCCACAGATGATCAAGGTCGATCACCCGGCGCCGTTCATGACCTTCACCTTTGAAGTCGCCGAAGAGTGGAAGACCCGCGTACCGGAAGTGGTGCACGAAGACGGTACTTCCCGCGCCCAGGTGCTCAAGCGCGAATACAACCCGCGCTACTACGACATGATGAAAGAGCTGGAAGTGCTGACCGGTAACGGCGTGTCCCTGAACACCTCGCTCAACCGTCGTGGCGAAGCGATGATTTGCTCGCCGACCGACGCGCTGAACATGTTCTTCGGCTCGGACCTGCAGTACCTGATCATGGAAGACATCCTGGTGGTCAAGGACGGCGTAGACCCTTATGACGCCGTGGTTTAAATGCTGAACCGCTTCCAGGGCTGGCGTGAACGTGGCTGGACGCCTGTCGAGGCCGAGGTTTACGCCCAGGCCTGGCAGCGTTACGGCGGCAGTGTGGCGACCCATCCCCAGGTGATCGAGCGATTGGCCGGGCTGGCGCAGATACCTGTGCGCTACCTGGGCTGGGAGCAAGGTGGTGAACTCAAGGGGGCGATCGCCACCTGGGGGCGCGACCTGGCGCTGTCCAAGGACGTGCTCAAGCGCAGCGGCAAGAAAGGCCTGTTTGACCTGGGCAACGCCGAGATCATTCTGCCGATTGCTGCCGATGCGCAGGTACCGTTGCGGCATCGTGCGCGCTACCTGTCGACGCTCAATCAAGGGCGCGTCAGCACCCTCAAGCCCCAGGCCGAGCAGTTGGCCATGGCGCGCACGCCCGAAGACCTGTCGAAGAAGTTTCGCTATAACCAGCGGCGTGAACTGCGCCTGTTGGAAGAGGCGGGCGGCGTGGTACGGGCGGTCAGTGAGTTTTCCAGCGTAGAACTGGCGGCGATTTATTGCGACCTGTTCCAGCGCCGTTGGGGCTTCCCGGCGGCGGGCGCGGCGCGTCTGGCCGAGGTGCTGGAGTTGCTCAAGGAATTCCTGTTCGGCTCGGTGCTGTTTCTGAACGACGCGCCGATTGCAGTGCAATTGGTGTATCAGGTGCAGTCCAATGAGTGGTTCAGCGCCGAGTATGTCAACGGCGGCGTAGACCCTGAAACCCGTGCATTCAGCCCCGGCAGCGTGCTGAGTTTTCTCAATACCCAAAGTGCCTGGGAACAGGCGCGGGCGGCGAACAAGTCGCTGCGCTTCTCCTTCGGGCGTTCCGACCGCGAATACAAGGAGCGCTGGTGCAACCCGGTGCCGGTGTTCAGCGTATGAGCCGCAAACAGCAACTGCTCAAGCGCCATCGGCGTAACAAGCGTATTGCGCTATTGATCGGCGTGCTGGTGTTGGTCGCCACCGGCGTACTGGTCGCCTGGTGGTTGCCGCTGATCCTTGCGGTGCTGCTGTGGGCCGCCCATGAAGCCTGGTTTGCCGATCACCTGTTTTACTCGGCCAAAGACAGCTATGAGTACGCATTCCCGGCCGGCAGCGAACAGCCCGGCTTGCGCCTGGAGGCGGGCCGGCTGCTGCTGGATGCGCCGTTGGCGGCGGATGAAACCCTGATCGTCGGTATTGAATTGAAAAGTACCTGGCTGGGGCGTTTCTTCGACCCTGCTGTGGACCTGTTGGGCCTGCAAAGCCCGGACCGGCAAGCCTTCGAGCGCGGCGTCGCTGGGCGGCGTTATCTGAACCTGACCGGCGCCGCCGAAGCCTTGGCCGCGGGCAAGCTCGAATTGCGCGGGCGCTTTTGCCGGATCAAGGGGCAGCCGACGCTGTGGCGCTTTCGCCAGCCGGACTATCGCCAGCAACGTGTGATGGTAATCGCGCCCCATGCCGACGATGCTGAACTGGCTGCGTTCAGCCTTTACAGCCAGGCGACTGAAAGTTGGATCGTCACGCTGACGGCTGGTGAAATCGAGGCCGAGCATTATCAGCACATGGGCCTGCCCAAGGCTGAAGCAGCACGCCTCAAGGGCCGTTTGCGGGCCTGGGACAGCGTCGCCGTGCCCCGCTGGGCGGGCGTGCCCGAGGCGCAGTGCGTGCAGTTGGGGTACTTCTGCATGCAGTTGCAAGCGATGCAGGCCGCGCCAGGTCAGCCTCAAGCCTCCCGCGAAGCCGACTTGGCCGATACGCGGCTGTTTCGCCAGTTCAATGGTTTTGCCTTGCCTGGCGATGCTGATGGTGCACCGACCTGGCATAACCTGATCGCCGACCTGCGGGCGCTGCTGCTCAAGGCGCGGCCCCAGGTCATCGTCTTGCCCACGCCGTTGCTGGACCCTCACGCCGACCATATCTGCGCCCACGCAGCAGTGCTGGAGGCCTTGCAGGGGCTGGAGTGGCAGCCCGACACATTGCTCGGCTACGCCAATCACCTGCATGATAACGACCGTTGGCCCATGGGCGATTCCGGCGCTGGCGTGGCGCTGCCGCCACGTTTCGATGGCGCTGTGGAGCTGGTGCCGTGCAGTTTCGCCCTCGCCTTGAGCCAGCAGCAGGACAAGGCCATGGCCCTGGGCATGATGCACGACCTGCAGCCGCCAGCGCCGTTCAAGCGTCGAGTGCGCAGGTGGTTGCAGCAACTGCTGGCGGGCCGTAGTCCATCGCCCTACGGCGAGAACGAATTCTTCCGCAAGGCCGTGCGCCGTCACGAGCTGTTGTGGGTCCTGAAGCAGGACTGAGAGCCGATTGAAGGCAGGCTGTTATGCGCCTGTCGCCCTTTTTACCGGGCTGCGTGCCCGTAGCCAGATTGCTGCATGGAGAGTTATGAAGCCTCGTTTCAAGGTTTTGCAGTTACAGCCGGACTACAACGTCAAGACCCATGACTTCGCGGACTTGGGTGAGCAAATCGTCAAATCCCTGCCGGCTGAGCGCTTCGAGGTGACCTCCGGATTTCTCAGTGGGCGCCCGCTGCCCGGCCAGCCCCTGAGCGTGGCCGAGCACTCCCATTATTTCGAGCTGCCGGAGAAGTCCCTCAAGGGCATTCGCTTTGGCGCCATGTGGCAGATCTACAAGTACTGCCGCGAGCAGAAGTTCGACGTGGTCATCTGTAACCGCTTCAAGTCAGTGAACATGATGCTGTCGCTCAACCGCTGGTTGAAGATCCCGCTGTGCATCGGCATCTCCCACGGCTTTGGCGAGTACGCCCGTGGTTACCGTCGGCGTCAGACCCAGCGCTGGGTCAGCCCGGCGTGGCGCTTTGTCGGTGTGTCCGAAGCGGTCAAGGACTACCTGGTAGACCTCAACTGCGGGTTCACCCGTGAGAACACCACCTACGTCACCAACGCTATCGACATTCCCCAGGCAGAGGCTTTGCAGCTGTCTCGTGAGGACGCGCGCAAGGCCCTGGGCCTGCCCATGGATGCACGGATGATCGGCGCGCTGGGCCGCCTCGTGCCGATCAAGGGTCATACCCATCTGCTGCAAGCCTTTGCCACACTCAAGGACAAATACCCTGAAGCGCAGGTGGGGATTATTGGTTCCGGCCGTGCCGAAGCCGACCTGCGTGCCGACATCGAGCGCCTGGGCCTGACCGGCCGTGCGCACTTGCTGGGCTTTCGCGAGGACGGCATGAAGTACGTGCGCGGCTTTGATATCTGGACCATGCCGTCGCTGTTCGAAGGCCTGGGCCTGGCCTTGCTGGAAGGCATGAGCGGCCACCTGCCGGTGATCGCCTCAAACGGCCCGGCGATGCTGCCGCTGGTGCAGGGCGCGGGCGGCTTGTCCCACGACCCGGGCAATGTCGAACAACTGGCTGCAGCCCTGGATACTTACCTGGCTTTGAGCGATGAACAATTGCGTGCCAAGGGCGAGGAGGTGTTCCGCTATCTGGAGGCCAACCACACCCTCGACGAGTTCAAGCACAAGTACCTGACCCTGATTGAAACCGGTTTGCGTGAAGTAGGTAGAGCATGAATCAGCAACAACCCCTGGTCTCGGTGATCATCGCTTCCTACAACCATGGCCAGTACATCGAGCAAAGCATTCTTAGCGTGTTGGGGCAGACCTACCCCAATATCGAGCTGTTGGTGGTCGACGACGGCTCCAAGGATGACAGCGTCGAACGCATCCGGCGCTTGCAGGCCGAGCACGGCTTTGATTTCCAGGTGCAGCAGAACCAAGGGCTCAGCGCTACCTTGAACGGTGCGATTGCTCGCGCCAAGGGCAGCCTGATCGCACCGTTCGGCTCGGATGACATCATGTTGCCGGACCGTATTGCCACCCAGGTGGCGTATATGGACGGCAAGCCGAAGGTGGGCATGTGTGCCGGCAATATCGAACTGATCGACGGCGACGGCAACCTGCACCCGGAGAAGAAACAGCGTCGCGACGTGCCATTTCGCCGTCTGGATTTCGACGACCTATTCCTGGACCGCAAGCCGTTTCCACCGGCGCCGACCATGCTGATACGTCGCGAAGTGCTGGAGGAGGTCGGTGGTTTCGACCCACAGATTCCCCTGGAAGACTTGCTGATCCAACTGAAGATCACGGCGGCGGGCTACACCATCGATGCCCTTGACGTGGTGATGGCCAAGTATCGCCAGCACGCTAACAACACGTACAAGAACCACCGCTACATGATCCAGAACATCCTCAAGACCTACGCCAAGTTCAGCGAACACCCGGCCTATGACACGGTTCGCTACAACTTCCTGAACTCGATGTTCCTCAAGACCGCCGACCGCGACCGCCCGTTGGCGCGGGAGATTCTCAAGCAGATCCCTTTGAAGTTCTGGGGGCGCAAGACCTTGCGGGGGCTGGTGCGGTTGTATCTGGCACCACTCAAAAACTGAACCGCCACCGCACCCTGTAGGAGCGAGCTTGCTCGCGAAAAACGTCAACGATAACGCGTGCTTCCTGAATAAACGCGGTGCCGGTGAGTTTCTCGCGAGCAAGCTCGCTCCTACAGGTGTTTACAGGCTTTGGACCTGCTCGCGGATTTTCGCGGTGGCGGCTGGGCTTGCCACCGAGGCGTAACCTTTGACCAGTTGTTCGAAGTGCGTTTCGAACAGCCAGTTGCGGTCCTGGGGATAACGCTGCATGTGGCGCAGGTTACGTTGGCGCAGGGCGTGACGCAGTGAAGACGGGTAGACGCGCAGGTCGGCCACGTCGATCAGGGCGAACTCACCGTCGTCCATCAACAACACGTTACCCAGATGCAGCGAGCGGAAGTACACGCCGCGCTCGTGCAGTTGCGCCATGAACCGGCCAAAGCGCTCCACCAGTGACTCACGCAGGCTGCTGTCCAGGCTTTGCAACGCTTGGCGCAACGTCAGGCCGGGCAACGGCGTGTAGCGCACTGCGCTGCTGGCGTCGCCCAGGCGGTAGAGCCCGAGGATGTGCGGCGTAGGAATGCCCAAGGTGCGCAGTTGCTCGCTGTTGCTGGCAAATCGCTCGGAGTACGGGTTGAAGCTGCCGGAGGTGTACCAGCGGCGTGGGCGGAACAGTTTGAGGAAACTGCCGTCCTCCAGGCGCAGGACTTTGGGCCCCAGGCCATCGGCTTCAATCACGTGGGCGTTACTGCACAGCTGTTCAAACGCGGCGGGCTTGAGGTTCTGCACCTTCATGCGCAACAGGCTGCGGTGGCGCTGGGCGAGGCTCAGGCCGGTGATAATTGCCAACGGAATCCACAGCAGGAACCAGTGTTCCTTGGGGCGCGACAATATGCCGCCGCCTTCGGTCAGGCCTGCTCCGATGCCATAGGCCAGCAGGGACGATGCCAGGATGAACAGCGGCTGGGCGCGTTGCTGCAGGCCTTTATACAGGCCCCAGCCGAGCATAAAGGCCCAGGGGATAAAACCAATGATGCCGACGTAATAGAGCACGCCGAGGGCGAAGCTGTGAGGCTCGCGCAGTTGATAACCATCCGCCAAGGTCAGGAACAACTCGGAGTCGTAACTATGGCCGATCCACGGGTGCTCGGCGATAAGTTGCAAGGACATGCTCCACAGTTCCAAGCGGAACGAGCTGCCACGCATAATGATTGATTCAGGATAGAACAGCATCAGCCCGACGATGCCCAAGGCGGTGCCGGTGAGCAGTAGCATTGAGCGTCGATTGCGGCTGACAAAGCTCATCCAAAGTATGGCCAGCGTCAGCGCCACCAGCGGCGTGCGTGAGCCGGTCGCCAGCACCGCAGCGGTCATGATTGCCAGTGCCGGGACGCTGAACCACAGTACGTTGAGGCGCTGAGTGGTCATGCACACGTACAGCCAGTACACCGTGAAAAAGCCAAACAGGTGCGAGCTGAGCAGCGGGTTGTCGAGGGCGCCCAGACCACCAATCATGCGCATGCCAGGTTGATAGCCTTTGGCGAACGCCACCAGGTTACCCAGGCTCACCACCAGCGCAATCACCGCCGCGCTGAAGAAGATCGGTTTGAACAATTCATTGCGGTAATGCAGCAGCAGCCCGCAGCCGCCAAACAGCATGAAGGTATTCAATGGCCGTTTGAACAGGTCGGTATCAGAACTGGGCGCGGGGCTCCAGAGCAGACTGGTCAACGCCCAGGCGGAGAACGCCAGGAACGCGATCGCCAGGGGCTCGCGCAGCAGGTCCTTGAACTCCCGAGGGCGCATGCACAACAGAAACAAGGTCGGTACGCTGAACAGGATGTAGACAATTCGGTGCAGTACATTGCGATTGCCGACAAAGAACAGTGCACTCAGGAGCAGCAACAAGCCAACAGGCAAAATCCATAGGACCAGGAAGTCGAAAACGCGATTTGAGCCATAGGTAAGGCGCTTGGAGTGCATACAGTAAAGCCATTCCAGAAAGAGAAAGCCGACCATCTTAAGCTAGTGGCTATGTAATGTCGCCGGTAGGATCCAACCGGGCCGCGGCTTACGCCGGGTGCAAGTACAACAGAGAAGCTGTGCTAAAGTCAGCCTCCTTTTTCAAAACGCCGCGTGATATGACCGACTCCAGTCCGAGCGCAAGCCCTTCGAGCTTGAAAATATACTTCCGCCTGCTCAGTTACGTTAAGCCCTATATGGGCTTGTTCGCGTTGAGTATCCTTGGATTTCTGATTTTCGCGTCGACCCAACCGATGCTGGGTTACATCCTCAAGTACTTTGTCGACGGCCTTTCCAATCCGGAAGCTGTGCTGTTTCCGACCGTGCCCTTTTTGCGCGACCTGCAATTGCTGCAGGCGGTGCCGCTGCTGATCATCCTGATCGCGGCCTGGCAGGGCCTGGGTTCGTTCCTGGGCAACTACCTGTTGGCCAAGGTTTCCCTGGGTCTGGTCCACGACTTGCGGGTGCAGCTGTTCAACAACCTGCTGACGCTGCCCAACCGCTACTTCGATAACCACAACTCCGGGCATCTGATTTCCCGCATCACCTTCAACGTGACCATGGTCACGGGTGCCGCGACCGATGCCATCAAGGTGGTGATTCGCGAAGGCATGACGGTGATCTTCCTGTTCGCCTCTTTGCTGTACATGAACTGGCGCCTCACGTTGGTGATGATCGCGATCCTGCCGTTGATTGCCGTGATGGTCAGTACCGCCAGCAAGAAATTTCGCAAGCAGAGCAAGAAGATCCAGGTGGCCATGGGCGACGTGACCCATGTGGCCTCGGAGACCATCCAGGGCTACCGCGTGGTGCGCAGTTTCGGCGGCGAAGTCTACGAACAGAAGCGCTTCTTCAAGGCCAGCCAGAGCAACACCAACAAGCAACTGCGCATGACCCGCACCGGGGCGATCTACACCCCGGCGCTGCAATTGGTGATCTACTCCGCCATGGCCGTGCTGATGTTCCTGGTCCTGTATCTGCGTGGCGATGCCTCGGCGGGTGACATGGTTGCCTACATCACCCTGGCTGGCTTGTTGCCAAAGCCGATCCGTCAACTCTCGGAGGTCAGTTCGACCATCCAGAAGGGTGTGGCAGGCGCGGAAAGCATCTTTGAACAGCTGGACGAAGACGTTGAGGTCGACCACGGCACCATCGAGCGCGACAAGGTCAATGGCCGCCTGGAAGTGCGCAATCTGAACTTCACCTACCCAGGCACCGAACGCCACGTGCTCAAGGACATCAGCTTCACCGCCGAGCCTGGGCAAATGATCGCCCTGGTGGGCCGTTCAGGCAGTGGCAAGTCGACCCTGGCCAGCCTGATCCCGCGTTTCTACCACCATGAAAGCGGTGAAATTCTGCTTGATGGCATCGAGATCGAAGACTACAAGCTGCTCAACCTGCGCAAGCACATTGCCCAGGTCACCCAGCATGTGACCCTGTTCAGCGACACCGTGACCAACAACATCGCCTACGGCGACCTGGCCGGTGCGCCTCGTGCCGACGTTGAGGCGGCGGCGGCAGATGCCAACGCCAAGGACTTCATCGATCAGTTGCCCAAGGGCTTCGATACCCAGGTGGGTGAGAACGGTGTGCTGTTGTCCGGCGGCCAGCGCCAGCGCTTGGCGATTGCCCGTGCATTGCTCAAGAACGCGCCGTTGCTGATCCTCGACGAGGCCACCTCCGCTCTCGACACCGAGTCCGAGCGGCATATTCAGGCGGCACTCGATAAGGTCATGCAAGGCCGCACGACTCTGGTGATCGCACACCGCTTGTCCACCATCGAGAAGGCTGACCTGATCCTGGTGATGGACGACGGGCGGATTGTCGAGCGTGGTACCCATGGCGAGTTGTTGGCGCAGAACGGTTACTACGCCCGCCTGCATGCCATGGGCCTGGATGCACCGGTGCAGGCTGATATCACCTGATCCAACCGGCATCACGGGGCAAATGAAATGTAGGAGCGAGCTCGCTCGCGAAAAACTTCAACGATGACCCGCACTTCCTGAATAAATGCGGCGCCTGTGAGTTTTTCGCGAGCAAGCTCGCTCCTACAGAGAGCAAATCCCCTCCCACATTTGCCCTGCGGTGGTCGCAAGCCATCGCAAACCCTGTGCTAATATCGCGCCCCTGTTCATTTTGTATGTGGGTTGCTCCATGAAGTTGTCCATGCCGCGATTCAATCAAGCCGCTGTCTTGGTGGTCGGCGATGTCATGCTCGACCGTTACTGGCATGGTGGTACCTCACGGATTTCCCCTGAGGCTCCGGTACCGGTCGTCAAGGTCGAGCAAATCGAAGACCGCCCAGGTGGCGCTGCCAACGTCGCGCTCAATATTGCCGCCCTCGGCGCCCCGGCCTCCCTGGTGGGGGTGACCGGCGACGACGAAGCGGCCGAAAGTCTGGCCAACAGCCTGCAGGGCGCCGGCGTGCGTGCGCTGTTCCAGCGCATCGCCCATCAGCCGACCATCGTCAAGCTGCGGGTCATGAGCCGTCACCAGCAGTTGCTGCGTATCGATTTCGAAGAGCCCTTCGCCACCGACGCCCTGGCCCTCGGCGACCAGGTCGACGCGCTGCTCGACGGTATCAAGGTGCTGGTGTTGTCCGATTACGGCAAAGGCGCCTTGCAGAATCACCAGGTGTTGATCCAGGCCGCCAAGGCCCGCAACATTCCGGTGCTGGCCGATCCCAAGGGCAAGGACTTCTCGGTTTACCGAGGCGCCAGCCTGCTGACGCCAAACCTCAGCGAGTTCGAGACCATCGTCGGCGGCTGTGCCGATGAGCACGAGTTGGTGAGCAAGGGCGCGGCGCTAATGGCGGATCTCGACCTGGGCGCCTTGCTGGTGACCCGTGGCGAGCACGGCATGACCCTGCTGCGTCCGGGCCATCCGGCCATGCATCTGCCGGCGCGTGCCCGTGAAGTATTTGACGTCACCGGCGCCGGTGACACGGTGATTTCTACCCTGGCAGCCTCCATTGCCGCCGGTGAGGAGCTGCCCCATGCCGTGGCGCTGGCCAACCTGGCGGCGGGCATTGTGGTAGGCAAGCTGGGTACCGCCGCCATCAGCGCACCTGAGTTGCGCCGTGCGATCCAGCGTTCCGAAGGCTCGGAGCGCGGTGTGCTGGGCCTGGAGCAGTTGCTGCTGGCAATTGACGATGCTCGAGCTCACAACGAAAGCATTGTGTTCACCAACGGCTGCTTTGACATCCTGCACGCCGGGCACGTGACGTACCTGGAACAGGCAAGCGCCCAAGGCGATCGCTTGATCGTTGCGGTCAACGATGACGCTTCGGTCAGCCGCTTGAAAGGTCCTGGCCGCCCGATCAACAGTGTTGACCGGCGCATGGCGGTCCTCGCGGGTCTGGGCGCGGTGGACTGGGTGATCAGCTTCTCTGAAGGCACCCCGGAAAACCTGCTGGCCCAGGTCAAGCCCGACGTGCTGGTCAAGGGCGGTGACTACACCGTCGACCAGGTGGTCGGTGCGGACATCGTCAGCGCCTACGGCGGCACGGTCAAAGTGCTGGGGTTGGTTGAAAACAGCTCCACCACCGCGATTGTCGAGAAGATCCGCAACAACGAGTGATACCCCGTGGGGCGAGCCTGCTCGCCCCTAGCTTTTCTTCGGCACCATCTTGCGCAGCATCTGCCGCGCCTTGCCGGTCAAGCGCTTGAGCTTGGAGTCCTTTTCCGGTTCTGCCAGGCCCTGCTGCCTGAGCCAATCCTTCCAGCGAATCCGCTCATCGCGCACCAGCCAGCCCTCTTGCTGGGCAAAACTTTCCGCCAGATACAGGCCGCGCGTGCTGGCCGGGTACAGCTGGTCTTTCTTGACCGTGTACAGCTCTGCAAGCGGCTCTCCGTCTTTGAGCGGCATCAAGTACAGGTCCGGACGCTGACGATCCAGGCGTGCCACCAGTTGGTCGCCCTCCAATCGCTCATCCACATGAAACAAACTGAGGGACTTGGCCTCCTTCGGCACTTCCAGGCGCAGGTCATAAATCAATTGCAGGGAGGCGGTCGGCAGGTGCACGTAGGCCCGTGGGCGCTCGATCAGTTGCATGGTGGCGCAGCGCACCGGGCGTGCGGCCCCAGACAAAGGGCTCAGGCGAAACGGCAGGGCCTCGCGGTAATGCAAAGCGGCGGAGTAGGGTGCCGGCAGCCAGGTGTCGTTGAAGCGCCCGCCGAGCCAGCCTTCGGGGGTTTCAAGCAGGCACTCTTCGGCAATTTCCTGGATGGCGGTGTGCAGCGGCAGGTTCAGTTCATGGGCCGGGACGTAGCCGGCGATCAGCTTGAGCACCACGTCGCCACGGTCCTGGCGGCGTTGGCGCACCAGCACCCAGTAGTCCTTGTTTTGCCAATGCAGGGTCAGGCGCACCGAGACGCCGAGGTTCGCCAGTTCCAGGGCGAAGCGTTCGGCATCTGGCACCTCGACCGGCTTGCGCCGTTGCAGGGTCTGGGCGAAGTTGAGCGGCATGCCGACGCTCTGGTAGCTCAGGCCTTCGGGGGTGGCTTCGACGTGCAGCGGCAGTGTCTTGAAGTTGCTGGGGTTCTTTCTTATGAGCGTACGCGGCATGTCGGCTCCTTCTTGCGACGGGGGTCGGCCGCGTGGGCGGCATCAGAGTTGACGAATGACCCGGGCAGCAGTTGCTACGTTATGGGCCAGGTGCAGCGGATTAATGGTCCCGACAATAGCACTGGCGACGCCCGTTTGCGCGAACAACAAAGTGAAACTGGCCTGAATTGGATCCATTCCCGGTTCCAGGCATACATGGCCGCTGGCCAGGGCCTTTTTCACCAGGATGCCCTTGCCGTGGGCGGCCGCATAGTCGATCACGGCCTTCTCAGCCTGTTCGTTGAGGTTGTAGGTGACCATCGCGCAGTCGCCCTGTTCCAGCGCTTTCACGCCGCCCTCGACGGTTTTGCCGGAGAAGCCGAAGCCGCGAATCTTGCCGTCTTTCTTCAACTGCGCCAGGGTCTGGTAAACCTCGCAATCGTTGAGGATATGCAAGTCGTTGCCATCGGAATGCACCAGCACCAGGTCGATAAAATCCGTTTCAAGTCGTTTCAGGCTGCGTTCGATCGACATTCGCGTATGGGCGGCGCTGAAATCGTGATGGGACACGCCATTGGCAAACTCTTCGCCAACCTTGCTGACGATGACCCAGTCCTTGCGCTGGTCACGCAGCAGCGGCCCCAGCCGCTCTTCGCTCATGCCATAGGCCGGCGCGGTGTCGATCAGGTTGATGCCCAGCTCGCGGGCCTGGCGCAACAGCATGCGGGCCTCGTCGTCGCCAGGGATCTGAAAGCCATTGGGGTATTTCACTCCTTGGTCGCGGCCCAACTTGACGGTGCCCAGGCCCAGGGGCGACACCAGCAGGCCGGTGCTGCCCAGGGGGCGATGCAGGTCGTGCAGGGTTGGCAGGCTCATGGCAACAGTTGCTCCCAGACGGGTTGGCCGATTGCCGGTGCTGGCAGCTCGGGCAGCGGGGTATTGGCGCCTGGGCGGATGCCGTCGCGCTCCAGAGCGTGGAGTACGCGGTCGGCGAAGTCCGGCGCCAAGGCCAGTTTGGTGGGCCAGCCGACCAGCAGGCGGCCGTCTTCGGCAAGGAACGCGTTATCGGGACGGCTCAGCCCCGATTGCAGCGGCTCGGCGCGATCCACCCGCAGCGTGGCCCACTGGGTCTGGCTCATGTCGATCCAGGGCAGCAGTTGCGCCAGCTCTTTCTGCGCGGTGGCGATCTGTTCTTGCGGCGTACGTGCCACGCCGTCAGCCTCGGCGATATCGCCGCCCATGTACCACACCCAGTTGCCATCCGCGGCCGGGTGGGTGGTCACGGTGAGGCGCGGCTTGGTGCCGCCGCCCAGGCAGTGGGCGTACAGCGGCTTGAGGCCGGGGCCTTTGGCGATGATCATGTGCAGCGGGCGTTTTTGCATGGCCGGCTGGCTATGGCCCAGGGAGGCAAGCAAGTCTGCCGTGCCGCCGCCAGCGCTCAGGACTATGCGCTGGGCGCGGATCTCACGGCCATCGACCTTCAAGCCCACCAGGGTGTCACCCTCTAGCAACGGTTCGATGTGCACACCTGCGAGCAGACTGTCACCGGCCAGTTGCGCCAGGCGATTGATCAGGCTGGGCACGTCCACCACCAGCTCGGCCAGGCGGTAGACCTTGCCTTTGAAGCGACGGTCCTGCAGCGCCAGGGGCAGTTCGTCGCCCTTGACCTGATCGACGCGGCCACGCACGGCCTTGCTGGCGAAAAAGCTGGTGAGGTTGCCGGCAATCGTGCCGGGCGACCACAAGTAATGCGCCTGGGACAGCACGCGCACACCGGACAGGTCCAGCTCGCCGTTGCCGGCCAGGGCTTCACGCCAGCGGCGCGGCATGTCGGCAATGGCTTCGGAGGCGCCGGTGAGGGCGCCATGCAGGGCGTATTTCGCTCCGCCGTGAATGATCCCCTGGGACTTCAGGCTTTGCCCGCCGCCCAGGGTGGCGCTTTCCACCAGAACCGTGGAAAACCCCTGGCCGCGCAGGCGCGCATTGAGCCAGAGGCCGGCAACCCCGGCGCCGACAATCAGAACGTCGGTGGAAATAACGGATGGCATCGGCGACCTCAGTGTTCAAGACAAGAGGCGCAGTATACAGGCTGTTGAGTGGCGGTCAGTGCCCGGCGGTTTTCGAGAACAGCTGAATCACCACCACGCCCAGCACAATCAGGCCCATCCCCAGCATCGCCGGCACATCCAGCTTCTGCCCGTAGATGAACAGCGCCGCGATGCTGACCATGACAATGCCCATCCCGGCCCATACCGCGTACGCCACGCCGACCGGCACGGTGCGCACCACTAGAGTCAGCATCCAGAACGCCACGCCGTAACCGACGATCACCAACAACAACGGAATAGGGGTGCTCCAGCCTTTGATGGCTTTCATGGAAACGGTGGCGATCACTTCCGAGCAGATGGCGATGGCCAAGTAGTAGTAGGCGGCATTCATGGGCAAGTCCTCGGTGTGGTTTCAATAACTGTAGGAGCGAGCTTGCTCGCGAAAATCGTCAACGATAACCCGCGCTTTCTGAATAAACGCGGCGCCTGTGAGTTTTTCGCGAGCAAGCTCGCTCCTACAGTGGTCGGCATTTTAGCTGTCTGCCAGATGGGGTAAAGTCATTACCTATCTGGAATTGAGATGGGTTGAGCCATGAGCGTGCAATGGGATCTGGAGCAGATGCGCCTGTTTGTCAGCGTCGCCGAGCAGCGCTCGTTTTCCGCTGTGGCGCGCGGGCAACGCAAGGCGCAATCGGCGGTCAGCAATGCCATTGCCCTGCTGGAGGCGGACTTGGGCGTTGTGCTGTTCGAACGTAGCAGCGGCCGGCAACCGCGCCTGACTGAGGCCGGCAGTGTGTTGCTGGAGGAAGCGCGTGAGGTGCTGCGCCAGTGTGAGCGCCTCACGGGCCGGGCCTTATCGTTGACCCGCGGCGAGGAAGCCTGCCTGCGACTGGCCCAGGATGAGGCGATGTTGTTCCAGCCTGTGCTCGACAGCCTGGAGGCGCTGGCCGTGCACTACCCGCTGCTGGAGGTGCAGTTGTCCAGCGCAGCCCAGGGCGATGTGGCGCGCAAGCTGGTGGAGCGCAAGGCGGACCTGGGGCTGCTGTTCTATCACGACCAGATTCCCGAAGCCCTGGAGCGACGGGTGGTGGGCAGTGTGGAAATGGTCACGGTGTGCGGAGTCAATCACCCGTTGGCCAAGGAGCAGTACGTGACGTGCCAACACCTGGCCCAGTTTCGGCAGTTGCTGATGTCGACCCAGACCAGCGTCTACCCCGGCAGCGAGGCGGCCAGCCCCCTGGTGTGGCGCGCCGACAGCTTCTACGTATTGGCCGAATGGCTGATGAGTGGCCTGGGCTGGGCCTGGCTGCCGCGGCATATCGTGCAATACCCGACCTATCAGCAACAGATGGTCGAATTGACCAGCGAATGGACCCCGCCCGCCCTGGTGGTGGAACTGGTGTGGCGCCGCGACGAGCACCTTGGGCCCGCCGCGCGCTTCTTGGCCAAACGTTTTGCCGAGTGCTTGCAGGCGATCGACTGAAAAAGCCGATAAACTCCGCCGCCATGAATAGAACTCTCTACAGCTGTCTGTTTTACCTGGCGCTGCCGTTGGTGGCTTTACGCTTGTGGTTGCGTGCGCGCAAAGCGCCGGCCTATGCCAAGCGGGTGGGCGAGCGGTTTTCCTATGGCTTGCCGGTGATGCGGCCCGGCGGGATCTGGGTGCACGCGGTGTCGGTCGGCGAAAGCATTGCCGCCGCCCCGATGGTTCGCGGCTTGTTGGAGCGTTATCCACAGCTGCCGATTACCGTCACCTGTATGACGCCCACCGGTTCCGAGCGGATCCAGGCGTTGTTCGCCAACGAACCGCGCATCCAGCATTGCTACTTGCCGTACGACTTGCCGTGCGCTGCCAAGCGTTTTTTGAACCGCGTGCAGCCCACGCTGGCCGTGATCATGGAAACCGAGCTGTGGCCCAACCATATCCATGCCTGCGCCCAGCGCGGTATCCCGGTGGCGCTGGCCAATGCACGGTTGTCGGCGCGTTCGGCCAAGGGGTACGCGCGATTTGCCAAGCTGACGGCGCCGATGCTGGCAGAAATGAGCTTGTTCGCCGTACAGACCGAGACCGAGGCCGAACGCTTGCGCAGCCTGGGTGCACGTCCTGAAACCGTGGAAGTGACCGGCTCGATCAAGTTCGACCTGAGCATCGACCCCCAGTTGACGGCCCGCGCCGCTGCCCTGCGTGAGCAATGGGGCGCCAGCGAGCGTCCGGTCTGGATCGCCGCCAGTACCCACGAAGGTGAAGACGACGTGGTGCTGGCAGCTCATCGCCAGTTGCTGGCGAACTATCCCAATGCACTGCTGATTCTGGTGCCCCGTCATCAGGAGCGCTTTGGCCCGACGTTTGAGCGCTGTGTGCAGCAAGGGTTTGCCACCGTGCGTCGCTCCAGTGGTGAGCCGGTCACCGAGCAAACCTCGGTGCTGCTTGGCGACACCATGGGCGAATTGCTGTTTCTTTACGCCCTGGCCGACAGTGCGTTCGTCGGCGGCAGCCTGGTGCCGACCGGAGGGCACAACCCGCTGGAACCTGCGGCGTTGGGCAAACCGGTGATCATGGGCCCGCATGTCTTCAACTTCCTCGACATCACCGCGATGATGCGCGACGCCGGGGCGTTGCGAGAGGTGGACGATGCCGATGGGCTGGCCGAGGCGGTGCGACAGTTGTTCGAATTGCCCCAGGACGCACGCAAGATGGCGCAGGCGGGGCTCAAGGTGATGCAGGCCAACCAGGGCGCGTTAAAGCGTTTACTGGATGGCTTGGACAGACTGATCAAACACTGACAACACCCACCCAATGTAGGAGCGAGCTTGCTCGCGAAAAACGTCAACGATAACGCGTGTTTGCTGAATGAACGCGGCGCCTGTAAGTTTTTCGCGAGCAAGCTCGCTCCTAAAGAGGCAAGCCAGCTCCCACATTTTAATAGCCGGGGCGGGCCTTGAGCTGTTCGGCAGCGGCTTTGGCCAGGTCCGGCGGCAGGAAGTCTTTGTCCGGGTTGTAGTCGGCCTTGAGATAGCGCGCCAGGTCTTGCAGATCCCCTGGGTTGAGCGTGCCCGCCGCCTGCTTCAAGCGCAGGTTGTCGAGGATGTAATCGTAGCGGCTGTTGTTGTAGTTGCGCACCGACGCGTACAGCTGGCGCTGTGAATCCAGTACGTCGACGATGTTGCGCGTGCCCACCTGATAGCCGATTTCCGTGGCTTCCACCGCGCTCTGGTTGGAGATGATCGACTGGCGACGCGCTTGCACCTGCTCTACATCGGTGTTGACTGCGCGGTGCAGATTGCGGGTGTTTTCCACCACCTGACGGCGCAGGCCTTCGCGCTGTTGCTCGGTCTGGTCGAGGCGCGAATAGGATTCGCGCACTTGCGAGCTGGTAAGGCCGCCGCTGTAGATCGGGATGTTCAACCGCAGGCCGACGGTGCGTTGCGACACATCGCCGCCGTACGGGATAGGCAACTGATTCGGGTTGCTGAAGCCCAGGGCGTCGTTGTCGCCTTTTTCGTATTGCGCAACCGCATCGAGCGTCGGCAAGTGGCCGGCTTTGCGCTGCCTGAGGGTTTCTTCGGCGGCGGTTACCGCGTAATTGCTGGCGAGCAGGTTGAGGTTCTGGCGCCCGGCAGTTTCGACCCAGGCCTTGGCGTCGTTCGGCGCCGGCGGCAGCACCGGCAGCGTGTGGACGATGCCCTGGATCGAATTGTATTGGCGGTTGGTCAGGGTGATCAGCGCTTCGAAAGCGTCGTCCACCTGACGCTGGGCCAGGATGCGGTTGGCCCGGGCAGTGTCGTAGCTGGCCTGGGATTGCAGCACAT
Source organism: Pseudomonas sp. GL93 (assembly GCF_003408955.1). NCBI lineage: Bacteria > Pseudomonadati > Pseudomonadota > Gammaproteobacteria > Pseudomonadales > Pseudomonadaceae > Pseudomonas > Pseudomonas sp. GL93. The sequence continues at coordinate 167,230 of NZ_NKRF01000057.1, forward strand.
CGGTCTTGTCCGACAGGCCCACATCGAAGCGTTCGTTGGACTGGTCGAGCTGGCGCTTGAAGGCATTTTCTTCGGCTTTGGTCGACGCCAGGTTGTCCTGGGCGCGCAGCACGGCGAAGTAGCTTTCGGCACTTTGCAAAATCAGGTTCTGCTCGGAGGCCGACAGTTGCAGTGAGGCTTGCTCGTTGACCGCTTGGGCGGCTTGCAGCTGGAACCAGCGGTCGGCGCGAAACAGCGGCTGGCTCAGGGTGGCGCGCCAGGAGTGGGCGTCACGGTTGGCCGTGGCGGCCGGTTGGTCGATCTGGGTGCGCACGTTGTTGCTGTCGGCCCCGGCCGACAGATTCGGCAGCAAGCCTGCGCGAGCCTGGGGCACCACTTCTTTTTGCGCGCCGTACTGGGCACGGGCAGCGGCCAGGTCGGCGTTGTTGTTCGCCGCTTCCTGATAGACGCTGACCAGGTCGGTATTGGCGGATAAGGGCGCTTCAGCTGCCCAGACCAGTCCGTTGGTCGCACAAGACACGGCAACAGCCAGTGAGAATTTGCGCAGCATGAGGCGATCCCTAGTATGAATATTACGGTGATAATTCAGCGCCCAAGGCTAAGGCTGGCCATGCCTGGCGTCAAGCCTTGAGGCCGTGCCCGAGTGTAGTGGCCGTACCTTCACACAACAATCCCACGATCACGCCATTCATCACGCTGAATGCACCGCTATTGGCAATTTGCCCATGCCATGGTCTAGACTGGCCGCGTTCTTGTCGGGGTGCCTTGTTGGAAGGCTGAGATCGGTAAATACCGGATCCCGTTGAACCTGATCAGGTTAGCGCCTGCGTAGGGAACAAGATTTCTCGTCACCCGGCGAGTCTTCTTGTGCTTCGTCCGGGATGTTGTTCGACAATCGAACAGCCCTCGTGCGCCAAGCACAGCACTGCTTCCAGTGCGTCCGTCCGTCACAGGTTCGCTCCGACAAAAATCCACCGCCTGGATAAGTTGGAGAGCCTGTGATGAGTACAAAACTAAAAAATACCGTGCACCTGAGTGAATCGGCCAAGGTCGACTCCGGCTCCGTGCAGCCGTTTACCCGCTCGCAAAAAATCTACGTGCAGGGCTCCCGCCCGGATATTCGCGTGCCGATGCGTGAAATCAGCCTGGACGTCACGCCCACCGATTTCGGCGGTGAAATCAACGCGCCGGTTACCGTCTACGATACCTCCGGCCCCTACACCGACCCGAATGTGATTATCGACGTGCGCAAAGGCCTGGCCGACGTGCGCTCGCCGTGGATCGAAGTACGCGACGACACCGAGCGCCTGCCCGGTCTCACCTCGCACTTCGGCCAGCAACGCTTGAGCGACGCCGAACTGACTGCCCTGCGTTTTGCCCATGTAAAGAACCCGCGCCGCGCCAAGGCGGGTGCCAACGTCACGCAAATGCACTACGCGCGCAAAGGCATCATCACGGCCGAGATGGAATACGTTGCCATCCGCGAAAACATGAAGCTTGAAGAGGCCCGCGCCAGTGGCCTGCTTGATCAACAGCACGCCGGTCACAGCTTCGGCGCCAGCGTGCCGAAAATCATCACGCCTGAATTCGTGCGCGAAGAAATCGCCCGGGGCCGCGCGATCATCCCGGCCAACATCAACCACACCGAGCTAGAGCCGATGATCATCGGCCGTAACTTCCTGGTGAAGATCAACGGCAACATTGGCAACAGCGCCCTGGGTTCGTCCATCGAAGAGGAAGTGGCGAAACTCACCTGGGGTATCCGCTGGGGCTCGGACACCGTGATGGACCTGTCCACCGGCAAGCACATCCACGAAACCCGCGAGTGGATCATCCGCAACTCGCCAGTGCCAATCGGTACTGTGCCGATCTACCAGGCCCTGGAAAAAGTCGGTGGCGCAGCCGAAGACCTGACCTGGGAGCTGTTCCGCGACACCTTGATCGAACAGGCCGAGCAGGGCGTCGACTACTTCACCATTCACGCTGGGGTATTGCTGCGTTATGTGCCGCTGACTGCCAAGCGCGTGACTGGCATCGTCTCCCGTGGCGGTTCGATCATGGCCAAGTGGTGCCTGGCCCACCACAAAGAGAACTTCACCTACACGCATTTCGACGAAATCTGCGAAATCATGAAGGCCTATGACGTCAGCTTCTCCCTTGGCGATGGCTTGCGCCCGGGTTCGATTGCCGATGCCAACGACGCCGCGCAGTTCGGCGAACTGGAAACCCTTGGCGAACTGACCAAGACCGCCTGGAAGCACGACGTGCAAACCATGATCGAAGGCCCTGGCCATGTGCCGATGCAACTGATCAAGGAGAACATGGACAAGCAACTGGAATGCTGCGACGAGGCGCCGTTCTACACCCTAGGCCCGCTGACCACCGACATTGCACCGGGCTACGACCACATCACCTCAGGCATTGGCGCGGCGATGATCGGCTGGTTCGGTTGCGCCATGCTCTGCTACGTTACGCCCAAGGAACACTTGGGTCTGCCGAACAAGGACGACGTGAAGACCGGGATCATTACCTACAAGATCGCGGCCCACGCTGCCGACCTCGCCAAAGGCCACCCCGGCGCGCAGATTCGCGATAACGCCCTGAGCAAGGCGCGCTTCGAATTCCGCTGGGAAGACCAGTTCAACCTCGGCCTGGACCCGGATACCGCACGTTCGTACCACGATGAAACCTTGCCGAAGGATTCGGCCAAGGTCGCGCATTTCTGCTCGATGTGCGGGCCTAAGTTCTGCTCGATGAAAATCACCCAGGAAGTGCGTGAGTACGCGGCCAACCAGCGCATCGATGCGGTGGATGTGGACGTGGCCAAGGGCTTGGCCGAGCAGGCTGAGCGGTTCAAGCAGGAGGGCAGCCAGCTCTACAAGAAGGTCTGATCCTTAGGCGGCGGTGTCTGCACCGCCGTCATCGCGGGCAAGCCCGGCTCCCACAGTTGGCCGAGTGGTACACAGATTTTGTGTTCACAAACAGGTCCCCTGTGGGAGTCGGGCTTGCCCGCGATAGCGATCCGACAAACACCCAATCTCCCTCTGCAATAACACCCTTGAACCGTCAACCGATCAACGGCGTGCGGGCACCAGTTCAGGCTTGATCACGCCGGTGAGGCGCGTATAGGGGAGGGTGATTTCGATCAGCCCCTGTGCGTAAGGGGCAATGGTGCTGACGTTGTACTTGAGCACCACACCGCCGCTGGTCAAGGCCACGTTCGGGGTTTTCTGGAACGGCCAGCTCTTCACGAACTCCGGATCGCGATCCATCTTGGTGCTGATCAACCAGCTATTGTGGGCAACTTTCGCGGTATTCCAGAAGGCCTGCTCCTGGCCGGGCAGCAGCATGTCGGCCAGGGTCAGTTCCTTATGCAGAATCCGTGAATAGTTGATAAACCCGCGGCCTGGCTCGCCGTGTGCGGCGCCGGTGTCCAAGTAGCTGGACACTTCAACGATCACCAGTCCGTCATGCTGGTCACGTACCTTGGCTTGCAAGTACATGCCGTGGCGGTCAGGCGACTCACGCAGGAAGGTGTTCCGGTAGGCGTTCAGGCTCGCCGGTACGCTGGCGCCAGGCGTGGTGCGGGTCATTTGCAGCAAGCGCTGTTCCACCAGGCTGTCGAGTTGTGGCTCGGCGGGGAAATGCACGGTGTCGATGTTCACCAGCGGGCAGGCCGGGCTGTCACAGCCGGGCTTGATCTGCTCCGACTTGTCGGTGGTAACGTCCAGCGGTTTGAGATAAGCGGGTTGGAACAGGCTCTGGCAAGCACCCAGGGTCAAGGCAATACAGGCCACGGAGGCGATTTTTAAAAGCGACATGTGTGTCCTTCGTAAATCGATGGAAAGCGAGAAGAGTAGCGCTTGGACTGCCAACGTGGCCGCCAGTTCGCCACTAAACTGATTGCAGTGAGTTTGACGCCCGCCGCCTCTCTCGGCAACCGCAAAGGGGCTGCATCAACGGGCGTCGGCGCGTTAGGATGGCGCCCATTGCACGAGCTTAACGAGGGACACCATGACGGACATCGCGAAGTCGACGCCGAACAAAATCGAGATTGTTCAGCGTGACAATGCCTATAAAGGCTTCTACAAGCTCGATCGCGTGCAACTGCGCCACGAGAAATTCGACGGTGGCATGAGCCGGGTGATCAACCGCGAAGTGTTCGTGCGTCATGACGCCGTGTGCGTGCTGCCCTACGACCCGCTGCGCGATGAGGTGGTGCTGATCGAACAGTTCCGCGTCGGCGCCATGGGCCGCGCCGATAACCCCTGGCTGGTGGAGATGGTCGCCGGCCTGATTGACAAGGATGAGCAACCCGAGGAGGTTGCACACCGCGAGGCCGAGGAGGAAGCTGGGCTGACGTTCTCCGCGTTGTGGCCGATCACCAAGTATTTCCCGTCGCCGGGCGGCAGTACCGAATTTGTCCACCTGTACCTGGGCCGTTGCGACAGCTCGGGCGCGGGTGGCGTCCATGGATTGGAAGAAGAGGCAGAAGATATCCGCGTCACCGCCTGGGCATTCGAAGATGCATTGCAGGCGGTGCGCGACGGCAAAATTTCCAACGCAGCCAGCATTATCGCCCTGCAATGGCTTGCGCTTAATCGCGCGGAAGTGAGGGGGTTATGGCAGTAAAGGCACGGGAACGTTATCGAGTTGACCTGATCGGGCTGCAAGCGGCCTGCGAGGCCAATTATGCGCGGCTGATGCGCCTGCTCCCGGACATGCGTCACACCCCCCAGGCGCGGCGAATCGCCGTGACCCATGGCGACCAGATGCTTGGCGTGCTGACCCTGGAAGTCATTCTCACCTGCCCATATACCACCACACTGCGGGTACGCCAGGAACACAGCCTGCCGTGGTTGCCGGTGCCGCAACTGGAAGTACAGGTGTACCACGACGCCCGTATGGCCGAAGTGATCAGCGCCGAGCATGCGCGACGCTTTCGCAGCATCTATCCTTACCCGAATGTGTTCATGCACCAGCCCGATGAGAAAGCACAGCTCAATGTGTTCCTCGGTGAATGGCTCAGCCACTGCCTCGCCTTGGGCCATGAATTTGAAGTGGTGCGGTAGAGGTGAACTGTGCCTGCTTCCTTAGGTTTCCTCTTTGTGTCCTGCCCCAGCATAATCGCGCAAAATGTCCATGCCTGTAGTTGCCAGGGAGAGCGCCTTGCCGAGCGTATCCGCCGTGAATCCTGATGCCGTGTTGCTGGTGCAGTTGTCCGACAGCCATCTGTTTGCCGACGCTGACGCCACGCTGCTGGGCATGAACACCCGTGAAAGCCTGCAGCGGGTGGTCGAGCTGGTGCGCGCGCAACAGCCGGCCATCGACCTGATACTGGCGACCGGCGACTTGTCTCAGGACGGCACGCTGGCGTCCTATCAGCAGTTTCGCGATTTGACCGCTCCCCTTGGCGCCCCGGCGCGCTGGATTCCCGGCAACCACGACGAACCGCAGGTTATGGCCCAGGCTGCCATGCACAGTGATTTGCTCGAACCGGTGGTGGATATCGGCAACTGGCGTATCACCCTGCTGGATTCGGCGGTACCCGGGGCGGTGCCGGGGGACTTGCAAGACGAGCAACTGCAACGGCTGGCGCGGGCCTTGAGCGAAGCGCCGGACCGCCATCACCTGGTGTGTTTCCACCATCATCCGGTGCCCATCGGCTGTGCGTGGATGGAGCCGATCGGCCTGCGCAACCCCGAGGCGCTGTTTGCCGTGCTTGAGCGCTTCCCGCAGACCAAGGCATTGCTCTGGGGGCATGTGCATCAGGAGATCGACGGCGAGCGCAACGGTGTGCGACTGCTGGCTTCGCCGTCCACCTGTATCCAGTTCGCGCCGGGAAGTGAGGATTTCCAGGTCAGCGAGCAGGCGCCGGGGTATCGCTGGTTGCGCTTGCATGGCGACGGACGGTTGGAGACGGGGGTGGAGCGGGTCAAAGGCTTCGCTTTTACGGTCGATTACGGCAGCAACGGCTATTAAGGCCTGCAAACACTGATCAAAAGGTGGGAGATTCTATGGTTGGGGGGAAGCCCCAAAAAACGCTTTTGATTGGTACTCGCTTTGATTTTTCATGAGCGAAAAGGCGATACGCGCTAACTTGC